>DATJVT010000451.1:0-17532 GCA_035501695.1 Terriglobia bacterium | reverse complement strand
GTGTCGCACGTTCTGGTGCAGCAGGAGCAGGGAAAGGATGGCGAAGAGGAGAGTTCTGCCGCCGAAGTTCGGAAAGTTGTCGAGCTGGTGCTTCGCCACGCGACGGACCGCCCGAGCGAAACGCTGGGCGTGATCGCCATGGGAATCAAGCACGCCCGGCAGGTGGAAGCGGCATTGGACCAGGCGCTGGAAAAGCGGCCAGACCTGGAAGAGTTCTTTGACCTGAATCGACCCCAGCGGTTCTTTGTGAAGAACCTGGAGCGCGTGCAGGGCGACGAGCGCGACGCTATCATTCTTACGATTGGCTATGGAAAGGACCGTGGCGGCAAACTCCCCTTCCGGTTCGGGCCTCTCTTGAGCGAAGGCGGGCGTCGCCGCTTGAACGTCGCGGTCACGCGCGCGCGCAACCGCATGACGCTGGTTTCCTCTTTCAGCCACCTCGATATGGACCTGGCCAAGATTCGTCCCGGCACGGGAGTGGAGCTCCTGCGATTCTACCTTCAGTACGCGGGCACGCGGGGCAAGCAACTGGGCGATGGTAGGGCCACGGAATATCCGTTAAACGAATTCGAAGCGGATGTGTTTGCCGCCTTGACGGCGAAAGGCATACCGCTGATTCCGCAGGTGGGCGCGTCCAGTTACCGCATTGATTTCGTGGCGAAGCATCCTCAAAAGCCGGGCAGGTTGGTGCTGGCCATCGAGTGCGACGGCGCGACTTATCACTCCGCTCCCACGGCCCGCGATCGCGACCGGCTTCGCCAGCAGCACCTGGCGGCATTGGGCTGGAAGTTCCATCGGATCTGGTCCACGGACTGGTTCCTGCGCAAGTCTGAGGAAATCGAGAATGCCTGGAGGGCCTATCAGAGCGCCGTCACCATAGCCGATAAGGAGGATGCCAGCCAGCCCCATGGCCGGCAAGAGTCCACAGGCGACGATCGTGACCCGGCGAACCCGGATCCGGACATCCGGGATTCGGACCCGCAAGCATCTGGCGAAGGCAACCGGCCGCGCAAACGGCGCCCTGCCATCGCGCCCAAAGAGAACATAACGGAATACCGTCCGCGAGAGTTGATAAGCCTGATTGATTGGATCAACTCCGATGGCTGCTTGCGGACCGACGAAGAGATCGTCGAATTGATGATCCCCGAATTGGGTTTCAGCCGCCGTGGTCCGCGAATTGAAGCGGCCATCCGCTCCGCCCTTGATGTCATGCGGGCCTCGCGTAACCGGCCGGGACCCGCTTGAGGTGGGTAGGATGACGAACCTGAACGGTTCGGCGGCGAATGCGCCATGGGAGGCAGTAATGACGCCTTCCAAGATATGATAGAAACCGCTGACCTTTACGAGAACCTGGAAGGCATATCCCTCTGAGGACCTTATGGCCACACTCATGATCAAAGGCGGGCGGGTGGTATCGCCGGAAGACAATCTGGATGGACCACTCGATGTGCGGATTGAAGGCGGGGTGATTCGCCAGATCGGTGCGAACCTCGAGGGCGGAGCGGATGAAACCCTTGACGCGCGCGGCAAGATCGTCGCGCCGGGTTTTGTCGACATCCACGTGCACCTGCGCGAGCCGGGCGGCGAGGCTTCGGAGACCATCTCCAGCGGCCTCGAGGCAGCAGTGGCGGGCGGGTTTACCGCGGTCGCGAGCATGCCCAACACCAAACCGGTCATCGACCAACCTGCCCTCGTCGCCGCGCAAATCGAGAAGGCGCGCCACCTGGGCCTGGCGCGGGTGTTCCCGGTGGCGGCCGTGTCCATGGCGAGCGAAGGGGAATCGCTCACAGACTTTGCCGCGTTGGTGGCGGCGGGCTCGGTGGCGTTTTCCGACGACGGGCGACCGGTAAAAACGGCGGGCCTGTTGCGGCGGGCGCTCAAGCGCAGCCATGACCTGGGCGTACCCATCAGCGATCACTGCGAAGACCACAGCCTGAGCACGACCGGGGTGGTGAACGAAGGGCCGGTGGCGGAGAAGCTTGGCGTGCGCGGAATTCCCAGCTCGTCCGAGGATGTGTGCGTGGCGCGCGACCTGATCATGGCGGAAGCGACGGGAGGGCATCTGCACATCGCGCACATTTCCACGGCCCGCTCGCTCGACCTGGTGCGACAGGCCAAGCGTCGCGGCGTGCGCGTGACCTGCGAAGTCACGCCTCACCACTTCGCGCTTACCGACGAAGCGGTACTCCAGTACGGCACGAACGCCAAGATGAATCCTCCGCTGCGCACTGCTGCCGACGTGGAGGCGATTCGCGCCGGCATCGCCGACGGCACCATCGATGCCATCGCCACGGACCACGCTCCCCACGCGCCGGATTTGAAAGCCAAACCCCTCGCCGCGGGCGCGCCCTTCGGCATTATCGGACTCGAAACGGCCCTGGGCCTGGCGCTCACCGAACTGGTGCACACGGGATTGATCTCGCTCTGGCACCTGGTTTCCCTGCTGAGTGCCAATCCCGCGCGCATCATTCACCAGCCGTTGGGCCGGCTGCAAATCGGCGGCGCGGCCGACCTCACCGTCTTTGACCCGGAACTCACCTGGACTTACCACGCGGCGGAAGGGCGCTCGAAAAGCCGCAACTCTCCCTTCGACGGCCGCACTTTTCGCGGCGCCGTGACCGCCACGATCGTCGACGGCAACGTGGTGTATCGGCGCGGTTGACCATCCGCGGGAGCAGCAGCTCCCGCCCTCTTCTGTCGCACCATGCCCGGCGATATGAACTGGGAGGAGAAAGCGGGAGCTGCTGCTCCCGCACTCCAAAGGGGGGGGCGGCCGCCTTACGCGGCTGACGCCTGCTTCAGGCTGTGGGCCTGGATGGCGGTGATGACCGCCACCAGCGCGATATCCTCCGCCTTGCAGCCGCGCGAGAGGTCGTTGGCGGGCTTGGCCAGGCCCTGCAGAATGGGGCCGATGGCCTCGCACCCGCCGAAGCGCTCGGCTAGTTTATAGCCTATGTTTCCGGCGTTGAGGTCGGGAAAGACGAGCACGTTGGCGCGGCCTGCCACCGCCGAGCCGGGCGCCTTGCGCGCTCCCACCTCCGGGATCAGGGCGGCGTCCAGTTGCAGTTCGCCGTCCACGGCCAGTTCCGGGGCGCGCTGCTTGACGAACTCCAGGGCCTGGCGCACCGCGTCGACCATGGTGTGCTCGGCGCTGCCCCGCGTGGAGAACGAAAGCAAGGCCACGCGCGGCTCCACCTCCAGCAGGGCGCGCGCGTTCCCCGCCGTGGCGATGGCGATGTCGGCCAGTTGCGAGGGCGTGGGCTGCGGAACCACGGCGCTGTCCGCAAAAAGGGTGGCGCCGTCCGTACCCAGATTCCGGCGGGGCGAGATCATGAGGAAAAAGCTCGAAACCAGCGAGACGCCGGGCGCCACGCCGATGGCCCACAGGGCCGCGCGCACCGTGTCCGCCGTGGTGTTGAGCGCGCCTCCCACGGAACCGTCGGCATCGCCGGAGGAGACCATCAGGTCAGCGAAGTTGCGCGGCAGGCGGGCGGCCTGGGCGGCCTGGCCCTCGGTCATCCCCTTCGTCCGGCGGCGCTCATAAAGCAGGCCGGTGTATTGTCCCAGCTTGGGGCTGGCCGCGGGGTCGATCAGTTGAGTGGACTCCAGCTTGATGCCGAGGTCCTTCAGATGAGTGTGCATCTTGGTCAGGTCCCCCAGCAGAGTCAAATGGGCCAGCTTTTCCTGTTCGACCAGGCGCGCGGCCTCCAGGGTGCGCGGTTCTTCGCCCTCAAATAGCACAATGTGTTGGGGTGACTTCCGGGCGTTGGCTCGCAGCTTATCGAGAATCTCCATGCATTCCTCCCTTGGCAGTAGTGGCAAAACTCGTGAAACGGTTGGGGCTCCTGGCCAGAAATGCGACACGGTGTCGTGATTTGTCCCTATCCGACCAAGGCTCAACCCTCACGAAGCACGCCCCGTGCCAGTTGGTCACGCCTGACTTTTCCCTTGGGAATGCCTAACTAACGGTGTTGTTCTTCATTCACTTATACGTTAGAGTGGACAACTTGCTGTATTTTAAATAACTTATTAAGTCACAATCTATCAATAATATGGGCTCCCGAGGTCACGTTTAGAGCGTAACGACATTTTTTTGTGTAACTTCCGTAGAAAACAAGCAAGACCTTAAACAACCGCCGTAGTTCCTGCCGGATGGCGCGAACGGATGGCCAGGCAACGTGCTGTTTTGCTCCATGGCTGGGATCGCACATACTCGCTCGCCCACACCGATCCGACGCCGAGACTCACACTGGGTCAAACCCCCGTAACCAGCCGATGTCCCAGCAGACTACAGGTCTATGTCCCATCGCCGTCTCTCCATCCATAATAAATCCCAGGATTTCATTGTCAAGTGAAATACGTATCTCATGGGTAAAACATTGCATGAAACCGAGACATTGTCGTAGCGATTTCCTGCCGGCAGGAAGCATGTTTTTGGAAAGTGCGAAACTCAGATCTGTCCACCTGCCGCCCGGCTACTGCGCACGAGGGGAGGGTGGTTTTTGGGCACCGGCCGCGCGCCGAGAGCCCCCGCCTCCAGCGGTTCGAGCATTTCTGTAGCGGCCGATGTAAGGGCGGTTCGCGAACCGCCCCTACCCATTCATCCCGAAACGCTTACTCCAGTGCGCCAGCCTGCGCCGAAGAGACGTCTCACTAAACCGAATCGCACAAGGGGAAAGGCGTGAGAAAAACCTACCCACCCCCAGGGAGAAGTTCGACTCGAGAACGCCGATGCCCTTATAGAGACGCTATCCGCTTGCTTGCCTTTCGTCGTTGCTTGTTTCAGAACTCAGGAAGCCGCAGGCTAACGTTGCGGCTTATAGGTGAAATCGACGATCCCATCGCGATAATCGATGCGCATCTCCAGCAGGCGGAGGGTGGTAAATCCGAGAACACCGGATACTTCTGTGCCCATGCGATCACTGAGGTGAGAAAGGTCAAAGGTGGTCACATCCTGGTTCTCTTGTCGCAAATGGGCAAATTGAAGCACAGCCTTATCCGCGGTGTAGACCTTGTCGACCGAACCGCTCAGGCCACGTATATGCATATTGGAATTGCCGCGGACCTTGGTCAGGGTTTCTGCCGCCTTCAGTGACATCAAGTTCAGGGTGGAGCCGGTATCAATCAAAAACAACCTGGGGGTTGGCTCTCCCATTCTCGTGGGGATGAGCAGGCTGTGACCGAAGCGATAAATCTGCGTGTAAGACTCCATCTCAGGAGCTATGTACCGGTCGCGTGGCCCGCGACGGGACGTCGGGGAGGGCTTGGCGATGATGTCGGTGTCTGTCTTGCCGGGCGAGTCATCCCCGCTACCATCCTTGGCAGTCTGGAGGGTTACCTCCGCATTCTCCTCGTCGGGTCGTTTGGGAAGTGGGCTGAGACGCAGTTTTTCACCGGGGAAGTCGATCTCCACTAGGAAATGGCTGAACACATCCCCGCCGATCAGACCGTCACCGCCCAGCACGGAGCGTTTTTCCAAAACGCTTACCCGGCAATCTTGAAACTCCAGGTCGCCAATCTTGACCGAATCTGCGAATCCGACGTATCCGCCCGAGCGCCCCTTGTCCCCGATGCCGCCAATATCCGTTTCAGAGATCTGGCTGATGCCTGCCTTGCGCGCCAGTGTCTGGTCAATCAGGATGCCACCTGCCCCGGTGTCGAGCAGCAACTCGCCCTTCTTTTCGTTCAGCGATACCGCGAGGCCGTACCCGTGTAGATGGGTGGGATCCGTAAGGATCCTGACAAGTTTCGTTTCTGTGGAGGGTACATGGCTCACCAAGCGACAGGGGTGGCGGGGCTGGTTTTGCGACGCCTTCAGGAAATCGAGGTGGTGCTGCATGTCGGCGCGGGTCTCCGCGTCATCATTGGTGGGGGAGGCGAGATACTCCTCCCAGAATTTGATCTGTTCGGCACGGCTCAACGAGCCGACCCAGGATTTCTGAATATCCGGGTCGGAGGGGTCAAGGTCATGGGCCTTGTCCAGCGTTTCCTTCGCCTGCTTGTAGAGGGAAAGGGAAGTGCGCACGCGGAACAGCCCCCAAAAAGCCCGAGCGCTTGGATAACCTGTGTTGACGACGGTTATCCACTCATGTTCCGCTTCAGGGATCTTCCCCTGGCGGAAATAGACTTCGCCCAGCGCTACGTGCACCGTGGGGGAATCCGTCACCTTGAGTCCATTCGTGGCGGCATCGTACGCCTGGTCTACCTCTTTCTGCTTAAGATACACACGTGTCAGGCCCGCATAAGCATCCGGTGACTTGGGGTTTTCCTGCAATACTGCGTTGTAGCTTTGGATGGCAGCATCAAATTCGCCGCGGCGGTAGTGTCGAATCGCTTCGAGCAGAGCGCTGGGAGCGGGGTGAAGGGCTGCGGCGACGTCAGCTTGCGTCGAGTTCGATCCAATCCCTGCGGATTGAGATCCGGGACCGGGAGGCGTCGGGGAAGCCTTGCCCCCCGGGTCAGCCGACTGCCCAAACGAGAACGGCGCGACACAGAGAATCAAAACTGTCCAGAAGAGCAGACGCCGCAACATTTATCCCCCCTCAGACGCCCACTCCCTCCCGTTTGCGGAGCCGGCGCACGTCCTCGTGATTGACCACCGGTTCCTTGTCACACTCGATGGCCAGGACGGTCGCAGGGCGGTCCGGGGCCTCGATGGGCAGGCCCGTGAAGCGCACGTATTGATCCCCCTGCTCAAAAGCCACCGGTTTGCCGGAGGCGAAGAGCCGCGCGGATTTCACCTTGGCGCGCAGCCCGCCGATGGCCACCACGCTTTGTGGGTTGAAAAAGTCCAGCCATTGGGCGGCCGGCGTTTCACCCGGCCAATGCGTAATATGCATGTACAGGGTATTGCCGCGACGGGTGTAACCCCCATAAACGTGCCAATCGGTGTGGCAGGGATCCGTCTCGTAAATCGTTGGACCGTTCTTGTCCATCCACTCTCCCACTTCCGTCAGGATGCGGACCGACTCCTCGGGAACCGAGCCGTCGGGCTTGGGACCGATATTCAGAAGATAGTTGCCGGTGTCGTGCGCGCACGTGGCGAGATTGCTGACGATGGTTTCGGGTGATTTCCAGTCGTTGTCGGCCTTCTGGTAACCCCAGCTTTCGTTCATGGTCATGCAGGATTCCCAGGCGCGCCCGCCCCGGGCCGCCCGGATTTCCTGTTCCGGAGTGCTGAAGTCCCCCGGCAGTCCGTTGCGATTGTTGACAATGATGTCGGGCTGAAGTTGGAACACCATCTTGTTCATCTTCTCGGATTGCCACTGTTCTGCGGTGAGCGGCCAATCGACGTCGTACCAGAGGACGTCGATCTTCCCGTATTGCGTCATCAGTTCGCGGATCAGGCCGTGCGTGTATTCCACAAAGCGCCCGCGCGCCGCCTCATCCGTAGCACAGCGGGCGCCGTCGGGATGGTGCCAGTCCATCAGAGAATAGTAGAAGCCGACGCGCAGGCCTTCGGCGCGCACCGCTTCCACGAATTCCGCCACCAGGTCGCGGCCGCACGCCTGCTTGGGAGCGCAGTAGTTGGTGAGCTTGGTTTCGAAATTACAGAATCCCTCATGATGCTTGGTGGTCATCACCATATATTTCTGGCCGGCGCGCTTGGCCAGCTTGGCCCACTCGCGCGCGGCGTTGGGCTGCGGGGTAAAGTGTTTGGCCAGCCGCTCATATTGCGCAACGGGAATACCCTCCACCTCCATGGCCCACTCATGCTGGCCGATGACGGAATAGAGACCCCAGTGGATGAACATGCCGAACCGCGCGGCGTGCCACCACTTCATCCGCCGCTCGCGGTCCGCCAGCACCTCCGGGGTTTCGGTGACGGGGCCCGCGGGTTCCGCACCCCATGCGGCACGGTTACCCGGAGAAAGTATGCCCGCCGCCGAACCCGCCAGGGCAGTGGCTCCCGTCCCCAGCCACAGCAAATGGTCACGCCTTGACATTCGCATGGATCTCATTGCGTCTCTCCTCTTAGCGAATAATTTGGCCGCACCAATAGCGGCTCATATCTCCTGCACGTGTCCCCAGCTCTGCACCGCGCCAAGAAAATACGTCAACTCCCGGTCGGGGTCAAATCATTTGGCGGAAGGCTCTTGCTTGAAGGAGAGGACGTTGCAGCCGGGGGCGTCCACTTCCAGAATCCACTGGCCCACCCACTCGCGCCACATATCGGTAATGTTCAGGACGCCGATGGCCTCGCTGCCCGCGGGGATGACCGGGACCACGCCTTCCGCGAACACGTTGCCGCCCAGATTCGGCTGGTTGCGCAATCGCACCTTGACGTTCTTCGCATCTGAGTCGCCCAGATTGATCAGGTAGGCACGCATGGACTTGGAATCGGACAGCGCTCCGCTTCCATTCTCCTTGTAGTCGGGCTGGACGAAGCTGGGGGACACCACCAAAGTCGGATTCGCGTAGCGGTGCGAAAAGGTCTGGGCGAGGTTGCGAACCTCCTCGGGCAGCCCCGCGCCGGTAGTGGGGATTTGCATGAAGTGGGCGCACAAGGCGTCGGCGGCGTTGAGCAGTTCGGGCGTGCCGCCGAAGAATCCCACGCCCGGCGATTCCGGAGCGATCAGGCGGACGAATCGAATCTGCTGCTCCAGTTCCTCCTTCGTTTCGGCCCAGTCCTCCCCGGGATTGCCGCCCTTCCCTACCCCCAGCACGAAGATGGTCTTGGGCAGGATGCCGAATTTCCGCGCGGACCACGCCTGGCTGGCGATCCACCAATACTGGCGGCGGCTGCCGACGTAGCTCTCCATCATGACGAGGTCTGCGACATCCCGGTAAGTCTCCGCCAGGACTTGCGGGATGGGGCCCCGCATTTCCCAGACCGCCAGGGCCAGCTCCGGTTTCTTGAGCTTCGTTTGACGCAGGATTTGGGCGGCCTTCCGGTCCATCTCGCCGCCGAAATCGAAGCCGAATTCATCGATCATCATCACGGGCTGGGGGTTTCCGGCGTAGTCCTGCCCGGCCAGGATATCCACGGCTTTCTCCACGGGCGAGCGCATCAGGTCGAACCAGGCATGGCCGGTTCCCATCACCACGCCGCGCGGCCTCCAATACTTCCAGTCGGCAGCGTTCACCGGGCCGACAAACGTCACGGAGTGCATTTGCTTGACATCAAAATCTTTGCCGGGGCTGTAGGTGAAGGCAATCACCCGGTCCAGCCCCAGCACCTTTGACTTCGCAGAGTGGGCGGCAAGAAGACGGACCGTCATCGTGCCGCCGGCGGCTACAAGTAGCCCCGCGGCCATGGCCCGATGCATCGCGGAAAGTTTCATCAAGGTAACTCCCTCACCTCTTGTTTCCCGGGAGCGAGGCTTCATCGTGGCCCCGGGTAGGCGCCGATATCCCAGGCGCCGCTGGAGAGTCGGGTTGCGCACCCCGTCCCGCATGCGCCCGACACCCCGAATGACTGGGGCGCGCCTCTATTCAGTGCGGCAATTCCCAGGCTCGTCAGGTTGACACCGCGGGAGATGGCCGGCGATCCCGGACGCGGCACGTAATTCGAGTCCAACTGGGGTACGCTCGTCGAGGAGTTGGCGTCGTAGCCAAGTCCACGCCATTGTCCGAAATTCATGAACCTGCCCTGATAGTAGAACTGATTGCTTCCCAGCCCGTACCAGATGTTGTTGTCGCTGGCGGCGACTGTGGAATCCGGGCCGCCCAAGCTCGCTCCGATCTGGCAGGCGGAAATGTTGTTCTTCCACGTATGCCCACCGCCCGAGTTGACGATGAAGGCCGCTTTCTGTGAAGGGGCGCAAATCGCGATGTTGTTATAGAACGCGTTGTTCACCCCGTCGAAGACGCTGCCGCCTCCGCTGTGCGCATCAGGGCCGGTTTGCGAGTAAACAAAAGTGGTCGGCCCCGTTACGGTGATAGGGAACGCTCCATCGAAACCATGGTTTCTGGCTCCGGTGATGAGAACCCATTCGCTGGTCCTCCGGTTATGTGGGGTCGTCGTCGTCACCGTCACGGTGTTGTTACTTCGGCAAAGCCCGGCCGACGCGCACGCCCCCTGATCGGCGGCAATAGCGGCTTTGGCAATTCCCTTGGTGTAGTACAAGCCCGTAGCGGGATTGTTGTTTATGGCGCGGACAATGTTGTTATACACGAAGGCGCTCTGAATTTGCTCCAGTTCCACCATGGCCGTCGTGTTGCCTCCCGGATCCCCCACAATAAGGTTGTTATAGATCTGAATCCCCGCGGTGAACGTGCCGGCATGGACCATGAAAACATGGATCGGAGCACAGTGCATTGTCGAACCGTCCCAAACGTTGGTGGAGGAGATGACATTGTCGTGAATCAACGCCGTATCGAGCATCGCGCCTTCGTTGCCGTCGCCCACGCGTATTCCTATCGCAAAGTTGGTCAGGCTATTGTTGTAAATATTGATCGAGCTGGTCGTGGCGCCGCCGGGATATCCCCAAATGATTGCCTGGTAGTTCGTCCCTCTTACCGTATTGTGGTGGACCGAGCCGTTGGAGTTACCGAAGACTTTGATGGCGTCGCCATAGCGGTGAGAGTCGGTGCTGCCGGCCGCGCGCGTGTACATCTCCCCGATCGTCCAACCCTTGATTTCCACATTCGTTCCGTTGGCCGAATAAATACCCGTTGTCTTCTGCTGGTAAGCCAGCCCCACCCCATTGGCGGTGTTCTGAATGGCGCCGTTGCCGTTTCCATCGACTACGACGTAGGAGTTGCCGTTTACGTTGATGGCTCCGGTGGCGGCCCAGGCGGGGGAGTTGAAGGTTGCGGCATCATTGGGGTCCGAAAGCAGGGTTATGGCGCTGCCCTCCGAGCCGCTGCCGTGCACCGTCAACATGGTCGTGTCGTTGGCGGGCGCCGTGAACGTTCCGCAAAGATGAATCGTCGTTCCTCCCCCGATTTGGTTTGCCCCGGAACCCCAGTTCCCCGTGTCATTGAACCACGCTGCCGGGCGCGCGTTGGCGCAGGAAGCCCCGTCTCCGCTTCCCCCGCCATTCTGCGAAATATATAACGCCGTCAGGGACGCGAAGATGGGAAATCCCGGCAAGACCAACATAAGTGCCGCCAGGGAGACCACCCGCAGCCCGACCCTGTAGATCTGGCCGCGGCGGGGATATGAAGTCGAGGCAACCTGGCCGGCTTCTCCGTCCATGTTCTGGAATGTTAATCGGAGGATTCACCCCGGGCAAGGGGAATTGCCATGTTCGCTTTGCTCGGTTTCTTATTCGGACAGTGAAAGGTATAATTCCAGCTCTCGTCTCAGGGTACGAAAGGTCGCTGGTCCCGGCATCCAAATGCAGGGAGTCCATGAACCGAGGACAAGGTCGCGCAGCAGTTCGTGATTGCGTTGCCGCGCTTATTGCGGCGAGTGTCTTCATTACCTTGCCCGTTGCCGGACAGGATCAAGAGATGGGGCGATCGCTGGGCTGTTTTATGGCTGGCGGGATAAACGCCTTTGAACATGGCGACTTGGCGCTTGCCGAACGCGAGTTTAGGGGTGCTGTCGAAGCCTCTTCGGGGAATCCGGAAGCCAGGGAGAATCTGGCTATGACCCTGGCGCGTGAAGCGAAGCTGGACGAAGCGGTGGCAGAGCTCAAACAAGTCCTGGCAGTGCGGCCCGATTGGACAGAGGCAAACTACAACCTGGGCCGGGTGCTGCTGGAAAAGAACGATCTGGAAGCGGCAGAGTATGAATTCAGCACCGCCGCAAGCCAAGGGAGTGCCGAGGCGCAAGTGCGCCTGGGCGCAGTCCTGGGTGAGGAGGACCGCCTGGCGGAGGCTCTGCAAGCCCAGCGCAAGGCAGTCGAGTTGCTTCCTGACGATGCCGAAGCCCACTTTCTGTTGGGAGGGGGATTGCAGGAAAGCGGCGATTTGGCAGGGACCGCGCGGGAGTTTCGGGAGGCAGCCAAACTCCAACCCGGCCGGATGGATGCACAGCTGAACCTCGGAATTGCCTTGCGCCAGATGGGGGATCTCCCTGGCGCCCTGGATGGTCTGCAAAGCGCCCAAAAACTGGCGGACTCGAGCACAGACGTTCACTATCAACTTGGATCCACGTTGCGTCGGATGGGAAAGTTGGCGGAAGCCGAGGCGGAGCTGCGGCGATCCATTTCCCTCGAACCAAAAAACGCCCAGTCTTATTACCTCCTGGGTCAGACGCTCGAACAGATGGGTAGACACCCGGAGGCAGCCTCCGCGTTCGCGGAGGTTGAGCGCCTGCACCACGCCAGTGCAATCTATGCGCAGGCTGTAACCCAATATAATCTGGGCATGGAAAAGCTCGAGAAAGGCGATTTAAACGCCTCCCGTGAAGCCCTTATGGCCGCTATATCGCTCTGGCCCGACCTGGCTCAGGCCCACACCAATCTTGGCGGGGTCTTGTTGAAGCTGGGAGACGTTAAGGGCGCGATCGGGCAGCTTCGCTCGGCGATCGATTTGAACCCCGATGAAGCTCGGGCCTATTTCAATCTGAGTTTGGCTCTGACCAGCGCTGGCGACGCGGAGGGCGCAAAAGTGGCGCTCGCCCGAGCTCGCCAGCTCGATCCGCAGATTGCCAGTTCCAGTAATCAGAGTAGCCCATGAGGTGACATTTCCATGAAATTCAGATCTTGCTTGGCAATGGCCGCAGTTGCCTGGTTAATCTCCACGAGCGCAGTGCATGCTGCTACGGCCTCGCCGCTCTTTGCGCGAGGATACACCGTGATCCCTGCGCCGCAGAGGGTGACGCTGAGCGGCAAGGATTTCGAATTCGGTCCCGCTTGGCGGCTGGTATTAGCGTCCGGCGTAAAGGATGATGATGTAGCTGTGGTGAGCCTGAAGGATGAGCTGACGGAGCGGCTCCACCTGGCGCTGGTTGAAGCCAAGGCCAAGGGGGGCCCGCTCCTCCGGATGGCGATTGATCCGCACGCGGTGGAGGTGGGGGAAGCCACCGACAAGGAAAAGGGTCTGCTGGCCGAGCAGGCTTACCGCCTGAAGCTGGCGCCAGCAGAAATCGCCCTGACCGGCAACAGCCCCACGGGGCTTTTCTACGGCGTGCAGACGCTGGTGCAACTGTTGAAGCGGCAAGACGGGAAGTATTGGCTGCCGGAAGGCGAGATCGTCGACTGGCCCGATTTGGAACTGCGGGTGATTTATTGGGACGACGCGCACCACCTGGAGCATTTGGATGCTCTGAAAGCAGCGGTGAAGCAGGCGGCGTTCTACAAGATCAACGGGTTTTCCATCAAGCTGGAAGGGCATTTTCAGTATCAGCACGCGGCAGCAATGGTGGAACCGTACGCCATGACGCCGGCGGAATTGCAGGAGTTGACTGACTATGGGCTGAAGTACCACGTGCAGGTGATTCCCTACCTGGACGGGCCGGCGCATGTCGCATTCATTCTGAAGCACCCGGAGTACGCCGCGCTGCGGGAGTATCCGGAGAGCAACTACGAGTTTTGCGCGACCAACCCTGACACCTACAAGCTGTTATACGGGATGTACGACGACTTGCTGGCGGCCAACCGGGGGAGCAAGTACTTTGTGCTCTCGACGGACGAGCCGTATTACGTAGGGTTGGCGAAGAACGCGCAGTGCAACGAGGAGGACCGGGCGAAGGACTTGGGGAGCGTGGGCAAACTCCTGGCGGAGTTTGTGACCAAGACGGCGGGATATCTGCACGAGCGGGGGCGGCAGGTTATCTTCTGGGGCGAGTATCCAATGGTGCCGGGTGACATCGATTCGCTGCCGTCGTACCTGATTAACGGAGAGGTGTACGGACCCAAGTTCGACCCGGTCTTCAAAGCCCACGGCATCCGCGAGATGGTTTACACATCCACGGAAGGCGAGGAGCAACTCTTCCCGGAGTACTACCCTCTTCCTTCCACCCAGAGGCTTCACCCGGGGCCCATGGGTGAAGGGCGCGTGAAAGAAATGAGTGATTTGATTTCATTTACGTCGATGGCGGCGCTCTCCTCGGTGCAGCCGGCCTCGCCAAAGGCAGATCAGGCCGACCTGATGGGGGTCTTCGTCGCGGGTTGGGCGGACCCAGGATTGCATCCGGAGACGTTCTGGTTGGGTTACGCCACCGGTCCGGCGCGGGGCTGGCGCCGTGATTCACCCAGCGCCGATGAACTCATGAGCAGTTTCTACCCGCTGTTCTACGGACCGGCTGAAACATCGATGGGGCGCTTGTACCAACTCATGAGCCAACAGGCGCGCTTCTGGGAAGACAGTTGGGAGACCGGCCCGTCCGATGCGCGAACTCCGATCTTCGGGTATTCGGGCGGCGTATTCAATCCGCCGCACTTTGAGCACGATCAGTTTCTGCCCCTGTTGCCTGTTCCTTCGGGCCGCTTGCTGCGTTTGCCTTACGACTGGAAGATGGAAAATGAGAAGCGCCTGGAACTGGCTGGGAAATTCCTCGCGCAGAATGATGAGCTCATCAATTTGATCAACGCCAACCTGCGGAGTGTGCAATTCAACCGCTATAACCTTGAGGTCTACCTGTCAATTGCGAAGATCTATCGCCAAAATCTGGTCATGCTGCGGGAACTCGGACGGTTGGTCGAAACACTGAGTTCCGCCCAGACTTCGGCGGGGCAGAATAACGCCGGTCGAGCCATTGCGGCACTGGATCGCGCCCTGAGTATCGCGGAGAACATCCGGCAACAACGGAATCAGGTGCTGCACGACGCAACCGCTACCTGGTACAAGACGTGGTTCCCTCGTGTGCCGGAAGCGAATGGGCGAACTTTCCTCGACAAGGTTGATGACGTAAAGGACCACCAACCTGTACGCACCGTCGATATGAGCTATCTCGTTTACCGCGAATTGCTTTATCCGGTCGGGACGTGGGCGGAGCAAACGCTGGCCATCCGGAATCAATATGCCCAGGAGCACCAATTGCCTACCCGCCAGGATGTGCTCAAGTGGAAAGACACTTCAGAAGGAGTGCCGGCGGCGAGGACCTCGGATGACGAGGACGAATAGCCAGCCGTGCGTCTTTCCTAGGTAAGAGTTTCGGAGATCCCACGGGCCATCAGACAAACACAGTGGCAGCTGCGACGCTGCCGCTGCTCATTTGGACATTGGAAGACCAGCACAAGCACATGAAAGCGGCTTTGAGACTGCCCGCCGATGCTGTGATACACTCATTGGGGCGTGCTTTCGGATCGCGGCTACGCGAAGCCGGGGCCGATGCGTTCACGATCATGCGAGCGATCATTTAGGATCAACCGTGCGGGGGTGGCGGAACTGGTAGACGCAAGGGACTTAAAATCCCTCGGTCCGCAAGGACTGTGCGGGTTCGATTCCCGCCCTCCGCACCAAACCTCCCTTAGAGATACGAGCACCTGTAGTGACGCATTGCCGAAGGGACGAATGAGGTGACTCGGGCTAGTGAATGGTGTGATGACGGTGAACAACCCATTAGTTATCCAGTCGTATGACGGCCTGTTTCGCGGAGTCGTGCATCTGCTCGAGGTATCGCGAAGGACATCCGCCCGGTCAGTAAAGGCGATCATGGCTCTCAAACCATGTGCAATAGCGTGCTGAGGCCATTCCACATAATCTGCAATCCCACGCAGGTCAGCAGAAACGACGACAAGCGCACGATCACGTTCATGGCGGTAGGACCTAACAACGCCGCCAGCCGGTCGGCAAACGCATAGGAGAGGAACACCGTAAGAGCCACGATCAGCGAGCCGATGAGGGCGGCAGTGAGGGCGAGGATAAGGCGGCTGCCCCCCGCGTGAGGGGCGTTGGCGCCCAGCGTGATCGCCACAGAAATAGAACCTGGTCCCACGGTCAAGGGCAGAGTAAGGGGATAGAAGGCCTTCTGCATTGCGTCTTGTGGCGCCACCCCCCGCCTGATCTCTTGCCGCTGATCGTCTTCGTGCTTAAGCATGGTCCACCCGGCGGAGAGGACAATCAGGCCTCCACCGATCTGCACGATGGGCAGCGAAACGCCGAAGAAATCCAGAACGTAGGTGCCCACAATCAGCGAGCCCAACAAAAGGAACAGGCTATATCGGGCAATCCGCCAGGCCAAACCGAGCCGGGCGCCCGGTGGGGAGTCGCCGGTCAGCGCCAAAAAGATAGGAGCGTTTCCCAGCGGGTTAACAATGGGCAAAAGAGCGGTCACGATAAGGAAAAGGCTTTTCAGGAATTGCGGCAAATGCCCCCCTTTCACCTTAATTCGGCGTCCAATGCCGGAAGCTAACCCCTCGGGCTCGTCTTCTGCCCTGCTGCGATTCGCCAGATCCGCCTAATCAACCGAGTTGCCTGACGGAGCGACTAAGCCTTCTTCCGTTTTGCGAGCGGGGGCGCGGTTGAGGCCAAGGATCGCCAAGAGAGGCTTGATCGTGAGCCCTTGCGCCAGAATGGAAAAAACCACGACCCCAAAGACCAGGGTAAGGAATAGTTCCCGGAAAGGCAGAGAGCTATCAAGGCTGAGGGTCAGGGCCAAAGCCAGCGAGCCGCGCAAACCTCCCCAGACCAGCAAATGCTGCCACCGGCCGGGGATTTTTTCAGCAAGCAGATTGCTAACCGGGACTAGGGCATAGACCGAAATGGCGCGTCCGATCAGGACCGAAACGATGGCAAAAAGCAAAGGGCGCCAGGCATGCCCAAGTATGCCGATGCGGACTTCCAATCCTATCAGCAGGAATATCAGGGAATTCATGACAAAAGCGAGGTATTCCCAGAATGATTCCATGGCCGTCCGGGTCCGCGGACTCATGCCCCTCTTGGCCCCAATGTTGCCGACCATCAAGCCCGCCGATGCGGTGGCAATCACACCGGACAGATGCAAGTTGTGCGCGAGTAGATAACTGCCGTAGGCGGCGATGGTGGTGAGGGTAATCTCGACCTGGGGATCGTCGATCTTTGCAGTGATCCTGCTGACGGCGTATCCGAACGCGCATCCCAGAACCGCCCCCCCCGCTACGGCCAGAACAAACTGCCAGACCCCCCGGATGATTCCCAACCTGCCTTCGACTAATGCGGCGAGCAGGATCTGGAATAGGACGACCGCCGTCCCATCATTTAACAGGCTCTCGCCCTCGATGAGGATCGTGAGCCGCCTGTCAATCCTCAGGCCCTTGAAGAGAGCGAGGACCGAAATCGGATCCGTCGCAGAGATGATCGCCCCAAAGATCAGCGCAATTAAGACCGGCAGGCCAATCAGCCAGTGCATGAGGTAGCCGGTCACGAGCGTGGCCAGCAAAACGCCAAGATTGGCGAGGACCAATAGTGGAGCCCAGTCCCGCACCAACTCTCCTCCCTCCATCTTGATGCTGCCTTCAAAGACGAGAGCAGGGAGGAAAAGGATCAAGATGACATCGGGCGTCAGCCAGTGGGGGCGCTGGCTTGGATCGAGTGGCGAGAGGTGATGAAAATGGACCAGACTGAGGATGACTCCCCCGAGAACCAGAGCTATCGTGTAAGGAATTCGCACGCGCTTGGCCAGCACTGCAATGACCGATGCAGCCAGGAGGAACCAGATCAGGTATTCCACCACCGAGCTTGCACTCATTTTGTGTACGCTATTCCTTACGAAGG
>DATJVT010000450.1:0-6240 GCA_035501695.1 Terriglobia bacterium | reverse complement strand
CGACCGCATGTACCGTGGCCAGCCGGGGAAGTTCGAGATGGACCTGGGCTGGCAACGTTACGGTGACGCACCGCTAGAGTGGATCGAATCCACCCAGGGCCCCAATGTCTACGAAGAGTATTTTAAGGCGCATGGCGAGGGCTTTCACCACGCGGGGGTGGACGTGAAAGACATGGAGAGCGCGGCGCAGGCGCTCGCGGCCAAGGGAGCACCACGCACACAGTGGGGGGGATGGGATACTCCGAAAAGCAAAGGGTGCTTCGCCTACCTGGATACGGACCCGCACGGCGGGGTTACCCTGGAGCTGATCTGGAGCCAACCGATGCCGAAGTGAGGCGCTTGGGATTGCAGGGCGGGAAAAGCTAATCGAGGCTTTGGGATCGCGACATTGTGTCCGGCGTATTCCACTTTTTCAGAGATTCGTGCAAGTGGTTTTTGAATCAGTATGTTCTCAGCTTTGGCAAGTGAAAAAGTCGCTACTCCAGCTGTTTATTTTCAATAACTTCTCAGCTTTGGGGGTTTTGACCTTCGACTGACAGTATGTCAAGTCCGCCGAATGCCCGTTTTCGCTCCGTCTGCAATGTCTCCGGCCATAACACATTTCTGTGCTCAATTCTTTAGCCTAAACTATAGCCTATACAAATCGGTTTGTCAAGAGGAAAAATTGTCAGGATCCCCGCTGGGCTCGGCAGGCACCGCCCCCCCGGTCTGTGCACCAGCCCCCCGATTCTGGTAATCTAGCGCCGTAAATTGAGACAGCGGTCCGGGATCACAAGCCGCGAATTGTGGGAGGCCACCCGACATGAAAAGGCGCGATTTTCTAACGACCACACTGGCGCTGGCAGCGGCAGGTTTGGGGCCGCGCTCGGGGCGAGCGACCAACGGCTTGGTGGAAGTTCTGCTCGACGAACCCATCGGGACCATCGCTCCGGAGTTACAGGGGCATTTTACCGAGCACATCGGGGAAGTTATCTATAACGGCGTCTGGGTGGGCGAGGATTCCAAAATTCCCAACCTGGGCGGCATCCGCAAGGTCCTGGTAGACCGCATGCGGCAGTTGCGCGCTCCCGTGATTCGTTGGCCGGGGGGCTGTTTTGCCGACAGCTACAACTGGCGCGACGGCGTCGGTCCGCGCGCCCAGCGCCCGGTGCGCACCAACTTCTGGGACAACACCACGCAACTCTGTAAAGCGCCCGTCGGCCCGCAGAAGTACGACCCCAACACCTTCGGAACGGCAGAATTCATGCGTTTTTGTCAGCTCTGCGGCGCCCAGCCCTACCTGGCCGCCAACGTGCGGAGCCTCTCCCCGCGCGACTTCGACGCGTGGGTGGAGTATTGCAACTCGCCCGCGGGCAGCACCACCCTGGCAGGGACGCGCGCCAGCGATGGCAGCCGCGATCCCTACAACGTGCTCTATTGGGGTATCGGCAATGAGTCCTGGGGGTGCGGCGGGGATTTCCGGCCGGAAGAATACGCCGTGGAATTTCGCCGTTTCACCTCCTGGGTCCCCGAGTACGGTTTGAAGCTGAGGTTTATCGGGTCGGGGCCGGGAGCGAGCGCAAACGACCCGCAGGTGTCATGGACGCGCGGTTTTTTGGAAAACCTGGTGGGCAAAGACCCGCGCCTGCTGGACCGCCTCTACGGCCTTTCCCTGCACTACTACTGCTGGACCACCGGTAAGGGCGATTCGCTGGAATACTCCGTTGATGAGTGGTACCAGATGCTGTCACAGGCGGACGTGATGGATTCACTCGTCATCCAGCACTGGCTGGCCATGGGGGATTACGACCGCGAGCGCAAAGTCAAACTGCTGGTGGATGAATGGGGGGCCTGGCACCGGACGCCCATCCTCGGTCCGGCGTACTTGTTCAGTTACATACCTTCGTTGCGGGACGCGCTGGTGACGGCCATCACGCTTGACATCTTCAATCGCCACGCCGAAAAGCTGGCAATGTGCAACGACGCTCAACTGGTGAACAACATCAACACCCTCTTCCTGGCGGTGGAAGACCGTTTTGTGGCCACCCCCATCTTCCACGTCTTTGATATGTACAAATCGCACCAAGGCGGGCGTTCGCTGCGCCTGGTTTGCGACGCGCCACAGATTGCCTTCACGGCATCGAACGACGCCCAACCTGCGCCCGGAGGGGCGGGGAAAGCTTTGTGGGGACTGGCGGGCTCGGCCTCGCTGCAAGGCAAAAAACTAGTGCTCACCCTTGTCAATCCCCATGTGACGGAAGCGCGAGTGACCGACGTCTCCCTCCGCGGCGGGGAGGCGAAATCCGGACAAGTCACCGTGCTTAGCGCGCCGGACATCCACGCCCACAACGATTTCGACCATCCCGACGTGGTGGTCCCCAAGGTTGGACCGGCCTCAGTATCAGGATCAAGATTCTCCTGGGCCTTCCCCCCGGCCTCGGTGACCAAGTTAGAGATTGACTTGGTCTAAGTAATCATCCCCAGGCAAATGCGAGGGTTTGCGTTGGCTGGACCCTCTGGAGAATGAAGGTCCGGTGATTACTCACTCCCGGAGCTTTCAAACTAGCGGCACCGCCCTTGCCTTCTCTGATAACTTGCCAGTACTATGTCGCGCCATGGTGAGAATGAAACGAAGCAGATGGTCGATCTGGGCAGGCTTAGTGCTCCTTTCCGTGCTCCCGGCGTTTGCACAGGCAGAGGTAATCGTTAAAACCCAGGCTGGGCTGGTGGCTGACTCTGGCGGCGAGATCCACATTTGGAAGGGCATTCCTTATGCCCAGCCACCAACCGGTGCCCTGCGCTGGAAGCCGCCCCAACTCGTGGCGCCGTGGCCGGGCATCCGGCGCGCGCTGGATTTCGGTCCTATGTGCCCGCAAGGCAATCCCGACCAACTTAAACCTGACATGCGCGAAGACTGCCTGAACCTCAATGTATGGTCGGGAGCAAAATCAGGCGAAAAGCTCCCCGTTTTCGTGTGGATTCACGGCGGAGGCTTCGTGGGCGGCTCGGACCGGATCGACGGCGTACCCCTGGCGCGGCAGGGCATCGTGGTGGTGGCCATCAACTACCGCCTGGGCGTGCTGGGATTCATGGCTCACCCCGAGCTTACCGCCGAATCCGCACATCACGCTTCCGGAAACTACGGACTGATGGACCAGATCGCCGCACTGCATTGGGTACAGGACAACATCACGGCCTTCGGGGGCGACGCGGAGCGCGTCACAATTGGTGGGGCATCGGCGGGCGGAACGAGCGTCGGTTACCTGCTGGCATCGCCGCTGGCCAAAGGACTTTTTCAGGCCGCCTGGCTCGACAGCGCCAGCCGCCTGTTCCTCCCGGACCCCGGCTTGAGTAAGACTCTGCACGGGCTCACCCCGATGGAAGATGTGGGTTTGGAAATTGCCTCCCACATCCAGGATTTGCGGGCCCTCGGAACGGCGGAGGTCATGGAGCGGGCCGCCCGCGTCACCGATGAATTGTACGGGGAAGGGGGCCGCGGCAAGATCGGCCTCAAGCCGGAAAGCCGCGTGCACATGACGACCATGCCGGATCGTCCCTGGTGGGCATTTACTGACGGCTACGTGATGCCCGACGAACTGTACGACATGTACCGGTCCGGGCGGTTCAATCATGCCGCCTGCCTGGTGGGTACGTGCAAAGACGAGGGTCTCAACTTTACCCGCAAGACGCCGGACTTGACGGTCGATGGTTACAAGGATTACCTGCGGAAATACTATCCCGTCATCTGCACGAAGATGTTCAAAACGTACCCGGGGAAAACGCCGGAGGAGATTCGCGCGGCGATTACGCGCACGATTACGGATTTCATGTTTCTTTACGGCAGCATCCGTGTGGCGGATTTTGAAGCGGCCGCGCGTCAGTCCGTTTACGTGGAGCGCTTCGTCCGCGTTCCGCCTGGATCTCTGGGCGCCCTGCACGGAGCGGACGGCGCATACTTACTGGGTACCGTGAGGGCCGGAAGCGCCGCGGGGCAAGGGAAGTACGTTGCCGAGGACGAGACGCTTTCGGACCAAATGGTGCAACGCCTGGCGGCTTTTGTGAAAGGCCTAAACCCCAATCCGGAGCATGCCGTGCCTCTGTGGCCTGCGTGGACTCCTAAGCAAAGGGAGTATCTTGAAATCGGCGACCGGGTGCAGGTGCGCGCCTTCCAGGACCAGGCAATTCTGAACATGTTCCGGAAGCAATTGGGGGAATAGGGCGGAAATGATTGCTGGCCAGGCGTTCCGGCGGAAACTCACCTTGGTGACCGCCAACGTCAGGGAGTTCGGGAGAATTGAAAGTTTAGTTTGGCAGGATTGGTCGAAACCTTCTTAATGGACCTGATATGAAGAAGAACTTATTGCGATTTGCATTTGCCATCCTGATCTTTGTGGTGTGGTTTTTGTCCCGTGCGGCCGTTCCCCACGGGCCCAATGCGCCTGGCTCTGCTCCGCCGCGTCTCGATGCGTGGCGGATTCTGGGACCGGGAGGAGGCGGAGCGCAGTTTTACCCCGCCATCAGCCCGCATGATCCCAACCTGGTCCTGGTGGCTTGTGATATGACCGGCGCTTACATTTCCGAGGATGCCGGACGGTCGTGGCGCATGTTCAATCTACGGAGCCCGGTGAAGTTTTTCGCTTTTGATCCTCTCGACTCACAGGTGATTTACGCGGGTACGGACATTCTCTGGCGAAGCGGCGATCGTGGCCGCACCTGGAAGTTGGTCTACCCCTCCGCGGCAGGCATACGGCTGATTATGCCGGATGACCATGCGAGTCCGGAGGCAATCACTCCCGAGGGACCGGCCGGGCGAATCCTGGCTTTGGCCGTCGATCCCGCCGACTCTCAAAAGCTTTATGCGGCCATCCGTGAATCGGGAAAGGCTGGGCTCTTTCAGTCAAGTGATCGTGGAGCCACTTGGCGGCGCACCGCGGACCTTCCGGGAGGCGGCCGGAGAATATACGTGGATGCGAATTCGCCACCATCTGATCGCACGCTCTATGTCTTGGGAGAGAACTCTGTGGCGGTCCGCAAGGCCGGCCAATGGAAGCAGGGCCCGGCCCCGGAGGGGGTGGGAGAGGCCATTGACATGTCGGCGGGCTTCGCGGCAACGGGGCAGTTGGTGGTTTACATGGTCACGGGGGGCGGGTGGCGATCCGATTCCGCGCGCGGTGTCTTTGTCTCCCCGGATGGCGGCGCAACGTGGAAGGCCTTGGATATGGTGCTGCTTCGCAACGATCTACCGGGGCCTGGCGTCGCTGAGTTGACCTGCGTCGCGACTTCCATGCGGCATCCCGAAGTTGCTTACGTTTCCTTCGAGGACCTGCGCAGTGGCGGCCAGGTGTTGCATGGTGTGGCGAAGACCAGCGATACCGGTGCAACTTGGGAGTTGGTTTGGAAGGAAGGAAGCGAGCCTGCCGCCAATGTCCATGACGCTTGGATCTCCGAGCGCTTTGGGACCGACTGGGGTGAGCCGGGAACATCCATGGGAGTGGCGGAAAGCAACCCCAACATCTGCTATCGCACCGACCTTGGCCGCACCCTGCGAACGCTCGATGGCGGGCGCACCTGGGACGCCGTCTATTCTCGGCGGGTGGGGGAAAGAACTTACACCACCACCGGCTTGGATGTGACCACGAACTACGGTGTCTTCTTTGATCCCTTTGATACACGCCGCATGTTCATTGCCTATACCGATATCGGCTTGTTTCGTAGTGAGGACGGCGGCCAGAGTTGGACGAGCGCCACCCAGGGCGTCCCGCACCGATGGACAAACACCACGTACTGGATTGCCTTTGACCCGGCGGTGAAGGGCAGGATCTGGGGAGTGATGAGCTACGTGCACGACCTGCCGCGTCCCAAGATGTGGCGCCATACCTCGCCGGCGCGCTACGACGGGGGCGTCTGCCTGAGCGAGGATGGTGGTAAGACTTGGAGGGTATCCAACCAAGGAATGCCGGGCACGGCTGCGACTCATATCCTGCTGGATCCGTCCAGCCCGGTGGACGCCCGAGTCCTTTACGTAACCGGGCTGGGCAAGGGGGTATTCAAATCCACCGACGGCGGCAGAACGTGGGAGCTCCGCAACGAAGGACTCACGGGGCCGGAGCCATTCGCCTGGCGGCTGGCGCGCGATAATGCCGGAACGCTCTACGTAATCCTGGCACGCCGTAGCGAGGACGGCAGTATGGGTACCCCCCAGGATGGCCGGCTGTTTCGATCGCGCGACGGGGCAGAGCACTGGGAGGCAGTCACTCTCCC
>DATJVT010000449.1:0-3127 GCA_035501695.1 Terriglobia bacterium | reverse complement strand
CCCAACCCTTCGCGCTTTTCGAGGGGTGGGACCGCGCCCGAAGGCAAGAACTCGACGCCGCGCTCGCCGATCAATTAGCAGAGAGCAGGGATTGCGCCATCAAGAAGGAACGTTCGTGAGTGCATCTCTCCCCACCTTTGCACAAACCGCAAAGGTGGGCCACCCGCCCCGTTTCCCCAGGGAACGCAGTGCCCGGTTGTCCCCATTTGTAGCGTATCGCTCATCGCAGGTGTAATAGCACCTGGCGGCGCCCAAGTGCCGGAAATAGTCCCCATCCCCGAGTAACCCTTGAACGAGTTCGGATTCTGACAAGTCTGATTAACGAGCTTAACCTTCGGGTCGCCCGAGTTAGCTCCGTTGTTTGCGGCAACTCTAATCTGAATCAATGAGATTTTTGCTTCTTTGCAACCGTCACACGCCAGAGGACGGCCATAGTCAGCAGCAAGTCGGAAACAACGATCACGGTCAGGAATGAACCAAGCGTATGAAGCCACCCTGGGAACAGGAGAACCAGTAGCAGACCAACTAGCGCATGCAAACCGAAGAGAATCCCCACAGTGGACCAAAATATTCTCCTTCCCCATGCAGACCGGAAGGAAAACACGATAACCGCAAATAGCAGAGCAATGTACGCGGTGACCTCAAACCAGCCCGCTCGAATTTGGAGATGTCCCTGAATGATACCCGCGGCAACCGCCAACCCAACTAGGAGGGCAGCTATCGGCCATGTTGGTAGATGTCGCGGACCAAGGTTGTTGTGAGTCGCCATAAGAGGCTTAAAACGAGGCCATACAGGTTTGATATTCGTTTGTGCCAATGCTCAAAGCCTTTCCGATCTGGTATGCGGTTGTTGCAGCTCCGATCCAAAAGAAGGCTCTTTTAGCTAATGTCTTTGGAATTCCAGTCGCGGCCCGAATGCTACTTAAGGCCGCATCGCTCTTGCTAGTCGCCGACATCGCCTGACCAGCAACTGTTCCGAATCCAAAAAGGCTTTCCAATACTCCAGAAGTGAGTTTTTGTGGAACATCAACGTTGTCATAATTGTAAATGCTGTCTCCCAACCCCTGGCAGGATTGCATTTGCTATTGCCATATTGGACTGCTTGTTACAGTAGTCACTCATATTTCCCGTTCCAGCGCTGATGGTCGCAGTGTTTGCGGCGCTACTGCGTCGCTTCATTGACCTCAGATGGCGCCCTGGTATGGGCTATGCCTCCTCCTCTCCACACCTCAATTAGGAGCAGAATACCCAGCAGCGCAAGGAACGCCAAAGCGATGCCACGAGTTCTGCCCGATAATCTCCCAATAACCCCGAAGAGAAACAACACGAGCGCCGAAAAAATAAACGCCTGACCCGCCGTCCGCAGCAATAGGTGCTCAGACTGCAGCTCGAATGCCAGGCTGACGGCTCCCCATCCGAAGAAGAGCAAGAAGAAGCGGACCGTATAGAGCTGCCAAGTTTTAATCAAACTACTTCCGCCGAACCACGAATTCTGATCTGCCATCGTACCTCCACCTTCCAAGTCAGACAGCTCTCTATTGCGGACAGGACGGGTGGCCCGGCCTTTTGCTTTTGTCACCACACTTTCGAGGGTGCCCCGTCCTTCGCGGTTTTCGAAGGGCGGGGCCTTTGGACTGATCCGCGCCCGACCGTGTTCCCCTGCAACCCTCTCACTGTGACCGATGACCTTGACTCGCGCCTCCGCAGGCCCGAGCCTACTGCCATGCCCTGGGGACTCAAACGCTACTATGGCGCCGGCCACCTGCACTTTATCACTTGCAGCTGGCGGGTGGGCCGCATCTGGCGCCGCCTTCAAACCTGCACGATTTTAACCCGTGGGGTGCCCTACATCTCGCGGTTTTCGAGATTTGGGGCCGCGCCCTCCGAGATGGCCTTGCGGCCTATGTTGTTGGCACAGACTAAGCCCTTGCGCCGAGCCTAACCTCAGGGCGTGCCCTGAAGCCTCAGGCGTTACTACGGCGGGGGCCGCCGGCATTTCATCATCGCCAGTGGTTATCACCGCGAAGCCCACTTGGCATCGGCACGCCTGAATGTTCGGAGACACATGCGGCAACACTACCGCTTGGTCGCCCTGGGATGCCTGGTCCTGCGCTTCAACGATTGGTACTCGCTCGGTACGGGCGGCGTGAGTCCAGAGCTACGCCCATGGTTGGGCCCCACTTCTGGCAAAACCGGCCAGAAATGGGGCACCCCATGAGTTAAGATCGTGCAGGTTTGAAGGCGGCGGCAGACGTGGGCCGCCCGCCCTGGATTCTCCGACGCCTTCATGGTTAGCCCTTAACGACTATTGTTAAGAATTACTTACGAGTGTCTGCCGCTCCTGAATTCCCTGCTCGCACACTTCAGTTCTCTGGCGGAGAGCGTGGTAAAATCGCCGGATAGCGGCCTATCCCAGGAGCGGAAGTTGATTGAACTCGCACCCTCGATCTTAGCTGCGGATTTCTCTCGCCTGGGCGAGCAGGTGCGCGCCGCCGCCGAAGGCGGGGCCACGGTCATCCACGTGGATGTCATGGATGGTCACTTCGTGCCCAACCTGACCGTGGGACCGCCGGTGGTGAAGTCTCTGCGCAAGGCCACCAGCCTCCCGCTGGATTGCCACCTCATGATTGACAATCCGGATGAGTTCATTCCGGCTTTCGCCGAGGCCGGGGCTGAGTGGATTTCCGTGCACCAGGAAGCCTGCGTGCACCTCAACCGGGTGCTGCACCACATCAAGGACCACGACTGCCTGGCAGGGGTGGTGATCAATCCGGCTACCCCGGTGGAAACGCTGAGCGAAGTGCTGGACTTGGCGGATTACGTACTGGTAATGTCGGTGAACCCCGGCTTTGGCGCCCAGGAGTTCATTCCTGGCTCGGTCCACAAGATCCGCCGCCTGGCCGAGATTCGTGCCCAGCGCGGCCTGGGCTACCGCATCGAGGTGGATGGCGGCATCGCCGAAGAGACCGCGCCGCTGGTGGTTCGTGCCGGGGCGGAAATTTTGGTGGCGGGCAACGCCGTCTTCGGCCACGGCGATCCAAAGACTAATGCGCAGAGGCTTCTGCGCGCCGCCACCGAGGCCGCCATGCAGAAGGTTTAGCGCGGTAGCGCGCCCCGATTCTGGCTT
>DATJVT010000448.1:0-4534 GCA_035501695.1 Terriglobia bacterium | reverse complement strand
CAATCAGGCCCTTATCCAGTCCGCCATCTTGCAGGAGATGCAGCGGCAGGGCCAGGTTTTCTTTGTGCACAACCGGGTGGAATCGATCTTCCAGATGGCCGCGCTTTTGCAGCGCCTGTTGCCCACCGCACGCATCGGCGTGGCCCACGGCCAGATGGGCGAGAAGGATCTCGAACGGGCGATGCTGAAGTTCATGCGGGGTGAATACGATGTGCTGGCGGCCACCTCCCTCATCGAAAACGGCCTCGATATCCCGCGCGCCAACACCATTATCGTGAATCACGCCGACCGCTTTGGACTGGCCGACCTCTACCAGTTGCGCGGGCGGGTGGGCCGCTCCAACCGCCGTGCCTACGCGTTTTTCCTGATCGCCTCGGAGGACACTCTCACGCCCATTGCCCGCCGGCGGCTGGCGGCACTCAAGGAATTCTCCGACTTGGGGGCGGGCTTTCGCCTGGCGGCGCTCGACTTGGAGTTGCGCGGCGCCGGTAACCTGCTGGGTGCCGAGCAACACGGCCATTTGAACGCTCTGGGCATCGATCTCTACCTCAAAATGCTGGAACAGACCGTCGAGGAACTGAAGGGCGCGCCCGCCAAGATCGAGGTGCGCACGTCACTTAACTTGGGCCTCGACATCAAGATTCCGGACCCGTACATTCCCGACGAAAACCAGCGCTTGCGGATGTACAAACGCATTTCCAGCGCCGCCACGGGTGCCGAGCGCGCGGAGATGGAAGCGGAACTGGCGGACCGTTTCGGGCCTATTCCCCTTCCCGTCTCCAACCTCCTGGACTATGCTCTGCTGAAAAGCGCGGCGGAGCGTCTGTTGGTCCAGACGGTGGAGCGGAAGGGGGATGAAATTTGGATAAAGTTCCACGAGCAGGCGCCCGTAGACCCGCAGCGGTTAGCCCAATTTGTACGCCGCCGCCGTGAGGCGAGCTTCCGTCCGGACCGCGTCCTGCGCTTCCGCGTGCGGGACGGCAACCTGTTGACACAGATCCAAAACGTCTTGCAGGAATTGCAACCGAGCTGACAGCCAACCACCTACAGTTGCTGCTGGGGTCAAGCACCGGGCTGCCCACCCGGGCCCTTAAGCCAAAACGTCTTGCGGGAAGTATAGGTGCCGACTTAAGATAGCTTAGCGGGTTTTGAACTGTAAGCTGTTCGCTGTTAGCTGTCAGCCTGGAGGCATCAATGAGACGATCGGTCGGGATTCTGGCATTGGCCACAGGATGGGCAGTTCTCCTCACTCCGCCCCTGAGGGCGGCCCACGTGGTGGAGCGCATCATCGCGCGCGTCAACAGCGAAATCATCACGCAGCGGCAGTTTGAGCGGGAACGGAACAAGTTGCGCGACGAGCTTTCCCAGCAGAATTCCGGCCCCGACCTGGAAGCCAAGTTGAACGACGAGAGCAAGAACCTCTTGCGCAACCTCATCGACCAGTCGCTGATGGTCCAAAAGGCCAAGGATGAGAACATCGACGTGGAGACCGACCTCATCAAGCAACTTGACCAGATGCGCAAGCAAGACAACCTGGCGACCATCGAAGATCTGCAGAAGGAAGCGGAGAAGGAGGGAATTATCTGGGAGGACTTCAAGGACCAGTTGCGCCGCCAACTTCTGATGCAGGAAGTCATCAGTCGCTACGTGGGTTCCCGCATCGTGATCACGCGGGAAGAGGAGAAGAAGTACTACGAGGCGCACAAGGAGGAATTCAAATCCGCGGGCGTCGTGCATCTGGCGGAAATCCTGATTTCCAATGAAAAGTACAAGCCGGAGGAAGCTGATAAACGCGCCAAAGCGGCGGAGGATGAACTGAAAGGCGGCGCCAAGTGGTCGGAAGTCGTCAAGAAGTACTCGGATGGCCCGACCGACCGGGGCGGCGACATTAACCCGCAGAAGACCAGCAGCCTCAATCCCACTCTTCTCGCCGCGATCAACAAGCTAGACATCAATGATTTCACCGAGCCCATTCAAGTCCATAGCGGCTACCTGATCCTGCGGCTGATTGAACGCTTCAGCCCCGGCATCCCTACCTTTGAAGAGGTTGAGAACCGCGTCCAGGAAGTCATGTACAGCCAGCAAATGGAACCCAAGATGCGCGAATACCTGACGCAGTTGCGCAAAGAGAGTTATATCTTCCTGGCGCCGGGATATGTGGACACGGGAGCCGAAACCCCCGGCTCAGCCTTGACCGCCGAAAAAGCTCAATGAAACAGACCTTCGTTAAGGACCTCACACCGGATTCCGCGGTGCATAGTACCTTTCTGGTCCAATCCAAAGAACGTAAGATCACCAGTGCCGGATCCGCCTACCTGGACCTCAGCCTGCAAGACAACACCGGGGTCATTCCCGCCAAGCTCTGGGACTACTCGGAACGCACCACTCCCGTCTTTGAGGCCGATGACGTGGTGCTGGTGGACGGATACGTGGAAAGCTATCGCGGCACGCCGCAGCTCCGCGTGAGGAAGATCACGCTTTGCCCTCCCGAAGAGATCAACCTGCTGGATTATCTTCCCCGCACCCGGCTTGATCCCGAAGAGATGTACGCGGCGTTGCTGGCACGCGTGCAGTGCATGAACGAAGGCCCCCTTCGCGTATTGCTGCTAAGCCTTCTGGAGGATCCTCTTCTGGCGGATAGGTTCAAGCTCGCACCGGCCGCCATGAGTTACCATCACGCTTTCTTAGGCGGCCTGCTGGAGCACGTTTCGTCATTGATTCCGCTCGGCGACAAAGTGGTTGATCATTATCCCTGGTTGAGACGGGATCTGATCGTGGCGGGCCTGGTACTCCACGATATCGGCAAGACGGAAGAGCTGACCTTTTCGCGCGGTTTCCGCTATTCCACGCGGGGCCAACTGATTGGACATATCACCATGGGTTTGGAACTGGTACAAAGCAAGATCCGCCAAATCCCCGACTTCCCCGTCCGGCTCAAGAACGAACTGGAGCACATTATTCTGTCCCATCATGGCAAATTGGAGTTTGGTTCGCCCAAGGAGCCATTGTTCGCCGAGGCCCTGGTGGTCCATTACCTTGACGACTTGGACTCCAAGCTCGAAGCCATGCGCCAGCAGTATGCGGCTGAGCAAGACCGCCCTGGCGATTGGACCAGCCGCAACCCGGCGCTGAAACGGGAACTCCTGAAACCGCCCATAACTGAAGTGTAAAGTCTAAAGGGTAAAGGATAAAGATAGAAACGCCGGTATTTACTCTTTACCCTTTAAACTTTACACTTTATCCGATCACCCGATGACTCAACTCTCTCCCAAAGATATCACGCGCCTTCTTCCCCACCGTTACCCTTTTCTGTTCGTCGACCGGATAGCTGATTTCGTTCCCGGGCAGCGCATCGTGGCGGTAAAGCACTTTTCCATCAACGACCGGGTGGCACAAGGCAATCCTCCCGGAGTGGCCCTCATTCCCACCGGTGTCATTCTGGAGCTGGTGACCCAGGTGGGCGCCGTACTGGTGATGGAGCGCCCCGAGATGGTGGGCAGGATTGCTATGATCCTTCAAATTCCCTCGGCGCAAATTATCAAACCAGTGGAGGCCGGCGACACGGTGCGCGTGGAAGCCGAGGTCCTCAAGATGAAGGCGCAGTTCGGGGAGTTGCGCGGCTCCATCTTTCGCGATGGCGAACTGGTGGCCCAGGGGCAGATGCGCTTCGGCATTGCCAACGCGGAGGATATCCTGCCGGGGCGTGGGAACCGTGGGTCCCCCTGATTCCGAAATCATTCGTATGCCCGCTTCAAGGCTGCAATATCAAACTTCTTCATTTTGAGGAACGTCTGCGCCACCCGCGCGATCCTGCCGGGATCCTTGCTGCCCATCATCTCACCCAGAATCGTGGGAGTGACTTGCCATGAGAGTCCATACTTGTCTTTGAGCCAGCCGCATTGCTCGGCCTTCGGGTCAGCGGACAGTTTTCCCCAAAAGTAATCGATCTCTTCCTGGGTATCGCACGGCTCGTTGAGCGAAATGGCTTCGTTGAAAGCAAATCCGTGCTCCCAGGCAGAATCCATGGCCGCGAACTCCTGGCCGGGCAGTTTGAAGGATGCGAATTCTACCGGGCCCTCTTTGTCCGGCTCCTCACCCTTGCCGTACCGGGAGAGAATGTCGGCCCTCGCTGGCCCGGTTGATCCGGCACCGGGTGAATCCTTGAATACAGAAGCATAAAAGCCCACCGTTTCTTCCGTTTTCCCGAATACTTTGCCCACGAACATGAGCACAGGGGTAATCTTCTGGGTTATCCCACCCGCACCCGTCATTTTGTCATTTTACCATTCGTGGCAACATGCACGGTCAGCCGCCCGCCTATAATAGCGGCGCTCAGGATCAGGTGGAGGCTCGGGAAGTGGGACAAACAGGCGATTTTCGCCACCGCCCATGGAGCCACCACCGGGCCACTCGGTCCTCCCTGCCGCCAAACTCAAAAAGGGCTTTCCTACCGGTAGGAAATTTTGCGCGGAAATTGCAAAATTTCAGCTTGACGGGGAGGAATTTCTCCAGAATTCCCTTGACAAGACGTATG
>DATJVT010000447.1:0-2217 GCA_035501695.1 Terriglobia bacterium | reverse complement strand
GCCGCATGGTACATATCTCTTACGGGTCGGCGTTCTCCCCTATATGCCACGGCGCCCTAATATCCGCGTGGAGGTCAACGGGAAGCGCGGTCTTTTCTATCTGCGGCCCCGGATATCATACGATTTGGGCAACTTTCCGGTGGCATTCATACCCCAGTACTCGTATCAGGAATTGGAAGTTCAGGTCCCCACGAACTTCCTGATTGCCGGCGAAAACAAGCTGGTCTTGACCTGCGTTGATGACCCCGCGGCACCCGAAACAAGCTATGGGACGGTTGGCATTGGGGTTTCGGGGATTTTCTACGATGCTCTGAGTCTTTCCGTAGACGCGGCGAAGCGATTCGCGCCGGATGAGATTCAGGCTTCCGTCCAACCCACCATTTTCTACAAGAATGAGAGTGGGAATTTGCACGAGAGCGTCGAGGCCATCGTGCGACTGAATCGCAAGGTGGGTCGGGGTGAAGTACAGCTTGAACTTAACGGGGCAAAGCCATCGGCCCAGCTCTCAGGTGACCCTGACTTCGGCGAGCAACTTTGCAATTTCAGTGTTGCGGAATGGACCGGCGCGGCGGCGGCCCGCCTGCGGGTGAAGGCGGGGGCGACGAAGACGTTCAACCTGACGCTGGAGCCGGCTCGCCACTGGACCATTTTTGTGGTTCCCCACACCCACCTCGACGTGGGTTACACGGATTATCAAGGCAAGGTGGCGGAGACGCAGTCGCGTGTCCTGGAACAGGCCGCGGACTTGATCCGCCGCTATCCGGAATTCCGATTCTCCATGGATGCGTCCTGGAACATGCAGCAACTCCTCGAGACACGCTCCCAAGATAAGCGGGATGAGATCCTGAACCTGATCCGCCAGGATAAGATCGCGATGCCCGCCCAGTATTGCAACCTCCTGACCGGCTATGCCTCCCTGGAAACTCTCTTCCGTTCGCTCTACTTCTCCAAATCGGTGGCACGGCAACATGGCCTGCCTTTTGCCTATGCCAACATCACCGATGTGCCTTCCTACACGGGATCCTATCCCTCCGTCCTGGCGAGTGCGGGTGTTAAATACTTCGTGGCGGGAGGCAACAACTGGCGGGCGCCATTCATTCCCCGTGGCCTTTGGAATGAAAAGTCACCCTTCTGGTGGGAGGGTCCGGACGGGCAAAAGGTGCTCTTCTGGTATTCGCGGCATTACATGCAGGTTCAGAGCCTCTTTGGCCTGCCTCCTGTCCAGCCGGCGATACGGGATTCCCTGCCCGTTTTCCTTCAAGCTTACGACAGGCCCGAGTATAAGCCCGACGTGGTCATGATCTACGGGACACAAGTGGAGAACACCGACCTCGTGCCGGGGACGGCGACATTCGCGCAGGCGTGGAACCAGGAATACGCCTATCCCAAACTCCAGTACGCCACCATGGGCGATTTCTTCAGTTACCTCGACACACATTACGGCAAGGATCTGCCAACCTACAAGGGCGATGCCGGCCCCTATTGGGAGGATGGAATTGGCAGCGACGCCTTCTACGCTGCCATCGACCGCTCCAACCAGGATCGCGCTCTTTCCGCCGATGTCCTTTCCAGCCTGACTCATACCTTGAATCCGGATATCCATCCTCCGAAAGCGTTGGTAGATGACATTTGGCGCAACCTCGTCCTGTTCGCTGAACACACCTGGGCCTCTTGGAACTCGCTCAGCCAGCCCGACCACGTCGAAACCCTGAAACAATTGGAAGTGAAGGACAGCCGCGCGACGACGGCCCGCCTGGAAATCAATGACCTGGTCGACCGCTCCCTGAGCCAGTTGGCGGATCAGATCCACGTGCCCGCCCACACTCTGGTGGTCTTCAACTCCCTGAATTGGCGCCGGGATGCGCTGGTGGAAACCGACCTCTTCGATCACGCGGTGGTAAAGGATCTCAGCACCGGCATCAACGTTCCCATCGAAGTAATGTGGGCCAAAGAAGGGTTCCTCCACGTGCGCTTCCTGGCGAGGGACCTTCCGGCAGTAGGTTACAAATGTTACGGTGTGAGCTTTCCGGAAACTGGACCGGTGGGCCCTACTGCGCCGCCGGCGGGACATGGCGCCGTTCTCGAAAACTCCTTCTACCGCGTCACTCTTGATCCTGCCAGCGGCGCGGTGGCGAGCATTTACGACAAGGAGTTGAATCGCGAGATCGTCGATAACCACAGCCCCTACAAGTTCGATCAATACCTTTATGTTTCGGG
>DATJVT010000446.1:0-11740 GCA_035501695.1 Terriglobia bacterium | reverse complement strand
CCACCCCACGATTGGGGGCCGCCCCGGCAAAGAGGAGACCTTCCGCTGCCGGTGGGGAACGGTGTACCTTTACGTGCCCGGCACGCCAACGCCGCGGCCGAAGGCTCGCCCGCCGGCAGGGTCGGAGGCCTACTATACGGTTCAGCATGAGGTCCGCTTGAAACCCGGAGATCAATACACGCTGATGCCCGATACCCTGCACTGGTTCCAGGCTGGGTCGAAGGGTGCCATCGTTTCGGAGTTCTCCACGCGCAGCACCGATGACGCCGATTACTTCACGGATACGCGGATAAAACGTGCTCCGGAGATTGCCCCGGCCTGAGTCCGGCCGGAACGCGCCGTTCTCTTCAAATCGTAACCCACATGCCGCGAGTGAGGAGCTTCTATGCCCAACCACCGGATTCACCGCGTTGCCACCCACCTGTTTGCCGTCTTGTGCGCTTGCCTGGTCCTGGGAGCAGGGGGAAGCCTTGCCTTTGGTCAAGCAACCGCGGCGGGAGGCGAGCAAACATCCTCGAAAGACATCCTCTGGATCATTCCGCACACCCACTGGGAAGGCGCCGTGTTCAAGACCCGGGAGGAGTTCCTTCAGATGGGCCTGGTGAACATCTCCGTTGCCCTGCGCCTCTTGCGGGAACACCCGGAATATCGCTTTGTGCTCGACCAGGTTGCTTACGTGCGTCCTTACCTGGAAAGGTATCCCGAGAACGCGGCGGAATTCCGGCGATTCGTCAAAGAGGGAAGGCTCCAACTCACCGGCGGCACCGATATCATGCCCGACATCAATATGCCTGCCGGCGAGGACTTTGTGCGCCAGATGCTCTACGGCAAGGGTTACTACCGCGACGAGTTGGGCGTGGAGGTCACCGTGGGGTGGAACCTCGATACCTTCGGGCACAACGCGCAGATGCCCCAGATTCTGAAACTGGGCGGCTACAAGTCGTACTGGTTCTTCCGGGGCGTATCCAGCCTGAATACTCCTTCGGAATTCATGTGGCAAGGGATCGACGGTACGCAGATTCCCGCCTTCTGGCTGCCGTTTGGCTACGCGCAATTCTATGACGCTCCCTCCAACCTCACGGAGTTTGAGCGCTTTGCGCGGGAACGGTTCGGGATGCTGACGCCCTTTGCGCGGGGCCATGACCGCGTCGCGCTGGAAGGCGCCGATGTTTCCGAGCCTGAGGGGCAGCTACCGGGAATGGTCCGGAAATTCAATCAGATTCCCGACAAGCCGTTCACTCTGAAGTTCGGCGTGCCCACGGACTTTGAAGCTGCCGTTGCTAAGCGGCCGGACCATCCGGTGGTTAAAGGGGATCTGAACCCCATTTTCCAAGGGATTTACAGCAGCCGGATCGAGCTGAAGCAGTGGATGCGGAAAATGGAGGGCTGGCTGGCTTCGGCCGAAAGGTTGGAAGCGATGGCGAGTTGGCTCGGCGCCTCGCTGGATCGCGAGCAGTTGATGCGCGCTTGGGAACCCGTACTCTTTAACCAGACCCATGACCTGGCTTCCGGCGTCATGGTCGACAAGGTTTACGACGACGTTCTGCGTGGATACAACTACTCGCAGCAAACGGCGGACGGAATTGTGCAAGCCTCGGTCGATCACATCACCTCCAAGATTGACACCCGGGGAGAGGGCTACCCGGTGGTGGTATTCAACACCCTGGGATGGCCGCGGACGGATGTCGCGGACACGGATGTGGAGCTTACGGAGGGGGGCTTGACCGATCTCTTTCTCCTGGATTCCGAAGGCAAAACCGTGCCCGTTCAACTCAGCGATGTCACTCGGTACAGCGACGGAGGCATCCGGCACGCGCAACTGACCTTTGTGGCCCGGGACATTCCGGCGCTCGGCTATGCGGTCTATCGCATGGTTCCTAAAGCCGCGACCGGTGTATCCCGAGATGAGACTCTGGACCGCCACCCCTGGGGAACCAGTTCAGCCGCACAACAGGATCAAGGGTCCATCGAAAACGAGTTCTATCGTGCCACCTTCAGCCTTTGGACCGGGGAGATGACCAGCCTGATCGACAAGGCGACCGGCTGGGAGGCATTGCGCGCTTCCGGGAATGTGGTGGCGCAGGAACAGGACGGGGGCGACCTTTGGCAGCTTTACGGGATTCTGAACGGCGGGCGGAACATCGCCATGACGCGGCCCATTCCATTGCCGGACCGGACGCGCTCCAAGTTCAGCAGCGAATGGTGGGGAGGCAGCGGGAATACCAGCGACGGCCCGGTCTATGCTGAATACTCCGTTACGCATCCCTTCGGTAGCGGTAGTTTCTCAACGCGTGTGCGGCTTTACCGAGGCGTGCGGCGGGTTGATATCGAGACTCAAATCCTCAACAACGATGCGCATGTGCGCTACCGGGCGCTATTCCCGACCACGGTCAAGGACGGAAAGCGCACGGATGAAATTCCCTTCGGGGCCATCGAGCGGCCCGAGACGCAGGAGTTTCCCGCCCAGAATTGGATCGATTACAGCGACAGTGCGCACGGAGTGGCCCTGCTGAACTGCGCCATGCCGGGGAACAACGTGTCGGAGGGGACCCTGATGCTTTCCCTGTTGCGGTCCGCTGCGATCACTGCATATGGCTTTGGAGGCGGTTACGAGCCGGGTGTGACATCGGATTCAGGACTCGAGCTGGGACGGACCTTGACCTTGCATTATGCGGTCATACCTCATTCCGGGGGGTGGGCGGAAGCCGGCGTCCCGCGCGCCGGATGGGAAATCAATAACCCTCTGATTGTCCGCAAAGTATCCGGACACGCGGGCAATTTGCCCCCTCGCTGGGGATGGCTGGACATTTCGGCGGCCAATGTCAACCTGTCCGCGCTCAAACCAGGACGGGACGGCAGCGTAGTTGTGCGCGTTTATGAAGCCGCGGGCCGGCCCACGACGGGAGTAAGTATCTCGCTGCACGCCGAGATCTCATCGGTACAGGAAACGAATCTGCTGGAAGATGCCGGAGCAGAGCTCCCGGTGAATAAGAACTCCTTTCAGTTTGATTTGCACCCCTATGAGATTAAGACTTTCAAGTTACGCCTGCGGCCATGGGGGAACCAGCGGTAAGTTATCGGTGCCGGCGCCGCTTGACTTGTAATTGGGCTAGCGAGCGAGCCAAGGAAGCGTTGACGGAAGCAACTTCCTCGGACGATATTTTCTCGCGGAGCCGGGCGGCCGCGCGCTGCCGGGCCTCCTCAACTTTGGCTTCATCGATGTTCTCTACGGCAATCGCCATATTCGTCACAATCGACACTTGGTCGCCCGTGACTTCAATGATCCCATCGCCGACTGCCATGAATCGATCTTGCCCATCTTTTCGTACTATCATTTCGCCCGGAACCATTTGGGTCATCAGCCGGACATGATTGGGGAGGATGCCCATTTCGCCCTCGATGGCTGGCAGCGTGACCATATCGACGTCCTCGGAGTAAACCTTGGACTCCGGCGTTATGATTTCCAACTTAAGGGTGATGGCCATGTTCGTCCGTGCGCAGGGTGGGTGCTACGCGCCGCGCAACGCTCAACCCTGCTTGATTTCCTCGATGGGGCCCTTCATGTAGAAATTGCCCTCCGGAACATCGTCGTGTTTACCTTCCAGGATCTCTTTGAAGCCGCGAACCGTTTCCGCCACGGGCACCTGCTTGCCCTCGCGGCCGGTGAAAACCGAAGCCACGCTGAACGGTTGGCTCAGGAAGCGCTGAATCTTGCGGGCCCGCAATACAGTCACCTTATCTTCCGGCGAAAGTTCATCCATCCCCAGGATCGCAATGATGTCCTGCAAATCCTTGTAGCGCTGCAGCACTCTCTGTACTCCTCGCGCGGTCTCATAGTGGTCCTTGCCCACGATCTCCGGCGCCAGGGCGCGGGAGGTGGAAGCCAGAGGATCTACCGCCGGATAGATACCCAATTCCGCAATGGCGCGCTCCAGGACAATGGTCGCGTCCAGATGGGCAAAAGTCGTGGCCGGGGCGGGGTCGGTCAGATCGTCGGCCGGCACATACACAGCTTGAAAGGAAGTAATGGAGCCCTTCTTGGTAGAGGTAATGCGCTCCTGAAGGGCGCCCATTTCAGCCGCCAAGGTCGGTTGGTAGCCAACTGCACTGGCGGTGCGGCCGAGCAAAGCCGACACTTCGGAGCCCGCCTGGGAAAACCGGAAGATGTTGTCAATGAAAAGCAACACATCCTGGTTCTTCTCGTCGCGGAAATATTCGGTGATGGCCAGGCCGGAGAGGGCGACGCGCAGCCGGGCGCCGGGCGGTTCGTTCATCTGCCCGTACACCAGGGCGATTTTGGACGCCGTCAGGTTGTCTTGCTTAATGACCCCTGCTTCCGACATTTCGTGATAGAGATCGTTCCCTTCCCGCGTGCGCTCCCCCACTCCCGCGAACACGGATACGCCACCATGGAGCTTGGCAATGTTGTTGATGAGCTCCATGATGACGACCGTCTTGCCCACTCCCGCCCCACCGAACGCGCCGACCTTGCCACCTTTCAAGAAGGGGCAGATCAGGTCGATGACCTTGATGCCCGTGGGAAGAAGTTGCGGCGAGGTCGATTGGTCCAGGAGGGGTGGCGCGGGGCGGTGGATCGGATAGAACTTGTCCGCCTGAACCGGTCCCCGTTCATCCACCGGGCTCCCGGTTACATCAAACACCCGGCCCATGACGCCTTCGCCGACCGGCATCGAAATCGGCCCGCCCGTATCAGTGACTTCATATCCACGCTTGAGCCCTTCCGTGCCGGACATGGAGATGGCACGAACGCACTTGTCACCCAGGTGCTGCTGCACTTCAAGCGTCAATTTGGCGGGCTGATCCTGAACTTTGAATTCGATCGTCAAAGCGTTGTAAATGCCGGGGAGCGCTTCGGGGAATTCGACGTCCACGACTGGCCCCACAACCCTAACAATTCTACCTTTGCTCATAATCTGTACCTGGTTTCGAAGATTTCATCCATGGGCTCAACCCGCCTGGCCGCCGGCGATTTCAAGCAACTCCTTCGTGATGTTGCCCTGGCGCAGCTTGTTGTATTCAAGCGTCAGGTCCTTGATCAAGGTCTCGGCATTGTCGGTAGCATTCTTCATCGACACCATACGGGCACTTTGTTCACTTGCCTTGGCGCCCAGCATGGCCTGATAAACAAGAATGTTGAGGTAATGCCCCAGGAGATAACTCAGAAGGGCCTCAGGATTGGGTTCAAACAGAACCTCAGAAGTATCGGATGCCAGCGCCTCTTCCGGATCCGCGCCTGGGATTTTCAGCCCTTTTATTTCGCCCACCGGAAGGTACTCTATGCAGCGAGGATGCTGGGTAAGCGTATTGATAAACTGGGTGCCAACAATCTGGACCTGGTCTACCTCCCTTTTCAAGAAGAGGTCACGCGCGAAGGAGGCGATCGCTATGGCTTCCGTGTACTTGGGTTCGTCCCCGTAGGAAAACTCCGCGAGCAACTGCCGCCGGGTCCGGGCGATGAATTGCGCGGCCTTTTTCCCCGCCGTGATGAACACCGTAGACTGGGGGTCGAACTGAGTCACAAGGCGAAAAAGGTTGCTGTTGAGCGCTCCGCAGAGGCCCTTGTCGGCACCGATCAAAATTACGCCGCGTTTGCGAACCTCCCGCACTTCGAGCAAGGGGTGAGTGAAATCGGCCATTCCCATCGTGGCGGCACGCTGTATACGGTAAATAAGCACCGTAAAAGGACGTGTGGCCAGCGCCGCCTCTTGCGCCTTTCGCATCTTCGAAGCCGCTACCATTTGCATCGCTTTGGTAATCTGCGCGGTGCTGCTGATGGACTTTATGCGTCGGCGTATATCGCGTGGGCTGTTCATATTCTACCTGGCGGTTCGCAGCGCGCCGCTTATCTCCAAGTTTCCTTGAACTGGTCCGCGGCCGCTTTAAGTTCTGCCGTCAGCGCCGCGCTGAGGGCCTTTTCTTGTCCAATTTTGCGGAGTAGTTCCGCCTTGCGCGTGGTCATGTAATCGGTCAGCCCAGCCTGGAATTCCTTGACCCGTTCCACCGGCACATTGTCCACGTAGCCATTCTGAGCGGCCCAGATCACCGCCACCTGCACTTCGACGGGAATGGGGCTGTATTGGGGTTGCTTGAAGAGTTCCATGATGCGCTTGCCCCGGTCGATTTGCGCTTGTGTCTTGGCGTCCAATTCGGATCCGAATTGGGCGAAAGCCGCCAATTCCCGGAATTGGGCAAGGTCGCCCTTAAGCTGCCCGGCGACCTGCTTCATAGCCTTGAGCTGAGCCGCCGATCCGACTCGGGAAACCGAGATCCCCACCGATATGGCCGGACGCACCCCCTGGTAGAAAAGGTCGGTTTCCAGGAAAATCTGCCCGTCCGTGATGGAAATCACATTCGTGGGGATGTAAGCAGAAACGTCGCCGGCCTGCGTTTCAATGATGGGAAGCGCCGTAAGTGACCCGTTTCCGTACTTCTCCCCCACGCGCGCCGCCCGCTCGAGCAACCGGCTGTGAAGGTAAAAGACATCGCCGGGATACGCCTCACGGCCGGACGGCCGCTTCAACACCAGAGAAACCTGACGGTAGGCCACGGCGTGCTTTGACAGGTCGTCATAGATGATCAGGGCGTCCATGCCATTATCCATGAACCATTCGCCCATTGCCGCACCCGCGAACGGAGCCAGATATTGGCTGGCAGCCGAATCGGAAGCCGGGGAGGCAAGAATGATGGAATAGGGCATGGCGCCGGCATTTTCGAGAACACCGATGATCTGGGCAACGGTCGATTGCTTTTGCCCAATCGCCACGTAAATGCAATAGAGCGGTCGGTAGTCCTTGTCCCCGGCTGCCTCCGCCGCTTTGTTCAGGCGGGCCTGGCTGATCATGGTATCGATGCAAATGGTCGTCTTGCCGGTTGAACGGTCGCCGATGATCAACTCACGCTGCCCTCTACCGATGGGAATCATGGCATCAATGGGCATGATACCGGTCTGGACGGGCTGGCGGACGGGCTGGCGCCGGATGATGCCGGGTGCAATCTTCTCGACCGGGTAGGCAGTGTCACTCTTGATCGGCCCCTTCCCATCCAGCGGTTCCCCGAGCGTGTTTACGACACGTCCCAGCAAGCCCTTGCCGACAGGGACCTGCAAGAGTTTCCCCGTGCCCTGGACCTCGTCTCCCTCTTCAAGCTGGGTGTAGTCGCCCAGGATGATGGCTCCAACCTCGGTTTCGTCGAGATCCAGGGCCAACCCGGTGATGCCGTGACCAAAATCCAGCATCTCGTTGAGCATCACATCATCCAGGCCTTCCACCTTCGCCACGCCGTCACCGATTTCACGGATGACACCCACATTCTGTCTCGCGGCGGCGGTTTTGGCGCCGGCAATTTGGGCTTCGATTTCCCTCAAAATGTCTGACATTGAGCTTTCACCCCACTTGGCGCGTGTCGAGAAACACGTCCCACCCGGTTCTCACGCCATGGCGTTCTTTCCTCGCACGCCGGTGATTCAAAACCTTTTTTCCAAAGCGGCCAACTCGGAGAGCACGGTGCCGTCATACACATCACTGCCCACTTTAACGCGCATCCCTCCGATCAACTCCGGGCGATGGGCGAAGCGGATGTCAAGGCCGGGCCCGTACAGGCCTTCCAAACCTGACTGCACGCTGGCTTGCAGGTCCGGTGGCAGTGGCACAGCGCTCTCAACATCAGCGGTGTGCCGGTCGCGCTCTACCTTGACCAGTCTCTGAAACTGCGCCAGAAGGAGAAGGTAGCCACGTCGCTTCGCGCCAATAACACCCTGTACAACCTGGCGAACGCGGTCCTCATCCATCCGCCCATTAATGAAACAGAGACGGAACACTTGCTTGGCCTCGCGCCTGGCTTGTTTGCTGGTGATCATATCTGTGCGCACCCGCCTTCCGCTATGCGGCGAGATGTTTGGCGGTTTCCTCGGCCAAGCGCCGCTGATCGTCGGGCGTGAGAATCTTCCCGGCAACCGACGCGGTGGTCTGCACGACCAGCCGGCCGACCTCCCGCTTGAGTTCGGCAAGCATGCGCGCGTAATCCTGCGCCGCCGCCTCGCGCGACTTGGCAATGATCTGTTCAGCGGCGGCAATGGCCTTTTGAGTTTCCTGGTCCTGGACGCGTGCGGCAGCGGCTCGGGCCTCCTCAATCAGCCGGGTCGCCTGGGCGTTGGCCTGCACCAGCACTTCCTGCCGCTGGGTCTCTGTTTTGGCCAATTCGGCTTTGATCTTTTCCGCGTTGGCCAGGCCCAGCTCGATTTGCCGGCGCCGCTCTTCCAGCATGTTCAGAATCGGTCGATAGGCAAACCGATAGAGCACGGCGCAGACGATGCTGAAGCTGATGATCTGAGCAATCAAATGCGGCCAGTCCACCCCGAATATGGTGACAATCCGTTCCGGGCGTCCAGCACTGGTCACTTGTGCCAGCAAGATGAAGTTATTCATTATCGTGTACTCCCATGCCAGGGGCGTCAAGCCGCTTTGGACTATGCCGCCCGGCAGTTCCTCCCTATCTCACAAGGAACAGCGCGTAGAACACGATTGCTTCCGCGAAGGCGATGGCCAGGATGGACTGGACCAGGATCTTCGTGGAGGCGCCGGGATTGCGCCCCACGGCCTCCGAGGCTTTCATCCCGATCAAACCCACTCCCAGGGCCGCGCCCAGAGCCGCCAGACCAACGTGTATGTTTCCGATCATATGCTCTAGTTTCCCTTTCTCGGCCGCTCCCGCGATTGAACACGGTCAAGCCGCCGGGTTATGAATCAGTCGTGTGCCGGTGCGGATGCTTCTTCATGCTGGCAGATCAAGAGAGTGAAGACTGCCGTCAGCAGCATGAAAACCAACGCCTGCACCAGTCCCATCAGCAATTCCAGAAAATAGAATGGAATCGGAATCAACCAGCCATAGCCAGGAACCAGGGTGGCCATCGCCTCCAGCATGTTTTCGCCAGCGAAGATATTGCCGTAAAGACGAAAACTCAGCGATATAGGCCGGAAGAGAATCGATATGATTTCAAGGCACCCTGCCGCGAAGAATACAAATACCATAAGCAGCTTCAGAACGCCCGTCGTCTCCCCCTTGGGAGCAAAGAGCTCCTTGAGTACTCCGACGGCCCCAACCTCCTGGATTGCCCAGAAGATCCAGCAGGCGAAAAAGACCAGGGACATGGCAAACGTCATGTTCACGTCCGCATTGGCGCCACGGAACAAAGGCTGGTCGATCTTAAAGCCGTGCGAGGTCTGGTGACCCCACCCGATCGTGCCCACGCCGGGGATAAGCCCGGCCCAATTCGCAAAGAGAATAAAGATGAAGATCGTTGCGAAGAACCAGAACGTCTTCTTGACGAGGTGGCTGCCGATAACGCCTTCCAGAAACTTGTACAAACCCTCAACGAGCCACTCCAGGAAATTCTGCGCCCCGTCCGGCACGTGCTTCATGTTCCGTGTGGCATACTGAGCAAAACCGATCAGTGCCAACGCGACGATCCAGCTCACAATCATGGAATTGTTAATCGGAAGGCCCAAGAAGCGGGTGATCTCAACGGCCTTCTGCGGGAGGCCATGCTGTTCTTTTTCAGCGGGCTCGGAAGGTAGCTCCGGCTGCCCTGAATTGCTCTTGGCCTCCTCCGCACTGGCTGGGGCTGATGATGGGTTATCGGGTGCCGGGGCAGCGCCGGACGTCCACACGGTGCATATGCCCAGTAACACAACGGCAAGAAGGAGGAGGCAGAGTTTCATGTTAACTTTGAGCGGAGTTCTTGCCCTCACCTCTCGTCGCTCCTTATCCATTGTCAGCTTGCCTTCCCTTTATGCTTCGCATCGCTATACTTGATGCCTTTCGTAATCGGGACGGAAATTGCCTCTTCCCAAAGGCCTCATCCTATGATTCGAGAAAGGCACCGGAAACTGTCTAAACTAACAGTGCGCCAACACCCACCAGAGCAGGATTGCCCCGGTCATCCCAAGAGGTAAGCCTTCTAGAGAGAATCAGTTGTTCCTCACGTGAGCCGCCTCCCAGGCTCTCACATTGCGTCGACCCGTATCGAAGATCCGCTCGTAATTCCCCTTGCGCACCTTTTCGCTGGCTTCCGCGCTCAGTTCGCTCCACAACGGGCGATAGGTGTTGTAGACCCCGAGGTACTTTTCCTGGGTAGGCGGCGCTACTTCATCCGTCCCGAACAGAAAGCGGTCAGGGTAGCGGTTCATCAAGTTGGCGACGATCTTTGTGGATGCCGGACTCGCGATCACGTATTTGGCAACCTCGTCCCAGGAGATATCGAAGTACAGATTGTTGAGATCCGGGTCTCTGATCAGTCCTTCCAGGTTTGCGGCATGGTCTTTGATGGGACGGACCACCCGGCCCATGCCGGTATGCGCCCAAATGATGGTGGTTCGGGGATGACGTTTAAACAAAGCTTTAGCCTGCTCCAAGTAGGCAGGATTTGACCCTTCTCTTGCGAAGGGAACATCGATATCGTTGTGCAGGAGGACGACCAACCCAACCTCCCCGGCAAAGTCAAGAATTCTGTCAAGAGCCGGATCCTGGAGGCTCGCAACCTCCCCCGCGATTTTCGCGGAAACGAACTCTTTGTGTATGGTGAATTCCCCGATGCCCGAGAAGACTCCCGGGAAGGCTTGGAGCACCCGGCGAATATGGTCGGCCGCGTACATGTCGGTAGGATTGAAGCCTGTAATCATCGGGTCGAAACGGGCTTGCTCGTCTTTCGAAAGTGACCTGTAAGCCATGGCGATCCAGGCGTCAGTAAAAGAGTAATAGTAGAGAGGGGCATCGGATTGCAGGTAATAGGTTGGGGCACGCTCGCCATCAACTCGATACGACCACTGTTGCTGGAGCGGAATGCCGAATAGGGCCACTCTGCCGGCCTTGTCTCCCATGATTTCGAGGAACTTGTGGACGCTAATCCCCTCCTGGATATAGTTGGTGAGATGAAAATGGCAATCGTTAAATAGGAAACCGGTGGATTGCGGTGTGGGACGGTCAGATTGGGCGGCAGCAGGAATCGATGAGGCCACCAAAAACACCGCCATCACCGCCGCGGCACTATACCTTGTTGTTTCCGTAAACTTTCGAATGGTCACCAAAACACCTCCCGCATGCGGCTTTTATTCTCATTTCAATCCGACTGAACCCGGGGAATACAGGTTGATGTCAAGTTGGTCGGCAACGTAATTGATGACTTCCTGCGCCTTCACGCTATTCCCTGCCTCATCCAGCGGCGGGGCGAAGACGGCAATCGCGCCCTTTCCCGGAGCCACGGCGAGAATGCCACCTCCAACCCCACTCTTGGCGGGAAGCCCAACGCGCCAGGCCCAGCCCCCGGATCCGTCATAGAGGCCCGCCATGGTCATGGCGGCTAGAATATGAGGGATATCCTCAGTGCGAATCACCTGCTCTCCCGTGGCGGGGTTGATTCCGTTGTTGGCGAGCATTGCTCCCATGCGCGCCAGTTGTTTCGCAGTTACGCCCACGGAGCACTGCTTGGTGTAGATATCAACGGACTCAAGTGGATCCGCGTAAATGCGGTCATACTTGGCCAGCAGCATCGAGAGCGCCTTGTTTCCGGCATTGGTAGCCGCCTCAGACTTGTAGACGTCCTCAATGAGCGTCAGCTTTTCGCCCGCGGCTTTACCATAGAAGGCCAGGATCTTCTCCCACTTTCCCTGAGCATCCTTACCGGAGATCAAGCTTGTGGTCGCAATGGCGCCGGCGTTGACGAAGG
>DATJVT010000445.1:0-2296 GCA_035501695.1 Terriglobia bacterium | reverse complement strand
CCCACGAGGACCGCAACCGCCTGCGCCGTCCGCTGGCGGGGTTCCGGTCCCAAGCAAACTGAATCAACTCTACGATTTTTGAGAATCGGCAGGGCCCAATCGGCCGGCAGCGGATGCTGCCGGCCGTTCGGGGTTGGGAATTGGATATGGTTGGGCCAAGCTAAGGGCTAGCTCCGGCCGAAGAAGCGCTTTCGCGTCAGGGACAGGCCCAACAGGCTGAGCCCAAGTAATGAAAGGGTAGCCGGTTCGGGCACAGTGGGGTTTGCATTGAGGCCTACGGGGCCTTCCAGGCTGAACCACGCCGTCCCGCCGTTGGGGGCGATGCCACCGGCAAAAAAGACGTCGCCGGCAGTAAAGGTACCGTTGATGCCCGAGAAGGTTACTCCTAGGGGAGCATACCCACTGGGGTCAAGGGGGGGAGCAGTGGTGGCTCCGCAGGGATTCGCGCCACCAGAAGTGTAGCCGGAGCACGCACCATCAAAATCGAAGCCGAAGATGTCAGAAGTGGTGCTGGTCAGGAAGATCGAGGTGATGGCCTTTCCCGTGTTGTTGACGATGCCAATCAGGTTGTCGTCGCCGCCGCTGTCGAAAAACCCGGTCGTGTTGGGATTCGTCGTGACGATGGACCCGTTGGAGTTGAATGTAATCACCACGTTGCAACCGCCCCCAGCCGAAACATAAGCCGCGGAAGGGGTCTCGGCACCTCCGTTCCCGAGAGGGCCGTTGCTGCTGCCACCATCGAGAGTGGGGCATTGGGCCAGCGCAGCCGATACACTCAGGAGAAACAGCACCGTCAATGCAGCCAAACCGCTTACAACTTTGGTTCTCGTGCTCATGAGCACCTCCTTCGAATTCCACGCGTGGCCATGGACCCACGCGGGGCGTCCGCCAGCTACTATCCTGGCGAACTAAGAGTCTGCCGCTGACAGTGCACTCCTGCCACAGACCAACAATTACATACCATTTACGGTCTGTAGCTTGTTGGTTCTATGTTAAAAGAATTCTGCCCTCGACAACCCCTGCCAAAATGTCAGCATTTTGACTGCCACATCTTTTCCGGTCTAATTGCCCGTCACGAAAACCCCCGTCAGGACGGGGAAGGACTGTAAGGAGCCTGTATTTTGCATAATCAATTCAATGGATTAGGTGGAGTGTCGCCCTGATGTTAGGAATTGATGAAGTTTTATCCTGTGCGTCCCACCGCCTCTTGGTACTACCCTTGCGCCCAGCAAAGATGCACCACTTTGCACATAATGAGTACCCATCTTCCCCTTCAAATCGGCACTTTTCCAGGTCATTAAGTTGCTATTCGGCCATGAGATACAGACTGACGTTCCTATGACCCTTGCCATCCGCGCATGACGCTACGTCCCTAGACGCCTCCCGCCGCTGGTGCCGCCCCCTGGCCTTCGGAGCGCGCCACAAAGGTGGCGGCAAGCATGTCGCCAGTGACGTTCACCACCACCCGGCACATGTCGAGGAGGCGATCGACGCCCACCACCATGGCAATGGCCTCACCCGGTATGCCCACCGCTTCCAGCACCAGGATGAGGACCTGGATCCCTCCGCTGGGAACGCCCGCCGCTCCCATCGACATGAGAATCGCCGTGACCATCACCACCGCCTGCGACGCCAGGCTCAGGTGGATGCCGAAGACTTGGGCGATGAACAACACGGTGACGCCCTCGAACAGGGCCGTCCCGTTCATGCACATGGTCGCCCCCAGCGGGATCACGAAGCCGCAAACCTCGCGCGGCAGGCCCAGCGATTCCTCACAGACCTCCAGCGTGGTGGGGAGTGTGGCGTTGGAAGAACTGGTGGAGAAACCCGTTAAGATCGCCGTCCAGCCGCGCCGGAAGAACGTCCACGGCGACCATCCCGTGAAGACCCGGATGAGGATGGGGTAAACGCCGAACTCAAAGAGGGCCAGTCCCGCCACCACGGTCAGAATGTAGAGGCCCAATCGCGCCAGGAGGTCCAGACCGAATCGAGCCGTAACCGTGAAGAGCAGAGCGAAGACCCCGTATGGCGCCAGCTTCATCACGAGATCGATGATGACGATCATCACTTCGCCCAAGCCTCGCAGGGCTTCCACCAGGAACCGGGTCTTTTCCGAGGGCAACAGAGCCAGCGCCACGCCAAAAGCCAGCGAAAAGAAAATCACCCCCAGCATGTCGCCTTGCGCCGCGGCCCCCAAGGGGTTGCGCGGCACCACGTTGATGAGCGTTTGAATCCCAAAATCCCCGTGCCGGGGAGCCGCCGGGACTGTCGACACATCGCTGGGCGCAGTTGAAAC
>DATJVT010000444.1:0-5009 GCA_035501695.1 Terriglobia bacterium | reverse complement strand
CGATCCCGTGCCCCTGGCCACCTGACAGAAAAGGATAAGGCAGGAATGTTGCAGGGGGGTTACAATGTCGGCTTGCCGGAAGATTCTAGCCGGGGGAGCACCGGTTTCACCATCCCAGGGAGATCCATCCCCCCTTCAGGGACGATTGGATCGGAGACGAAAGGTGATCTCCACCCGCACTCGCACGGCCACAGGGGCACCATTGCGCGTGGCGGGATGGAATTTCCATTTCTTCACGGTGCTGATGGCGCTTTCATCCAAACCGCTTCCTAGGGGCTCCGAGATTTGTTTGATGCCGGAGACGTTGCCCTGTGAGTCGATGATGATCCAAAGGCTGACGACGCCCTCAATCCCGCTATGGCGTGCTCCGGGAGTATAGGGGGGATCAGGTTTGAAGATAGGAGAAGGCGCCGTGACATCGGCTCCGGGCGTGGCGATGGGGGTTTCAAGATAAGAGTTCGCCACAAAGCCTATTTTTTCCCCGGCGTACTTGATCTTGTCTACACCGGGAGGAGAGGAAACCTTCTCCACAAAAGTGACCGATTCTCCGCAGTGCAAGCGCGTGGCGATCTTGCCCAAGTCGCCGGCTTCGGCAAACACGGGAACGTCCGAATCACCAGGTCCGCAGATCAGGGTCACCGCCTTGCCTTGCACGAGGTCATCCCCCAGTATAGTGCCTGCCGGGGTCTGAGGAGCAAAAGGTCTCGCGACCTTTGCTGTCCGAATTGTATCCAGGAGCGCCGCCTGTCCGCCGGCAGTGCGAAGCGCCTGGAGGTCCTTCGCGCCTGGCTCAAAATCTATCGCACGGATCCGAACTTTCTGCGCGATCCGACCCTGGTCCATGCGGGCACGCAACAGCTGCAAAATCTCTTGCTTGCTGAAAGGTCGGGGCGTGGCGTCCCGTAGCGTCGCGATGAGATCATCCTTGGCCCCTTCCGACTGGATTTCCTGAAGATATTCCGGGGTGGGCCGAAAGTCGATGCCGCGCTCCCGCACCAGCCGCGCGATGTTTGTGCTGGGGGCATCGGCGGCCAGGAGCATGCGGATTTCCTTGTCTCCCAGGGGCTTGGGGATTTCCTCATGCCAGGCTCCTCGCAGGGCCGCCAACACGGCCTTGTCCGCCCCTGCCTTGCGGAATTCCTCCATGATTTGGGCGGTCGGCTGGAAGGCGATTCCACAATCATTGATCGTGGAGATGATCACTTGGCTCGGCGTGGAGGTGCGCAGCAGGTCCAGGATTTCGTCCTTGGAAAGCGGCGGGTGACTACCCTGCGGGGCAGCCATAAGACCCCATGTTAAGGTGAGGGTGAAAAGAATGAGAACATATCTCATAACTACGCCTTGGCGTGCTTCAAGGCAGGCTCGAACACCATAAAGTATATACCGTCCTCAAGGCGGCCCGAGGTAATATGCCCGAGCCCTTTCATAATTCATAATTCACAATTCATAATTGATAATTCATAATGGCCTGCGGGTTCCGTTCTATGCCTGTGACAGGAAGTGATCTGCGCGCGGCTTACGCCGAGTGCCGGCGGTTGGCGAGACGGCATTACGAGAATTTCCCCACCGCCTCGTATCTCGTTCCGCGCGACAAGCGCGACGCGCTGGCGGCGGTCTACGCCTTCGCCCGCTACGCCGACGACGTGGCGGACGAGCCGGGCGTCGAAAACCGCCTGGAAAAGCTGGCCGATTGGCGCGCCAAGCTCGATGCTTGCTACAAGGGAATGACGGACCACCCGGTTTTTCTGGCCCTCCATGACAGTGCGTTGCGATTTGGCCTCTCGCGCCCGAACTTTGAGAACCTCCTTCGCGCATTTGAGTCGGATGTGGTGGTGAACCGCCATCCGGATTTCCAGTCACTGCTGGCCTACTGCACCTGTTCCGCCAGCCCCGTAGGGCGGCTGGTGCTGGAACTGTTCGGGTATCACGACCCGCACTTGTTCGAGCTTTCGGACCAAATCTGCACGGCGCTTCAGCTCACCAACTTCTGGCAAGACACGGCCATTGATTTTTCGCGCGATCGCGTCTACCTGCCGCAGGAAGACATGGCGCGTTTCGGCTACACGCTGGATGACCTGCGCGCCGGGTGCGCCGACCGCCGCTGGCAGGAATTGCTGGCCTTTGAAATCGCCCGCACCCGGGAACTTTTCGAACGCGGGAGGTGCTTGCCCGAGCAAGTGCAACCACGCTTGCGCACGCAATTGCGCCTGACGTGGCTGAGCGGGAGCGAAATTCTTTCGAAAATCGAAGGGGTTTCGTATGATATCTTTCGTCAACGGCCGTCGCTCGGCAAGTGGGATTTTCTGCGACTTTACTGGCGTGCCCGCCGGGCTCCGCTTGCCGCCAGGGTGGCACCCACTCCTACGGTTGCGACTCCATCATGAGCGTATCTTCCAGAACTGCCCATTTCACCAATGCGCGCACCACCAACTTCTACTACGCTTTTGCCTTTCTGCCTCCCGAGAAGCGCCTGGCCATTGAAGCCGTATACGCCTTCGCGCGGCGGGGTGATGATATTGTCGACGGCGGACTGGAGCCGGCGGAGGCCGCTGCCGCGCTAGCACGGTATCGCGAGGCGCTGGAGGCATGTTACGCGGGAGACGCCACCCACCTCGACGCGCCGGAGTTGCGAGCCCTGGCCGAAGCCATCCGGCGCTTCCGGATCCCTCGCCAGCCGTTCGAGGACCTGATTCTGGGCCTGGGAATGGATTTGAACCACACGCGCTACCAGACGTTTGAGGATTTATCCCAATATTGTTACCGCGTGGCCTCCACCATCGGACTGATGTGCATCGAGATATTCGGATATAAGAGCGGAGCCACTCGCGATTACGCGGTCAACCTGGGGAAGGCATTGCAGCTCGTCAATATCCTGCGCGATATCCAGCGCGACGCGCAGCGGGGCCGCATCTACATTCCCGGGGAGGACCTGGACCGTTTTGAGATCCGGCCCGGGGCCCTGCTTTCTGGGACCTATAACGACTCCTTTATCGAGCTGATGCAATTCCAATGCGACCGCGCCCGGTATTACTTCGACCTGGCCCGCCGGATGCTTACGCCGGAGGACCGGCGATCCATGACGTCCGCGGAAATTATGGCGGCAATCTATTGGGACATCCTGAGGCGCATTCAAAGACGGCGCTACAACGTCTTCGGGAAGCGGGTGCGCGTCCCGAGGCCCATGAAGCTCTGGATTGCGCTTGCGGTTTACCTCGGGGTGGAATGGTACCGGTAGGGGACTGGAGACAGGAGTCGGGAATCAGGAGTCTGAAGACAGGAGACTGGAGCCGGAAGACAGTCGACAGGAAAGGTATAGCTTGCCAGCCTCCCCGTAAACTTGTGGCTCTTATGAATCTCGAATGAGGAACTCGCGCTATCAAGCTTGATTATCCTGACTCCTGGGTCCTGACTCTTGATATTCCATGCCCCACGACGTTCTGATCATCGGCGGCGGTTTTGCGGGCCTTACGGCGGGTATTGCTTTGGCCGAGTCAGGCAAGCGTGTGTGCCTGCTTGAACAAAAACCATATCTTGGAGGGCGGGCTCGGTCGTTTCGTGATCCCACCACGGGCTCGGTGGTCGACAACGGCCAGCACCTCTTCATGGGGTGCTACCACTCCACCATACGGTTCCTGGAAACAATTGGGACGCTTGACCGCATCCATTTTCAGTCACGGCTTGCCGTTCCGTTCCTGGATCGCGGCGGCCGCCTGACCCGCCTTGATTGCCCGGACTTGCCATCGCCTTGGCACCTTTTGGTGGGGGTACTTCGTTCACGCAGTTTCTCGTGGAAGCAGAAGTTGGAGGTTCTGAAGCTGGGGAGGGTCCTGCGCGGTGCCGGTCCGGGATCCGCGACGGTGGGGGAAAGCGTTGCCGCGTGGCTGAGCCGCCAGGGACAATCGGAGGGCTTGCAGCGTAATTTCTGGGATTTGCTCTGCATTGCGGCAATGAATGAAGACCCGCGCCGGGCCTCCGCCCAGCTTTTTGAGCGTGTGCTGAAGTTGGCGCTCTTCTCCTCTCCCGCCGATTCGCGTCTCGGCATCGCGCGCGGGGGTCTGAGCGAGTGCTACACGGACGCATCCGCCGCCTTCATCGAGTCGCGCGATGGATTGGTACAAACCGGGCGCAACGTCAAGCAGCTGCTGATCGCCGAGGGCGTCTGTCGGGGCGTCGAACTGGCGTCGGGGGAAAGAATTGAAGGCTTTCCCGTAATTTCTGCCGTCCCATGGCACCAACTCGCTGCTTTGATACCCAAGGACCTGCTCCGCGCCGAACCCTTCTTTGCGGGGGCGCTGGCGCTCCGCCCCGCGCCGATCATCTCCATCAACCTCTGGTTTGACGCGCCCATAACCGACCTGGAGTTTGCGGGCTTGCGCGGGAGTACAATTCAGTGGCTTTTTGATAAGAGCCGCATCCTTGGCGCCGACGACCACTGCATCTCGCTGGTCCTGAGCGGTGCGCATGAGCACGTCGGGCGAGAGAAGGAGCAGTTGTTGGCCGTCGCGTTGCGTGAGTTAGGGGAAATGCTACCGGCGGTTCAAGAGGCAAGTTTAGTCCATTCGCTCGTCATCAAGGAACGTTTCGCGACCTTTTCGCCTAGCCCGGAAGCAGAGCCGCTACGCCCCCCCGCTCGAACTCCCATTCGGGGGTTGTTTCTAGCGGGCGATTGGACTGCTACGGGCCTGCCCGCCACCATTGAGGGGGCGGTGCAGAGCGGATATACAGCGGCCGGGGAGGTTTTGAATTGAAGTCAACGATTAATACAATCAGGAGTGCCCCTCGCTAAGTTTGCGCTCATTCCGCCAAGGGCCTTCCCTCGCCAATAGAATGTCCCTCCCAGGGGGTAGCCGTCGTGGAACCTTGATCTTTCCTCAGGGCTGTGTGCCAATCGCCACCCGCCTGTTTTCGTAGAGCGGGAATTGTTCCGTCAGCGCTTCCACCTGGGTACGTACCCTGCCGATGGTGGAATCGTCCTCGATGTGGAGCAGGATTTCGGCAATCCATCCGGC
>DATJVT010000443.1:0-3564 GCA_035501695.1 Terriglobia bacterium | reverse complement strand
CCCGGATGGCCGAACAGAGAGTCTCCGCCTCTTCATGGCTGTTGTGATAGACGATGGCCACGTCGCTGCCGGCTTTGGCCAGCTTGACTGCGATCGCGCGGCCAATGCCCCGGCTTCCGCCCGTCACCAGCGCTATCTTGCCTGAAAGCGGCCCGCGTCCTTCTTGGTTCTCCGGCTGATTCTGGGTAGTCATTTGAATATCTGGTTGGCTGAGTTCAGGGGTTTCCGGTCTGCCGCCGACTAGGGGTCGGCCAGTGATTTTCTCCCGAGCAAACGCGGGATCCATCCCCCCGTGCGCGCGCAATAGGCCTTGTAACTCCGGCCCAGGAGCGTCCGGAGGTATGACTCTTCATCCGCCGCCTTTATCAACACACACACAAGATGGATGATCAGGACGATCAGCGAAAGGACCGAAGGAAGCAGGACGACAATGGCTGCCACCATGACAACCTGGCAGAGGTAAATAGGATGGCGCACCAACCGGTACGGACCGCGTGTTACGAGGTCGGTCTTCTCATTCCGGTCAACCCCCATCCGCCACGCGTTTCCCATGGCGATGTAGCACCAAAGCGTGCCGGCGTAGCCTGCGCCCATCATGATCAGCCCCAGCACACCACCCAACGGATGGACCAAAGACGGGATGATCAGCGTCCCTGGCAGGCCCGTGCCACCCGCACTCAGAAACGGTAGTGCCAGCCACGCAACCACTACGAACACCCATCCAGCCCAAAGCAGCTTCTCTTTCAGCCCCCGTGGCCGCGTATTGGTGGATCGGCCGATCCGCCGGCGAACCCGGCGGGCCTGAAACCAAACGCCCGTCCAATAGACCACGGCGGAGCCGAAGACGATGGCCCGATTCAGGTTTAGCCCGTCAGTTGCCATGGTCTTGCGAGCGCTTCGCGCGGATCATCCGCTGCAGCTCGATCACCCAATGCTTCTTGATGCTGTACCAGACGTCCTCGGCCCAGAGAATGTTCCTGCTGTCGGTGTCGAACTTCACCTCCAAATGTGGTTCATCGTAAGGGACATCGGGCGGCCGGTAGTTGTTAATCCAATCAATGATCTGTTGGCTCTTGAGCAGGTGAACGTCGTCTGGAACCCCGCCGTGTTTGTACCAGGCGGGCAGCCGTACATTGCGCACGACCGCCTTGCCCATCGAATGGAAATAGTTGGCCGGGCCGTATCCCAGGAAGTCGCCGCCATAAAGGTCTTTGCCTTTGAAAAAGCCCGTGAACTCCTCCACCGAATCGGGAATATCCCGCAAGCACCCACACATGTCCCATTGGTTTGGAAGGACGCGCGTCAACCCGCCGCCCCCCATCGAGGTTGCATAAGGAAGCTGCAGGCCGACGACGGGGCGTCGCTGGCCGGTGAGGGGATCGAGAATGTCGCAGGCTTCTTCCTCCTTCCAGGTCAAAGGATTCCAGACATGGAGCCGCTTTGCGGAGAGGCCGGCCAGCTTGCGCAGGACTTTCACGGTCTGCATCCCACCCTGGCTGTGCCCCACGATCATGGGCCGCAGCCCCTCTCGTTCATAATACCAGGCGATCACCCCGGCGATCTTCTCACTGCTTTCATAACAACTGAAAGTATAGGTGCCATCACCCGGGTTGGCGATGCTCGCCCCGGGATACCCCATGCCCATGAGAAACTCAGAAAACGCTATCATCCGGCAGTGCACCGGATAGACGCCGCCGTGGATGTTGATGATTCTGGGCGCCGGGGCCTGCGACAGTACTCCGCGGATGTCCTTTTCGGTGACATGCTCTGGATCCAGAGCCAGTATCTTCTGCTCGGTCTCTTTGCAAAGCACATACTCCCGCCGCACGGCAGACAACTCGACCTGGCGCGCTTGCGCCGCGTCCAGACCATGGCGCACATAAGTGGCGCACCCCGAAACGAGGAGGGCAGACCCCAAGAGAATAGCCGGAGGGGCCAAGCGGTTCATGGGCCTGCGGACAGAGGCCCCAGAGGGTCCAAAAAGCAGCCTTTGATGCGCTCAATCTGGGGCGCATCAAAGACCGTAGGACGATAAGTGAGGCCGACGTTGGCCGTCCGCCCGACGGTGGTCAACGAAACCACCAGCGGGGTCACCGGGCCGGTGGAAACGGCCCTGAAATACTCCAAGGGCCGGGCATCGTCCGGCTGCGGCCAAAGCGCGTTGAGGTTCATATTGGTCAATCCGCCCCACAACGGGTAATGCTTCTGATAGAGCTTCCTTCTCCGCCGCTCGGAGAACAAGGAGGTCATGAGCCGCCCGAAGGCTAATTCAAGAGGAGCCCCCAGGTAAAGCCGGCTGCGTTTGATCCTGAGCGTCTGGCGCCCGATATCCCGGGCGAGGTCCGCGAGGTCAATCCCAGCCGGAATCTCATGGTGCACCAGAAAGGAGCCCAGGAACAACCCGAAGGCCCGCCCACCGGCCATCCCGAAGTCCTTTCGGATATTGACAATGCACCCAAGAGAAATGCTTCTTCGCCGGGGCGCCCGCGTCCGGTCGGAGGTCAGGAGGGAAACGGCTTTCATTAACAGCGCCAGAAGCAAATCATTGAGCGTGATATTCAAGGACCGTGCGGCCTGAATCACGCCGCTCAACCTCTGAGCATCCAGGGAAAAGAAAGCGCACTTGTTGCTCAAGTCTCCGGGGTCGCGATAACGAGGTCGGCAGGTGCTCCTCATGGCTTTGATCTGGGAAGGAAAGGCGATCAATTTCCTGCCCAGCACGCCGGGAGGAAGGCGCAGCAGAAGATCCCAGCGTGGTGGATAGCGGTCAATCGGGCTGGCCTGCCCGGGACGGTCGTGGCCTCTGTAGATATCCACCATCTCCTTCAGCAGGAACACAACGCACTCCGCATCGGCTATGGGGTGAAAGTACGCCAGCCCGAGAGAAAAGGAGTCCACTTCCGGGACGACAAAGAACCTGAAGGGAGTGAAACGTTCATCTGGCGTGAAAGGGGTGTTGAGTTGACGCTCAACCTCTTGCGCAAAGCACGGGTACAACGCCGCGCCCACGCTGATGACTTTAATCTCAGAGGAGAACCGCCCACCATGATATTGATAGGTGCCCGAGCGCCGGTTCAGCGTGAGACCAGTCAGGCCCTTGCCTTCCAGCGTCGTCGCGATCACGCTTCTTAGACGCTCAAGGTCAAGCGCCTGCGGAATTCGGACCACGTGGACTGCATTATAGGGATGCAGGTCGTTCCATTGCAGCATGCTCCTCTGAAAAATGTTCAGTCGCGCCGGCATACCTAAGAACCATCATCTGGCCAAATCATTCCGAGCCGGAGAACCATGGTTGCGGCGCCCGCCGCCAGTCCAAAGAGACAGGCTCCCGGGACTGCGCGCTTTTGGCCGGGCCATTCTTGCAGATAACCGGCGAGCGGTCGCATTGGAGCGGAGAACAGTAGCCGTGGAGGGCCGGCTTATTCAAGAAGATTGCCACCCCACACCCTGAATGCGGCACTAGACGAGGGGGCCTTCCGCTCGGGTATGGGGTGTTTACCCCATAGCGCACACCCAGTGACTGATTTACGATAGGGACCGAGTAGATGGAAGCCAAGACGCGGG
>DATJVT010000442.1:0-9600 GCA_035501695.1 Terriglobia bacterium | reverse complement strand
TCCCTTATCGCCGCAGCCAATTTGCCCTGTCGGTACAGGAGAACCGCGAGGTTATTGTGGGCCAATGCGTTCGAAGGTGCCAGGCCGATGGCCTCGCGGTATTGGTGGATGGCTGCGTCCGGCTGGTTTTGGTGATCGAGGGCGACGGCAAGGTTGAAATGAGCTTCGGCGAAGCCGGGGTTTAGCCCAATGGCAGCCTCGTATTCGGATATGGCGCGCTCAACTTTACCGCGCTTGTAACAGTCATTGCCTCGCTTCCAATGGGACCGGGCGTCCTCAGGCGCTGGCCGGGCGCCCGCGCCGGTGGTAATAGGTAGAAAGGACAGGAATACGAAAACGACAGGTATGACTCGAGAGTAAAACCGGATAGGGCCCATTCCCGGCCTCCGAGGCTCGCACCTAACATTCAGGCCTGGTGAAACAAATCGGAGGAGATTTACTGGTGTACAAGTGGAGAGACTCCCCTTAGGGTCGTCGATTTACTGCCGGTCCCCGACATTGTGTCGCTCAGGCACTACACGATATCGGGAGAGCGTGTACTCCTATTCCGGGCCATTGTCAAGCAGTCAATATGTCAGGCATCAACGTCGAATACGTCCAACCCGCCGGCGCACGTTATCGCTCCCCGCGGCGCGAAGCTGCCGTTGTCTCGAGCTCCCGTTGCCCGTTTGGCGGTTTTACGATGACTCTACCGTTCTTACGCGGCGCGGCCCGAAATCCGTTCCTGTTCCTCCAGGAATTCCAGGGCTCTTAGCGCTACCTCATCGGGCTGGGTCGCGGTCATGCAGTGTCCGATGCCGGGAAGGATTACCGTCTTGACTTGGGGGGCGACGCGGTTGAGCCTTGCGACGGCCTTCCGTGCCGAATAGATTTTCTCGTGCTCACCCACTACGACCAGGCATGGCACGCAAAAGTCTCGCCAGGTCGCGTCATCCCAGGCTTTGGGCCACTCCGGGGCGGGCAAAGACATGTGATTCCATGACATGCGCACGTCGGCCAGGGCTTGCTCCATCCGCGCCCGGCAGGCGTCGTCGCCGCATTCCGCCTCAGGAGATAACCAGTAAAGGACCCGGCTGAGGGGGCCTTGGCTCCGGCCAGGCAGCGGCAGGGTCAAGAGCATCATGCGCACGACGAAGGTAAAGGAAATGGGCAGCACCAGCCCCCCTGGAGCCAAAAGAACTACGCTCCGGACCCGCCCGGGAAATCGGAGGGCGTATTGGCCGGAGATAAAGCCCCCCAGAGAGATGCCCATCAGGCTGACCGTCCCTTCGGGGACCAGCACGGCGAGGACCCCGTCCAGCCAGCGTGCGACTTCCTCCGGCTTCATGGTCCCACTACGGCTGACGCTCAGCCCCCCGTCACCCAGGATGTCGAGGGCATAAGTGCGATGGTGCTCGGCCAACGCTACGATGCTGTCACTCCACATGAGCGAACTCACCCGCGCGCCGTGCAACAGCACCAGAGGAGGATCACTGGGCCGCCCGCTGGCGCGAACGTGCGTCGTCCCGGAGGGCGTTTCGATCAGCCGGCTCTCGAATGGTACCGGCCAGGCCTTCTCCCTTTCCCGGTAGTAGGACACGTATTCGGATTTGGATCGTTCGGACTTAAAGGGATAGAACGGCTGTCCGGTCATGGCGTTGCCGCCTCCCATCGAGCGGATTCTGCCGGGATTATACAGCGGGCAGGCGGGAAATGCTCTAGGAGCTTGGTGAAACTCGTGGGACTTGTTATGATGGCAGCAGAATAGGCCAAGATCATGTCAACGCCATCCACCTTGGGAACACCGTGTATGCCTCGCCCCCAGCTGCAAGTGCGGCCTGCCGAGGAGCGCGACGCTCAGGACATCGCGCGTATCTATATGCAGGCTGCGCAGGATCACCTGGCGACGTTTGAACATTTCCTGGTCACTGCTGAGGAGCGCACACGCTGGGTAAACGAGCACACCGGCAAGTACCCGCTGCTGGTGGCGGAACTGAATGGCCGGGTCTTGGGGTGGACGTCGCTCAGCCCCTATCAAGTGCGGCCGCGCATTGAGGGGATCGCCGAGCTTCTCATCTACATCGATCGCGATTACCGGCGGCATGGCGTGGGGCGGGAGCTCATGCGCGCCATCCAATCCGCCGCGCGCCGGGAAGGGCACCACAAAGTGATCGGGAGGTTTGTGGCTCACAATGACGCCGGCCGCAAGCTGTGCCGCATGACCGGTTGGCGAGAAGTCGGCATTCACGAAAAGCACACGCGGCTGGAAGGCTGCTGGCACGATGTGGTTGTCGTCGAGTACGTCATCACCGAAAACCTGAAGTAGGCCGAACCGGCCGATCCCTCTTATCCTGCTGTATCCTGCCTATCGATGTAGGTTTGCCCTTTCTTCCAGATGAGGTAAACGGGTATCCCCAGGAGCACCAGGCCCAGGCAAGTCCCGGATTCGCGCGGGTTCCCCGCCAGCGAGTTGAGGATGATCACCAACGCCGCCGCGGCGAAGGCTAGGGGTAGTGCAGTGTAAACGCGGTAAGGCCGCGCCAGCTGCGGAAACTTCCGGCGCAGAATGACGACCGCCAGGGCTGCGGCGGCGTAGAAAATCCAGCCGGTGAAGATCACGAAGGTATAGAGCTGCTCAAAGGTGCCGGTGACTGCGAGCAGGATGGACCAGGCTCCCTGGATCAGTAAGGCAACATAAGGTGTTTGGAAACGCGGATGAATTCGTCCCACGGCGGAAAACATGACGCGGTCCCGCGCCATGGCATAGTAAGCGCGAGCCCCACCCAGGATGTTGCCGTTACACGCACCAAAGATCGAGCAGAGGATCAATCCCGAGACAAAAGCGGATCCCTGCGGTCCCCAGAGGATTTCCATGACCCTGGCCGCCACGCGCTGGTAGCTATCCTGGGCCATCACGGGCAGCGACAAGACATGCAGGTAGGCGAAGTTGGCGCTGAGATAGGCGGCCACGATGATGAGCGCCCCCAGAAGAAAACTCCGCGGGAGTACTCTTGCCGGATTCTTTACCTCCCCGGCCACATGGGATAAATGGTGCCATCCGTGATAAGCCCACAAAACTGCCACCAGAGCGACACCGAAGGATTTCAGGGTGGCATGCGGCGAAATGTACCCTGCCGGAGGCGCAATCGGAGTTAGATGCCGGGCAAAGAGGGCAAAGCCTACGATGATGGCCAACCCCGTCAGCTTCGCCAGGGTGAAGAGTGTTTGAATTCCGGAAGCGCGCTTCACGCCCGCGATATTCACCAGCGTGAGGAGCGTAATCACCCCGCTGGCCACCAGTTTTCGTTCCAAAGGGGTCAGGGGAAAGAAGGTGGAACTGTAAATGCCAAAGGCCACCGCCAGCGTGGCGATACCTCCGGACTCGATCACCAGCAGGGCGGCCCAGCCGTAGAGAAATGCCGCCAGCTTGCCGTAGGCGTCGCGCAGGTAGATGTAAACTCCGCCCGCCTCGGGAGTTGCGGCCCCGAGTTCGGCAAGGGAAAGAGAGCCGGCCAGGGCGAGCGCCCCTCCCAGAATCCATACCAGGATGACAGTCGGGGTCGACCCGACCTGGAGCGCAATATTGTGGGGCACCAGGAAGACTCCGGAGCCGATAATGGTTCCCACTACGACGGCGATCGCCCCCCCGAATCCGATGGCGCGCGGAAGTTGAGTGGGCCCCTGGCAAGCCTCGAGGGAGTCAACAGTGCCCGGCGATAGCGAACTGGAAGGCTTAGCCACAGATTTCCTAGAGGGCCGGAATCCCGCCCTCAATCGCGAATTTGACGTTCCCTATTGGCAATTGTCCCGACCTATAGACGTTCGTGGGTAGAAGCGTCCTTCTCAGCGTAGTGTACTCCATTGAATTCACGCAACACCAAACGTCCGCGTTGGCCGGCCCCGGAGTCGTACTCGTACCAGGTAACGGAGCAGTTTCGGACGTCATGGGCCGGCTCGCGGTCAATGGCCAGGAGGGTTTTTTCTGTCAGGCGCTCCAGCAGACGGCGGAAGGTGAGGACCACCACGGAGTGGCACACCACCAGCACCGACTGCCCGCGAGAGTCGCGCGCCAGCGTCCCCAGGAAGCTGTGGACCCGTAATGCCACGTCCGGGTAGCTTTCTCCTCCCGGCGGGCGGTAATAGTACTTTCCTTCGCGTTCGCGGCGGCGCCACTCGTCGGGATACTTGCTGCGGATGCCGCGGCCGGTCAGTCCGTCAAGTATGCCGAATTCCTTTTCCCGAATGCGCTCTTCCACGGTCGTTTCCACGGCGTATGGGAACTGTTCAAGCAAAACCGTGGCCGTACGTAGGGTGCGTTCGTAAGGTGAAACGAAAACGCGATCGAAGCGAAACTGCCGTCCGAGGTACTTGCCGGTTTCGAGCGCCTGTCGCATGCCGCGAGGCGTCAGCCCCACGTCCATGTCGCGGACATCGCCGTGGTACTCCAGGCTGCCCTCCTGCTGCGCCTGGAAGCGGCGCACGTTGCGCTGCGACTCACCATGTCGGACAATCACGAGGCGGCTCATCCACCTCTGCTGCGAGATTGGCACGCGAGGTTCCCGCTTTCTTTTCCGCCCATCCGATGGGAAGCATCCGTTGTTGCCGTGCGGAAGCACGGCCGGCTCGAATCACCGACGCGGACGTGGCGGCCTTTACCAAATCGAAGGGGGTCATTATACTGATGTGCTTTGGGGAAAACCAAACACCTTATCAGGCTTCCCGCCTGGGGAGACATCGGGACGAATCATGAACGACTTTATTCCAGGACGATTTGAAAGCCAGGTGGCGTTGGTCGTCGGGGGCGCCCAAGGGATCGGAAAAGCCATTGCCGTGCGCCTGGCCCGCGAAGGCGCGCAATTGGTGATTGCGGACATTGACCGGGTCATGATGGACCGGGCGGCAAAGGAGATCGGCGCAGCGGGAGGATCAGTCCGCACGGTCGCCTGCGACGTCCGGAGAGAGCCCCAGGTCCGGCGCTCCGTGGCCCAGATCGTGCGATGGTACAAGCGCGTCGACGTAATGATGTACATCGCTGGAGTCGGCAACGGCGCCCCCTTTCTTCAGACCGATGCCAAGCGCTGGGATGCGACGCTGGGAATCAACCTGCGCGGCGCCTTCCTTTTTGCGCGGGCCGTGGCCCCCCACATGGTCAAACAGCGGAGCGGTAAACTGGTTTTTATGTCATCGACGAATGCCTGGGACGCGGAAGCAGAGTTTGGTCCCTACAACGCCTCCAAGGCGGGAGTATTCCTCCTGGCCAAAACCCTGGCGCGCGAACTGGGTCATTTCGGGATCAACTCCAATGCCCTGGGGCCGGGACTGATTCGAACCCGCCTGAGCGAGGCGCTTTTGAAGGACCGGAAGTTCATGAAGAAATACGAAAATCTCATTCCCGTGGGGCGGGTCGGCGAACCCGAGGACGTGGCGGGGCCTGCCACGTTCCTGGCTTCGCGCGATGCCGACTACGTGAATGGTGTATTGCTTTTTGTGGATGGCGGCCAGCTCGCCTGACGATCAAGGTGGCACAGCCACTCTTGGCTGTGCCCTTGGAATGAATTTCATGGTCTCAGGCACAGGCAAGAGTGCCTGTGCCACCTTGATCCGTTACCTTAAGGAGGTCATATGCGCAAAGTGGTTCGTACCCCGGACGCTCCCCAGCCCAAAGGCGTCTATTCCCAAGCCATCGTGGCCGACGGTTTTGTTTTCGTGGCCGGCCAGGCGTGCGTCAATCCCCAGACGAACGAGTTCGAGTACGGCGACGTGCAAGTGGAGGCGCGGCGGACCCTTCAGAACATCCGCGCCATCCTGGAGGCGGCGGGGAGTTCGCTGAAAGACGTCGTGCGGGTAGGCGTCTTCCTTGCCGATATGAAAGATTTTGCGGCCATGAACGTTGTTTACAAGGAGTTCTTCCCGGAGGATCAGCCCGCCCGTACGACCGTGGGGGCGCAGCTTCCCCGCATCAAAATTGAAATCGATTGCATCGCGCGCGTGAGTAAGCGGCGCAAGAGATAATTGCGAGGCAGGCATGTTGTATAACGAACTCTCCACCCCGGCGTTGACCGTGGATCTTGATGTCCTGGAAAGGAACCTGCGCCGGGTGGCGGACTTGTGCCGCCGCCAGAACGTGGGTTTGCGCCCCCACACCAAAACGCACAAGACGGTGGAGGTGGCCCGGTTCCAACTCGCGCAAGGTGCCGTGGGCTTGACCGTCGCCAAAGTGGGTGAGGCGGAAGTGATGGCCGGCGCCGGGCTGAACGACATCCTGGTGGCGTTTCCCATCATGGGTGAGGAAAAGCTCCGGCGGCTCGCTATTATCGCGCGCCAGACCCGCCTGCTGGTGTCGCTCGACTCGGAAGCCGCCGCACAAGAGCTGTCCCGGGCCGCGGCCGCGCAGCAGGCTATGATTGGCGTGCTGGTGGAATTCGACGCCGGCGCCCGGCGTTGCGGGCTTGACCCCGGCCCGGCGCTCGTGGCGCTGGCGAAGGCGATCGACAGCTTGCCGGGACTGAAGTTCCGCGGGCTGATGAGCTTTTTCGGCAACGTGTGGGGGACTCCGGAGCAACGGCGGGCGGAAGCCGAGCAGGTGGCCGGGCGTGTGGCGCGGGGACTGGCGGCGTTCCGCGCTGAGGGCATGCCGGTGGAGATCATCTCGGGCGGTTCCACCCCTTCGGCGGAGTTTGCGCATCTCATTCCTGGGCTTACGGAGATCCGCCCCGGGACTTACGTCTACAACGATCTCAATACTTATTATCAAGGCGCATGCACTTTGGAGGATTGCGCGGTACGCGTGGTGGCGACGGTAGTTTCCACCGCCGTGCCCGGCCGCGCCATCATCGATGCCGGCTCCAAGACGTTTTCCTCCGACCTGCTGGGCTCGGGGCCCAAATCCGGCTATGGCTACATCGTGGAAGCTCCCGACGCGCCGATCATCAAGCTAAACGAAGAGCATGGACATATTGACATCACGCAATCCCGGCACAACTTCCAGGTCGGCGAAGTGGTGACCGTGATTCCCAACCACGTCTGCACCACGGTCAATATGCACGATGAAATCCTGACAATGCGGAAGGGAGAAGGGACAGGCTGTTGGAAAATCGCCGCACGTGGCAAGGTTCGCTAGTCCCCAGGCAGTTCAAAAGATGGAACGGCCATTGCCTTGCCCCGAACACCTGCCTATCAAGGGTCTAACCGGGTTTCCCCGTGCATCACACAGGGGGTGCTTCGCCCGCCGATCCCGCCTCGCGCGGGATGGAAGGGAGCAGACTACCCGGACCGGCGGCATGAGCCTCCAGCCAGCTACAACCCTTGTCCGTCAGGTACCACAAGTCTCGTGCCGGAGTACTCCTTCTGCCCGCCAATGCCTGTTCCCGCATTCTCTCCAGGTGTCTCAAGGTGTCGGACTCCTCCATTTGAACCTCTCCGGCCAGACTTCCGGATGTCCGGTAGCAATACTCTCCAGTGTGGAGTGCCCGGAGAAGATCCTGGTCAGCCGAATTAACCGGAAGATCCTGGAGGGAAGGTGGAATAACGGCGTGCGCGGGTTCTGGGAGGGGTTCGGTGCGCTCCTGCATGACCTGGCGCAGCACCGGTTCGGCCTGGGCAGCCTTTTCTTCCGCCACTATCGCCCGGGCCTGGGCTTCCCGGGACTCCCTTTTGGCCTTCTCGACTTCCGCGGCCAGTCGCTTGGCGACGGTCTCCGCGAAGGGTCGAGAACAGACCGCCGCCAGCAGGCACGAGCTGCCGAAAATGAAATACTCGAACGGTATTCCGGACCCGTAGCGGATGGTGGTGATCTTCTCGATGATATCGCTGGAGATGGTCTTCAGAAAGAGGGGGACCAACAGGGAAGCTACCAATCCCAAAACCAGGCTCCGCGAGTGCCGCGCATAAGCAGGATCGTCTTTGTGCAAAAGCAGATAGTTCGCCGCTCCCCCCAACACTCCTGACGCGATCATGGCCCCGAGCAGAAGCATCATGTTATAGCTGGTCATCCCGGACTTCCTCCTTTTTCATCCGCACTTCACCCGGGTAGGCCCCAGGCGTGCGGAGGCGTCGGATTAAGACTCCCGTGGAGCATAATCTCATCGGATGACTTGCTGGGGGGGATGAGGGAATCTGCAAAACCCCTCTCTCACCCGGCCCCTCGCCTGCTCTTGCAGTCCGTCAGATCCTCACCCAAAAGCAGACATTTTGTGCATTGCTAGGAGGCATCCGTACAAGTACGGGCGGTGAGAGAAATGAGGTTCCTGTGACGTGCTGTTGGCCTGAATTCACGGTTCCGGCTGAACCGGTGGGGCTTTGCGATGACAAGTTGCTTCCACAAGTATGCTAAGTTTTGCATATGATGCCATCTTCCCAAAGATCTATGGTGATTGTAAAGGAGTTAAGCTCTGATATTTTGGCAGCCTACCTGCCACGTGAAGTTGGGTAGTAGTCCCATACTTCAACAATTGCTCAGGGGACAGTAGCCCTTTTTGTCTGAGGGGTTAGCCGATCCCGAACCCTAGGGAGGAAGTAAACTATGCGCCAAAAGCTGTTAGTTATTGCGATCATTTGTCTAGCGTGCAGCGCTCTTCCACTGCAGGCAGCCACTGTAACCTTTTTCGGCGAGGATGTGAATACCGCAGGTGGGTCAAGCATAACTCCCACCCTCGCAAACTCGAACGCAGCACAAGCCCTGTTCTTCGCGAATCTGACCGGTGTAGGCACGGAGACCTTTGAGGAGTTTTCGCAATATACGTACCTCCCGATCACGGTTACGTTCGCAGGTGCTGGTGACGCAACGCTCACGGACCCTACTGGCACGAGCTTTATTGAATCCGGTAACGATGGGGCCGGCCGATTCCCGATTTCCGGCACGCAATATCTTGAGACCGGCGCCGGATCGGGCTTTACGATAAGCTTTTCATCGCCGATTTCAGCCTTCGGCTTCTATGGCACCGATGTCGGTGATTTCGGGGGAGCACTGGCCTTGGACATGACCAAATCGGGCGGCGGCACGGTTCTCCTCCCGGTCGGCAATACGATCGGAAGTAATGGGTCGACGAGCGGTTCTGCGCTTTATTTCGGCTTCTACGACCTCACCAACACCTACACGTCGATCACTTTTGACAATACCGGTTCGGGGGGAGTCGATGTTTTTGGGTTCGACAATTTCAGTATTGGAAGCTTGCAACAGGTGACGCCAACGCCCGAGCCTGGAACTCTCGCTTTCCTGGGAATGGGTTTGCTGGGCTTAATTATTCGGCGTGGCCGCAAGTCATAACTCTGGAGTTTCTGGGAAGCGGGGTTCGGCATCCTCTCGACAAGGGTGTTGAACTCGGCTTGGCCGAAGTGGCAGCGTTGGTCTCATGCCCGACGATGGTCAAAGACGAGCTGGCACCAACCTGCGAGCGCCTCTCCTCACGAGGCTTCGGGTTGCTCGCCTTACTGCGTCGTCGTAAGTAAGGTGTAACCAGCGGCGACGAGCTGCGGCCGCAATTGGAACGCATCGGGGCCGCGGCAGGTTATTCGTATCTGTATTCGAACGGTGACCAGGGGATGCTCCCGTACTTCGGGAGTCCGCCCCTGGTTGCCACTTATAGCGCTCACCCCCCAACTCACCTTAATTTCCATAAACTT
>DATJVT010000441.1:0-7381 GCA_035501695.1 Terriglobia bacterium | reverse complement strand
TAGCAACCATAGGCTTGTACCTTCATTTTTGATTTCTCTTCTGCCTGCCGTTTTGCCCGAGTAGGAACCGCCGGCCGAACCCTCGCTACCCACCCCCAGCGGAGCGAGTACCGCCTTGCCCGCTCCCCGCAAACTGACTATCTCCCTTTATCTTCATTAACATCGCGGGAATATGCTATTAAGTGCTGTTTTTTCATAATCATATGGGTTATCACCACCGCAACATTTTGTCTACATGTGTTTTACAACAACACCGTGGGATTTACCCGGCCCGAACATGGCCCTCGGGAAGGGGACGTTCCACAGGGGATCAAGGCCCCCCGCCCGGCCCGTCCAGTTTGCCGGACACGCGCGCCCGACATCCCGTATATGTAGAAGTGTAGGCTTTGTCAAGGAGTAGAAAGTGTTCCGGGTTATATGCAGTTAAGCTGCCAAGATAAACTGTACAGATGAGCTTCATATATGATAGGCTCAATACATGAACTATCGCTCCAGCCAGTCTCAAGCCGACCGCGCCTCCGCTTTGGCTTTGGAGATGCGCACTCTCATCGGCAGGTTGAAGCGCAAATTGCGCGGCCAGGCCGGTCACGAAGACTTCACGTCCTCTCAGGTGTCCGTGGCGCTTCGCCTGGAAAAGGAGGGGCCGGCGACGGTTTCGAGTCTCGCCAGGGCAGAAGCCATGCGCCCACAATCGATGAGTGCGGCAATCGCCCCGCTCGAAGCCGCGGGGCTGGTGAGTGGCGCGCCTGATCCGAATGATAGGCGGCAGACCCTGCTGTCACTGACCCCCAAATGCCGCGCACTTCTCGAGAAGCGTCGGGCCGCAAAGCAGGATTGGCTGAGCGGAACGATCCAGGCCAGGCTCTCCGCGGCTGAGCAGGCAAAGCTTTCAGAGGCGCTGGAAATTCTGGCGCGGCTGGTGGAGGACTGAAGCGGCCGTCCCTTGCAGACTAACCGGCAACCATCGGACTCGTTTCCAGCGCAGCAAATCGTCGCCCTGCCGGAGGCCCGGAGGATCCCGTCATGAATTGGCTTTATCTGCTCTCCTACTTCCTGGGCGGCGTCTTTTTCGCCAATGCCGTTCCACATATGGTCAGCGGCACGATGGGACGGCCGTTCCAGACTCCTTTTGCGAAGCCGCCCGGCAAGGGGCTCTCCTCATCGACGGTGAACGTATGCTGGGGCGTCTTCAATGCCGCAGTGGGCTACATCCTGGTGTGCCGGGTGGGGAACTTTGACTTGAGGTCCACGCCGGATGTGGCGGCCGGCGGGCTCGGCGTTCTGTTGATCAGCCTTCAGGCGGCCCGGCATTTCGGCCGCTTCCACGGAGGAAATCTCCCGGAGCGCTCATGAAGCACCCAACGGCGGGGCCTTTCCGGGCCCTGCGGAGTTTCAATTTCCGGGTCTGGTCGGCCGGTGCGCTCGTTTCCAACATTGGCACCTGGATGCAGCGCGTTGCCCAGGACTGGCTGGTGCTCACTCAACTCACGCACCACGATGCCACCGCTCTGGGTATTGTCATGGGTCTGCAGTTCGCGCCTCAACTGCTGCTGCTGCCGTGGACGGGCTACGCCGCCGATCGCTTCAACCAGCGCAAACTGCTGATGGCGACCCAGGCCACCATGGGAGTGTTGGCGCTGGCCCTGGGCGCGCTGACAATTGCGGGCGTGGTCCGGCTCTGGCACGTCTACGTCTTCGCATTTGCGTTTGGCTCGGCGGCGGCGCTCGATTCGCCGGTGCGCCACACGTTTGTTGCCGAGTTGGTGGGCGACGCGGACCTGCCGAGCGCGGTCTCGCTCAACTCGACTTCTTTCAATGCCGCGTGCATGGTGGGGCCGGCCGCTGCCGGCCTGGTCATCGCCAGCATGGGCACGGGCTGGGCATTTTTGATAAACGGCATCTCGTTTGCCGCCGTGCTGATTTCGATGTCGTCATTCCGCAGGGCAGAGTTGCGGTCGAACGCCAGGGCATCCCGCTCGGCGGGAGGATTCATGGCCGGCCTTCGCTACGTTTGGCGCCGGCCGGACCTGCGCGGTATTCTGATCATGCTCTTTCTGGTGGGGACGTTCGGGCTCAACTTTCCCATCTTCGTCTCCACGATGGCCGTCAACGTTTTTCACACGGATGCGGGCCAATTCGGCCTGCTGACCTCGATCATGGCCATCGGCACCGTTGCCGGAGCTCTATTGTCCGGGGCCGGCCAACCGGGATTCGGCTCGCTCCTGGCCGGCGCCGGCGTCTTTGGAATCGGCTGCACGCTGGGTGCGATGGCGCCGGGCTACTGGTGGTTTGCGGGCGCCCTGGTGATTGTCGGAATGGCGGCGCTGACTTTAACGAATAGCACCAACAGCATGATGCAGCTGACCACTGAGCCCGAGATGCGCGGGCGCGTCATGGCCTTCCGCGTGGCGATTGCACTGGGAGGCACCCCGGTCGGGGCGCCGATTGTGGGCTGGGTTGCCAACCGCTTCGGTCCACGCTGGGCGCTCGGAGTGGGTGCGGCATCCGGCTTCGCCGCTGCCATCGTGGCGCTTTACGTCATGGGCCGGCGGAATCGCCGGAGGAAATGACAAAGCAAACCCGCCGACAGTTCGCCCTCGCGCACCGCGCATTTTCGCTGGAACGAAAAATTGCAAGTCTCATCGTCGGACACCGATCAAATTGACTTATCTCTGGGGCATTACACCAGCTCGTTTAATGGCTGGTGGCGCCACTGGTGTTACTAACCATGAGGCTCGAGACGTTCACCGGCTCGAAGTCCGATAAGGTGAGACTGGTAAGGCAAGAGAGAGCGGCATCGTTCCAGCGGGCGTCGGGCGTACCGATCAGTCCACCGCTGTCCCCATTGTCGGCCAGGATGATTCCATAGTTTCGGAAGGCGGTGATGATAATCGCCGCCTGGGGACTGGTGGCGGCGCAAGCAGGAGTGGGAACGGAAGCCTTGAGCCGATAAATTTCACCGGCGGGTCCGGAGTGGGTACAGCTTGCGGGAGGGGACGATTGTGAAATCTCCGATCCCACGGAAATCGCGCCTCCTCCCACCGCCGTGCAACTCCCCACGCCCGCCGTTTCCGTCGCAGGCCACACCCAGTAATGCAACATATTGGTGAGAGTGAACCGAATGGGATGCTGAATCGTACCGTTGGGCGAACTGGGCGTGCCCGTTCCGATCACCTCGTCGGCATTGGCGAGCAGCGGCCCCACAGGAAGTCCCGCGGCATCGGATGTTCCCTGCCCTTGCGCTGTCAATGCATTCGTAGACACATTTGGCCAAAGTGCGTTGGAGGAATCGGTCCACGGACCGTTTTCGTATATTCCCTGCCACATTTCGTAAAGGGCCGGGGGGTTGCCGCCTCCTGCCTCCAAGTAGACCAGAACGTGGCGGTCGCCCGTCGAGTTGGCGGTGCCTTCCACCGGAGCATAGGCGGGAATCGGACCCGAAGTGAAATAGGACTGATACATCGTAGTGGAAACTGCCACTTCGGCTTGGTTGTAAGGAACCTGGATGGCGGGTATTCCGTTCGGAAAAGGGCCAGCCGAGTTGTTGCCGAAGAAAGGCTTGACGGTCGCTGGCAAATAGGCGCTGTACATCGGCGCGGCGGGTGAAGTATCGACGGGCAGGCTTGTCGTGGCGAAATCCACCCGGTGGTGGAAAATGGAGGTCGAGGGAAAGATGGTCGCCAAAAACGCGTTATTGCCATTGATAGCAAAGCTGATGTCCGCGGTCGCCGTCGCATTGGTGGAATCCGTAACCACAAATTCGGGCGTGTAAGCGCCCTGACCGCCGATCAGTTGACTGCTAATGGCCCCGGTAGTCGGATCCAGAGACATTCCCTCCGGCAAGGGTGGGACGTTGGCATTTTCGGTTACCGAAAATGTGTAGGGAGGAGCGCCACCCGTGGCGACGATGGTGCACCCTGCGTACGCAGCGCCTTGGGTTCCACCCGGGCAGGAAGTGGTGGTGATGGCCAACGGACCGCCGGAACCTGTTACCGTGACCGCGGCCGTGGCGGTGGTGGAGCCCGAGGTATTGGTGGCCGTCAGCGTGTAGGTGGTAGTCGCCGTCGGGCTGACGCTGGTGGAGCCCGTCGCGGATGTGGACGTGAAGGTCCCGGGCGTGATGGCAATACTCGTCGCGCCGGTCGTTGTCCAGCTCAGCGTGCTGCTGGAACCGGAAGCGATACTGGTTGGGTTAGCGGTGAAGGAACTGATGGTGGGTTTGCTGGCCGCGGTTACGGTAACGGTCAGGATCGACGTGGTTGAACCGGTGGAATTGGTGGCCGTCAACGTGTAGGTAGTGGTCGCCGTCGGGCTCACGCTCGTCGACCCCGTGGCGGATGTGGACGTGAAGGTGCCGGGCGTGATGACAATGCTCGTCGCCCCGCTTGTCGTCCAACTCAGCGTACTACTGGCGCCGGAGGTTATGCTGGTTGGATCCGCCGTAAAGGAAGCGATGGTCGGCGCGGAACCGGTCGCCGGGGGCGAAGTCGTCGAGCCGCAACCCGTCAGGTGGAGACTGATGAATAAAATAATGATGGCCAGCGCGCCACGCATGTAATTCCGACCCAGCGCCGAGGCCAGGTCGTTATGCACGCTGTTGTCGCTCGCACTGATCCTCGCCAATTTAACGATCTTTCCCGCACCGTCGTAGCCGTAGTTCTCCATAGACATAGCTCCTTGGACCACCTGCGCCAGTTGAACAATTGGGTCAGATGGACACTTCAAAGCAGTACTATCGAGAGGGGCTCAACTTTGCGAGGGGGCGGCACAAACGCCCGTATCTTAATTCGGGCCAATCATTCCTGCGCGGCCACCCGAGGTACTCCGTTCTTGCGTCGAAGTCTACCACATATCGGCGCGTATCCCCAACTCGGAAGCTTGGGTTTGTCAGAAACTTGGGCTAGCGCGCCAGAGATAATCCAACTTGTAGAGCCGCTCCCGCTGGGGGCGGGACGGCATGCCGGGCTAAAGGGGTTGCGGAAAGACCCATGAATTGCGTCGGAGCGGGGACTTTATGTCACCATAGCCCGAATCATTCGATGGTTTCGCCGGCGCGGGAACCACGCTATTTCACCCGGGTCAGTTTCATATCAAAGCCGGATTGGTGAAAGACGACCTGCTGGCAGGAGCCGTCCGCCGCACGGACGAATTCGAGGTCACCCGGCGTGTCGCCTATGGCGAATAGGGATTCCGACTGGGGAAACAACTCCGCTTTCCCCCCGCCGGGAATCTCGGCAACGAGCTTTCCCCCTTCGCGGGTGATGGATATTTTGAGATCCGAACCCAATTGGAACTCACCGGCATAAGCCTGAAGCAGATCAGGATTGAGAGGAGAGGTCATGGTGTGGCGTGGGGCCGGGAGCTGGACGGCGTAGATATAGCCATCGTCGCTGCCGAAGTAGAGGACGCCGTCGGAAATTACCGGCGAGGAGTCGACGGCGGCCTCCGCCATCGTTCCGCCCACCTGCTTCCCGGTGCGGGCATCGTACCAGTTCACTTCGCCGCCCCAGGTCCCAAAGTAAACGATTCCGGCTGCAATGGCGCCGGAGGTAAAAACCCGCGCTGGGGTTTTGGCGCGCCAGGTTTCCTTCCCCGTCAGCTCATCCACCGCGTTGACGAACATGCCGTCGGAGCTGCCCGCGAAGACCTGTCCTTCCCACACGGCCGGCGCCGAGATGCACCACGAACCGTCGTGTGAGAAGGCCCACTTCTCCTGGCCCGTCGCCGTATCCACGGCGTAAAGGTGGCCATCGCGGCTGCCGAAGAATACCAGTCCGTCGGCCACGGCCGGCGACGACTGTACCTCGCCGACCGGGAAAAAGGCATCTCCCGCCGTTTTGAACTTCCATTTCACTTCGCCGGTTCGGGCTTCGAGCGCATAGAGGTTGCCGTCCATGCTACCCACATAGATGACTCCACCCGCCAGGGCCGGTGACGAGCGGACGCGTCCCGCAGTTTGGTATTTCCACAGCACCTTGCCCGATCTCGCTTCTAACGCGTAGATGAATCCGTCGGCGCTACCGAAGTAAACGGCCCCGCCGGCGTAAAGGGGCGACGATTGAAAGTAGTCCCAGCGATGATCGAACGCAACGGGCTCGCCGGTTTTGACCTGCCACGCCGGACGGCCGGTCGCCGCATCCACAGCGAAGAAGCCGGAATCAGAATTAACGTACACCAGCCCTTCGGCGACGGCGGGCGAGGAGCTAATCTCGCTGGGGGTGGCGAACTTCCACTTCAGATTTCCCGAAGCAGCATCAATGGCATACAAGATGCCGGTCCCACTACCAACATAAACCACGCCATCCCTGACCGCGGGGGTGGAGCGATTCACGTTGCCGGTTTTGAAACGCCACAGTTCCTTCTGCGCTTTAGCCTTGCCAGCCGTCGGGTAGACGCCCGTATGCCCGGGATCGCCCCGAAACATCGCAGCCATCATATCCGGTGTATCTGAGGCTCGGGAAGTATGGGAAAAAACGGTCACCACCGACAGAAAGAGAACCACTATGATCTTCGACATGCGAACCCCTCGAAGCTATTAGAATCAATGAGACTGTCCTCTGAATAAGCCTGTGCAATCCTCCCACCATTGATGCAACGGGCAACGCATTGAACATGTTGGAGATGGGAAGCCGGGAATTTCTCGAGGCGAAAGCGACTGTCCGGATGTGGGATTCCTGTGTCCGACTTCGCGCGGACCTCCCAGGGGTAGCCATCACACCGCTCAGCTATGGTCAGAAACCCCTCGGCTGGCCATGTCGACCATTCAAAGTCAAACTATTGGCCGGGCGACAGAAAGTCATTATAATGACCGCTTGTTGCAATTTACTTGCAACTAGCGGGAAACCTTATCACCCCCGAAAAGCTCTCCTGGCCCACCCGATGTCGTCGATTGGCCAAGGCGAGTTTCCCAGGGTGGTTGGTCTTGGATTGGAATAATCCGATGTGTGCTATTACCCGATAGGGTGAGTGAGATCGCCCAGACTCTGCGTCACCATTCAGCCCATATTGGGAGCACCCACGCCAGAAGGTCGGGAGGTGAAAGGAGATAGGTTTGAGGGGATAGTTCTTGCAATGAAATTGCATGTAGAATGCTCGAAATGAACCCGAAAGCCAGAACTTCTTAAGCCTGTGAGAGCGAGCAAGTCATTATGAAGCAGATTCAAACCCGTCCCGCCAGGATTCTCCCCGCGAGCGCCATTGCCTGGTTGGCCCCCCTTTTCCTCACCCTAACCCTTGGAGCCCGGGCCTCGATGGAGGGAAGCATCTCCGGGCGGGTCATCGATCCCTCTGGAGCGGTGATGCCCGGTGTGACGGTCACCCTATCCAACCTGGAAACAAACCATCGTCAGGCCACGGTCACCAATCCCGAGGGATTTTATTC
>DATJVT010000440.1:0-2024 GCA_035501695.1 Terriglobia bacterium | reverse complement strand
TGAGATGTTTATGAAATTAAAGCGGGTTAGCGGACATCGAGGGCAAGTTTTGAAGCCCGGACTGAAAATCAACCATTTGAAAACAGAGGGGTTACTTGATGCTTAACCCGGCCCGGGACGCGGCAAACACAAATAGTGGTTAGAAATGCAGGTCGATCCAATGATGTCTATGAAAACAAAGGGGCGATGAAAAAATGTCCTGCACCAATGTGCGAAGGCCCATGTATCTACATGGTGATACAAAGGCATGGTGCAGGAGAGTATACTTTCGATGCGTCAGGGGGATGGAGCACGTCCCTCACGGAGACCGCCCCGGCTCGACGGGCTGCCAGCCTGCGGAGGCAAGGCCGAATCATTCTTGCCTGGCAAACAACCGAGGGAGGATTCGATGATGAACCCAGCAGCCATGGCGGAACTAAAGAAACAAATTCGCGGAGAAGTGGTGCAACCCTCAGACTCGGGCTACGACGAGGCGCGGAGCATCTACAACGCGATGATTGACCGCCGGCCGGCGGCGATCGTGTTCTGCTCGGGCGCCGCGGACGCCGCTGCTGCGGTGCGATTCGCCCGCGAGCACGGTCTGCCGCTTTCGATTCGCGGGGGCGGCCACAACGTGGCGGGGAACGCCGTCTGCGAAGGCGGCGTGATGCTGCACATGGGGAAGCTGAAAGGCGTGCGGGTGGACGTGAAAAACCGCACCGCGGCGGCGCAGCCCGGGGCCACGCTGGGCGACTACGACCAGGCCACAACTCCCCACGATTTAGTCACGCCCCTGGGCGTGGTCTCCAAGACCGGAATTGCGGGGCTAACGTTGGGCGGCGGGTTGGGATGGCTGAGCGGCAAGTACGGTCTGGCTTGCGACCATTTGACGGGCGCGGAGGTGGTGACCGCCGAGGGCAAAACCGTGCAGGCGAGCGAAACGGAAAACCCCGACCTGCTGTGGGGACTGCGCGGAGGAGGAGGGAATTTCGGCATCGTGACCGAGTTCCGCTATCGCCTGCATCCGCTCGAACCCACCATCGGTGGGATGCTCATTCATCCCCTCGCGAAGTCCAAGGAGCTACTGCGCTTTTTCCGCGAGATTACGCATCAGTGCCCCGATGAGCTGGCGGCTATGCCCGCGCTCCTCAACGGCCCGGACGGCATCCCGGTGAGTGCCCTGGCCGTCTGCTACAACGGTGACCCCCGGGAAGGAGAGAAGATACTGGCGCCGATTCGCGCCTTCGGGGCTCCCCTCGCCGATGCTGTGGGGCCGGTTCCGTTCCTCCAGCTCCAGAGCATGTTCGACGCGTCTTATCCCCCAGGGCGGCTCCATTACTGGAAGTCGGGCTTTATGAACTCGCTGCCCGAGGAGGCGATGGACGTGGCGATTGAGCACTTCGCGCACCGGCCTTCGCCCTTGACGACGATATTCTTCGAGCACTTGCACGGTGCGGCCAGCCGCGTGCCGGCCGGAGCCACGGCGTTTGCCCACCGGTTCAACCTCTACAACTTTAGCGCCATTGGGGTCTGGGAGAACGCTGCCGACAATGATGTCAACAACAAGTGGGTGCGGGATGTCTGGCACGATGCGCGGAAGCACCTCTCCGGGGGCGCCTACGTAAATTATCTCAGCCAGGAAGGCGCGGATCGCGTGCGCGAGGCCTACGGGCCCAATTACGAGCGGCTGGCGGCGCTCAAGAAGAAATACGACCCGACGAATTTCTTCCGGTTGAACCAGAACATTCCGCCGGCACAATAGCGAAGTCGCAAGGAAGAATGATTTGCGAACTTCCAGCTCAGGACACCGGGGGGATCATCTGGCTCCTCGCCACGGGAAGCCCAATTTACATCCCGAGGCCTCGCCTCGTTTGCTTGACATCCACAGACCCTTCGGATAGTTTTGCGTGAGACACTGCGTCGGGTCGAAGCTATGAAAAAAGCGTGGGGGCGATGGGTGTGGTTAGCCGCCGGGACCATCATCATCGCCTTGATCTTTTACAACCTCAGCCGCAGCCCCGAGTGGAAGGACTTCCGCTGGGACC
>DATJVT010000439.1:0-5689 GCA_035501695.1 Terriglobia bacterium | reverse complement strand
CCTACGAGGCTGCACGCGTGCCGGCCCATGCACGTTTTTGGCATACAATAGATCCGGGTTTCACAGGCTGCGGAAAAACCCGGGGTTGCCGGCTTTCGTAGCGCCGGCATCTTGCCGGCTCGTTTGTAATCAAAAGGGTTGCCGGCTGGAAGCCGGCGCTACGGCGACCGTGGGAAGAGTTTTTTCGCAGCCTTTTTTACCAGGAGGCAGGACGATGCAGAGGGTCGGCGTCATTCGCATGGTAGCCAGGTACCCCGTCAAGTCGATGCGGGGTGAAGCCTGCTCGTCCCTTCCTCTCACGCTACAGGGCTTCCAGGAAGATCGTCGTTTTGCCTTTGTGCAAGCTGAGTCGCGCAGCGATTTCCCCTGGCTCACGGCGCGGCAGATGCCGGAACTGCTTCGTTGGCGGACCTCGGTGGAGAATCCGGGCACGCCGGACGTGGCGGTCACGGTCACGACGCCGGCCGGCGAACGCTGGCCGGTGGCCGGCAGCGAGCTCCGGCAGGCCATCGAGAAGCATTTCGGGAAACCCGTTTTCCTGCTCAGGAACTATCGCGGCTCGTACGATGTCGCCAACGTCTCCCTCATCAGCGAGCAGACCGTCCAGCGCATTGCCGAGGAATCCCAGACCGAGGCGAACCCATGGCGTTTTCGGCCCAACCTGCTGGTAAATCTCGAGCATGGTGTGTCCTTCGAGGAACTGAAGTGGGTGGGCCGAATTTTGCGCCTGGGCGACAAGGCGCGCATCGCCATCATCAAGGTAGATGAGCGCTGCGTAATCATCACGCTCGACCCCGCCACCGCCGAATCCTCCCCCCGAATCTTGAAATGTGTCGTTCAGCGGCACAACCAATGCGCCGGAGTCTATGCCACCGTGCTCACTCCCGGGGAAGTCCGCGCCGGTGATGCCATTCATCTCGAGGACTGAGCCGGACGGCGGCGGCCGGCCTTGCCAGTTTCCAGTTTCAAGCTTCTATTTCGAATTCATCGGGTGCTACGCCATGTCGCCCACATCAACTAAGAACCCCAAAGTGCACTAAAATGGAATCATGGATGGGGTTGTGGAAACTCGCCGGCCCGGAGGGAGGCGCCGGCCGCTTCGGCTTTCGATTGGCATATCCGCCCTGGTCCTGGTTGTTGTTCTCTCCGCCATAATTGCTCGCGTGATCCATCATGCCAATGCGATTCTGCGTGCCCGCGTGGTCGACACACTTTCCACGCGCTTTCAGAGCCAGGTCACCTTGGCCGGATTGCAGGTTTCGGTGGGAAGAGGATTGGAAGTCGCAGGAAACGACTTGAAGATCTACGGACAAAACGACGTGAACATTCATGCGCCCGGCATTCAGCCCTTGCTGAGCATTCAAGAGTTCCGATTCCATACCGGGTTGTTCGGCCTTTTCTACACCCCCATGCACGTTCGCGCCGTCAGGGTGAAAGGCCTGCAGTTGAATATCCCCCCCAAGGAACAACGGCAGGAAGACAAAAAGCTGAAGCTGAGTCTGAGGAAGCTGAAGATCCATGTCGATCGGTTCGTCTGCGAGCAGGCCCAACTTGTGATCAACACTCTGCGACCGGGAAAACCGCCGCTGGAGTTTGATATGGGCAAATTGACCCTGACGGATCCCGAGTCCGGCCAACCTCTCCTTTTTGATGCCACCCTCATCAATCCCAAGCCTGTAGGTGAAATTCATGCGACCGGACGGGTTGGTCCTCTGCAAGCCGACGCGCCCCGCAACATGCCGGTTCAGGGCACTTATACATTTACCAACGCCGACCTCGCCACGATCAAGGGCATTGGTGGAATCCTGGCTTCCACCGGCACGTATCATGGGACCGTGGGCCGAATTGTCGTGGATGGAGAAACTGACACTCCCGACTTTCGCGTGGCGGTCAGTGGACGTGCTGTGCCGCTGCACACTGATTTTCACGCCATTGTGGACGGAACCAGCGGGGACACCTACCTGGAACCCGTGAAAGCAAAAGTCCTTAATTCTCTTGTGATCGCGAGGGGTTCCGTGGTACGCATGACGGAACCGAAAGGCCACCGCGTGAACCTGGACATCGAAATCGACAACGCGCGAATTGAGGATCTGTTGAAGATGGCGGTGCGGACCGAACCTCCCGTGGTTACAGGCACCGTGCAAATGCGGACGAAGTTTGACCTTCCACCCGGGGAGCCCGACCTCTCGGATCGTCTCCAGCTTGAGGGGGCCTTTGACATGTCGGACATTCATTTCACCAATGAAAAGGTACAGGACAAGGTGAATGCTTTGAGCTTGCGCAGCGAGGGCAAGCCCAAACTGGCGAAAGAAAATCTCCCCGAGAATATCCCTTCATCCATGAAGGGCGCTTTTCGTTTGCTCCACGGCACCTTCTGCTTCTCGCAGCTTCAGTTCCTCGTTCCGGGAACCGAAGTGGACATGACCGGCAAGTACAGCCTGGACGGCAACCAGTTCGAATTTCACGGGCATGCCCGAATGGACGCAAAGCTTTCAAAAATGGTGGGGGGATGGAAATCCGTCCTGTTGAAGCCGGTCGATCCCTTCTTCAGCAAGCACGGCGCGGGGACGGAAGTGCCGGTGAAAATTACGGGGACGAAGTCGGAACCCCAGTTTGGATTGGACTTCGGCCATAAGGACCATCAGGAGTAGAGCGGCTGTATCGTGCACCTCAGAGTTGCGGCCACCGTGTCGGGTGCCGCGGAGTTTGATTTTCGTACCGCCTCGGATGTATCCGTCGGCCGTCAGGCCCTTCCACCGGCGGGTGGCCGGGTCTGGCGACTGACGGACACCTCCTGGCAACCAGCTTCCGGGCTACCTGCTCCGCCCGGGAGGCAACGTCAATTCTGCTCAATCGTACTGCCTTTCAGGATGAGCTTGCCCGCAGCCTTGATCTGCGTCTCAGCGGCGGAGCTAAGCTGGGCAGTGCCCCCGGCGGTGATTTGGACATTTCCTGAGTGGGTTAATGTAACTTTGGCCGTGCCGGCTTGCAGAACTACCTGGTTGGGGCTCACTTGCAGCGCTTTCTCGAGGTTGGCCACGCGGGCTTCTAGCGACTTGATCATGGCCTCGGCGGAGATTGGAATAATCATGAGGAATCCTTTCGTATCTCTATTCAGAAGATTTTGATTCCGGAATGCATCGGGCCCAAGTATACACTGCAAATTCCAGCTCCCTCCCTGGTCGCGCGGGAAATCCGCGAGGCAAGCGAACCGGGCTTGCCAGAAGCGGGGCAGGTAAGGTAAAAGTACTCGGTTCCGCATCCCCTCCGTTGGCCGGTTTGGGCCCGTCTACCCATCGGCCGATTCTGAATTGATTACCGAGGGGCAATCAGGGGGCCGCCATCCCTGCCGCAGAGGAGATATCCGTTCGTGTCACCCACCACCTGGTTCCTTGTTGTCTCGACGATTATCGTCACGGCGGTGATTCTCCTGCTTCTCCGCCTTCCACGCGTGGGCGAGCTGTTTCATCAGCATGTCCCCGACCGCCCCAAACGCCGCCTCTTGCTGGCGGTGGTGGGCTTCTTTTCCACCTTCGCCGTCGCCCGCCTGGCGGCTTTCCTGGCTTCCCGCAACATCGGGCCCTTTCGATACGTCTATATCGGCGGCACGCATGTTCATCACCTGGTTTGGGGAATTTTCCTCCTGCTGGCGGTGGGTTTCGGCTGGCTGCTTGAAGTGGGCACGGGCAGCCGGGGGACGTCTCTCTTTGCCAGCCGCTTGATGTCTTTGCTCTACGGTGTCGGCGCGGCGCTCACTCTCGATGAATTCGCGATCTGGCTGGATATCAAAGAGGGCATTTATTGGGCCCGGCGGGACCGGATCAGCCTGGACGCCGTCGTGCTCTTCGGAGCGTTGTTGTTAATCGGCCTTTGGGGACGCGACTTTCTCAAAGCCATCCGGCGGGAGTTTCTCCCCTTGCGTAAAAGGAAGAAACCGCGGCTCAGCGCCGTTGCTCATTCCTCCGTTCCGCCTCCCCTCGCGAAAGACCGCCGTTGAACTGGGAAAATCCGCAGTGGAGCCTCACACCGTGCTCAAAGCCTTCTGCATGGCGGAGGCCGTGGCGGCGCACGCCTGCTCCAGCGGCATGGCTCGCAGCGCCGCATTGAAGGGTTCGGCTTGGATGGGGCCATCGTAGCCGATCGCAGCGAGCGACCGCAGAAAGGTTTTGACGGGAATGACACCTGTGGCGGCAGGCAGTTCTCGGTGGTCATCCCGGTATTCGTCAAGCGAGAGGCCAAGGGGGGCGTCATTGAGGTCCACGGTCAGCACATCGGAACCACGCAACGTCAAGAGGTCGCTTCCTCCCTCTTCGGCGTTGAACCAGTGCCAGCTATCGAGCTGGACGCCCACGTTGTTGGCGCCGATCCCCACCATGAGTTCCTTCATCTCGCTGAGCGTGTGCACGAAAGGGTGCCGTTGGCTTCGCCATAGCGTGCGGGGCGCGACGTACTCCAAGCCCAGCTTCTGACCATGGTCGGCGAGGATCGCGGCACATTGTCGCAAGCGGCAGGAGTGCTGGCGGAAGTTCTGCAGATACGTCAGCTCGTTGTCGCAGCAGAGCACCCAGGTGCTGACACGCCCCACCCCGGCCCGGCGCAGGACATCGGCGGTGGCGGGAAGCTTCTTCAATCCGTCGCTGAACGTCGCTTCGTCTTTGCGAAAATCCACCGGCAAGCCTGCCGCGCCGAGTTTCAGGCGCTTCGCCCGCAACTCTTCAGCCAGCCGCTCGAAATCGTCGTGGCTGAGCGAAGCGAAATAGGCGGGGTCCGGATCCAAACCTTCGAACCCATGCTGGGCAGCAAGCCGGAGAGACTCCCGAAAACTCGCCTGGAAGCCAATGCGTCCGAGGCTCAGGACCGTATAGAACTTGCGGGGCGGGGTTTCAGTACCCTCCGTGGCCCCGGCCGGGCCTTCTCCGCGCAGCAGAACTGTGGCGCTTGCCGCGGCTCCGGTGGAAAGAAATCGTCGCCGGTTGAGTGCCTTTGTCATGGTGTCCCCCACGGTAAGAAGTCCAACTCTTATCCCCAAACGGCCATTCGGTCGGCTTCGGCGCGGTCCCGCTGCCTGCGGATGATGACGACAGCAAGCGCCACGGCGGCGGCCCCAGCTATCGCAATCCAGATACGTGATCTCATTCGTTTGCCTCCCTTGCGCCGGGCGGGTCCGGACGATGGGCCGCTCAGTTTCTCCGCAAGCTCCATGATGGTAACACGAAGACGCCCCTGATGACGGGCGGCGCGATAGACCTCGAACGGGATACGGCGCCCGGTTCGCGGTATGCTGACTTGAACGCCCAACGGAGCCCTCAAATTGTGGGGGGGGAGAGGATCGCCAAGCACAGGCCTCAATAAGGAGACGGACCTCACCTTGCGCACCTTTCTTGGCGCCCGAGGCATGAAAAAAGGTGACCTCTCAAAATTCATCGAAGAGGCCGGCCGCCTGGTCAACCAGATCAGGAAACTCGTCCTGGGCGTGGTTCCACTCCCCCCCCGTAAGACGCTCCCACGACCCCACCGATGATTTTCTTCTGGCTCTGGCCGAAGCGGATAACGCCGACTATCTGGTGACGGGGGACAAAAGCGGATTGCTTGCCCTTCATCGACATAAATCCGCGCAGATTGTCTCCGCCAAGGTTTTTGCAGTGCTATCGGCATGATGGGTGAAGGTTCAACAAGCAAGCAGCGCGCC
>DATJVT010000438.1:0-4589 GCA_035501695.1 Terriglobia bacterium | reverse complement strand
TCGTATTCCACGAACATGCGGGTGCGCTGGTCCAGCTTGAGAAACGCGTTCCCCAGTACTCCCTTGTCGGTAGCATTATTGGCGATCAGGAAGCTGTCTTGAAAATTCAACAAGCGATAGAACCCGCCCGCATTGAAACTGAATCTTCCTTCCCCGAAGCTTCTCCCAATTTCCACGCTCACGTCCTGCACCTTGGTTTCACCGGCCGCCGAGATGTCATCAAAGGTGGCGGCATTACTTGGGTTAGAGCGATCTGAGTTTCGCAAGTGGTAGTCGAGAGACACCATGACCTTCCGCCCCGGGAAGATCTGGGCGCTTCCCCGGTAGTCCACAAAAGACGTATCGAAGGCGGCTTGGTCGGCGGAATCATTCAGGCGGCGCACCCAGACGGTTCCGCCTACTCGCAGCCGGCTGTTGATCACCCGGCGAGCATCGATCACAAACTGACTATGGGGAGCGAGAACCTCAAGATTCAGGCGCTGCAGGGGATTGTGCGGATCGAGGTCAAGCGCGATGCCGGTGTAGTCGAACACGTAATTCTTGTTGGTGAGCTCCTGGGAAAAGTCGAGACGCAACGTGGTCTTGCCGTCGGCAGGGCTCCAGAGGGCGTCAACACTGGCCTCGGTCGGCGAGCCCCCGAACATTCGGAAATTGCCTGCCAGCAACCAGGATGGCGAGAACTGTTGCCGGTAGCTGAAGCTGTGGCTTCCCATGACATAGAACAGAGCGTCATATTCGAAGGTGGTATTGCCATGACGGAAGATGAAATTGCCGCCGCCGATCGCCCTTTGCTCCGGATCCGAGTAGTAGGTGAACCGCCGCCCGCCATATACGGTGTAGGAAAAGTATTCGCGGTTCAGGTTGAACGATGCCCCGTCAAAACTGGCGACTTCTGCCCCGTACACATCCTGTCGCCCTAATCGAAGGCTGGAACCGCTGAATAAGCCATCGGTTGGATGACCTCCAACGTCGATGTATCCCGAGAGGAGTTGCGCCTCGCGGTTGGGAACGAAGGCCTGGAGAATCCCCGTCGCGGGCGAGCCTAGGTCCGTGTGCGTAATGTCCTGCTGGTAACGGAAGGAGAAATTCGTATTGATCCGGTCAGAGAGCCATCCCCGTGTGCCCCAATTCAGAAAGCTGTATATCGTGTTGCCGTTGGGCTGAAAGACGGCAGGGTCGGGAACTCCGTTGGGATTGGTAACTGGGCCGAAAGGAGCATTAATCACCCCGGTCAGCGTGGGCTGCCCGCTGAAATCACTTTGCGTCCGCAGATATTCGGTGCGGGTTTCGAGAAAAACGTGATTCAGGAAATCTCCCGCCGAACTTCTTTCCAATGTAGCTTGGGGGACAGCCAGGGCGGGATCGCTAGCGGGTGGGGCGCCGGGGTTCTGTAACACACTGCCCCAGGCGGCCGCCATGTTTGGCGTTGTCGCTGACGGTGCTTCCGAACTCGCATTTCCTTGAGCGCTGGTTGCGACCGGGAGGAGCAACAGTACGCAAGCGCCCACCAGTTGATATAGGTATCCCGACAGCTTTCCCACTTTACCTCTACGTTCATCCCGGTCTGAGATGGTTAATGGAGTGCCTGAGCCTGCAGCATCTTCATGCGAGTGTTGGCCAAACTAATCCGCCAGGGATACACGTCGCTGTGCCACTGCGTCGCCTGCAGATAGAGTTGCAATTCACTCAACTCATTGGCCGACTCTCCCAAGGTCCGGTAAATCTCCGCCAACGCCCAGTGGACATGCGCATTGTTGGCCAGGTCGCCGGTAAGCGCCGTAGTCTGCGCAGTAACCGGCGATAGGGCCAGCTCTGCCCGGAACGCTGCGATTGCGTTAGTATAGGCTTGCAGCTGCGCCGTAGGATCAGTTGTCTGTTCCGCCGTGATTACGTAAGTTTCTCCGATCAGGCTGTTGATCCCCAGCTTCAGAGGGTCGATCTTCAATACTTCCTGGAATAGCGAGATGGCTTGCGCCGGATCCGTCTGCTGCAACAGATTACCCAGCCGCAGGCGCAAAGTGAAAATACAAGGTGCGGGATTGAGCTGGCTGGGAAGCGCGCCATTCACCAGGGTTGCCGCGGTCACGACCTGACAGGTGTTGTTCTGCATACTGTTGAGCGCCAATGCCGTCTGATAATCGGCGATGGCGCTCTTGGTGTCGTTCACATCGTCCTGATAATGGATGCCGCGCTGCATATACTCCCAGGCGTTCTTCGGTTGGGTAATGTGCAGTAAGTTCCAATCGATCCTGCCCTCGAAGTAGAAGGGATTGGGGAGCAGGGAATAGGGATTCGTCTTCTGAAACTGGCCCGGTGTGTAAACTCCTCCGGGCGGTGGGGTTTGGGCAAACGCTGCACCTGCCAGCAAGCAACCCAGCATCAACAGCCCAAATTTTGAGCTCATAATGGTCCCTCACTGAACCAGGCTGACGTTAGTGTCGGCCGAAGAGATGTCTTTCACGTTCTTGAGCAAGCTGTCGATCGTTTGCTCGCTGAGTAGGCCAAGATCATGTCCCGCGGGTCCGGCCGCGCCATTGGTTTGAGCCAAATAGCGCAGGAACAGTGGCGGGAAATGTTCAAAGTTCACTTGCGCGTGGACCTGCAGCGGTCCCTTGAGAGTAACTCCCAGCTCTTGCAGTTCCTCCGCCGTCGGCAACTGAATTAGGTAACTGAAAGTGCGGGGCTGCAGAGGCTGCAGGGAGCGGAAGTTATCCACCGAATTCGCCAAAGCAGCGTTAAACGTCTCCTCAAAATGCGCCGTCGTCGCCTTGACCGGTTTCCCTTGCGCATCCGTGCGACCCACTAGATCCGTGGTGCAGGGAGGATTGGTCACCGTTGTCGGACACGGCAGGAAGATGTGGGTCAGTTCGTTGCGGAACAGCACCAGGCCCTGGGGAATCCCGGCAAGCACTCGTTGTTCGGGACCGTCATCGGGGCCCAATTCGAACACGATGTTGTTGCCACCGTTGGTCGCTGTGCCGGGAGTGTAAGCGCCAGGAGCGTAGTGCCCCGGGTCGACCACTGCGTGCACATGCTCGATGTCTTCGTCGTCGAGATTGCCGTCAGGCGCCGCCTCTCCGGTGTTGGGGTGGGGTTTGTCCACGACGTAACCAGACTGATAGATCAGGAACCCGTTGGCGTCGGTCACGCGCAACTGCACGTAGGTGGTACGCTCTTGCGAAAAGCCGGCAGGGAAACGATGGCCGGTCAAGGAAACCGCCTCCACTCTCACCATGAAAGAGGCGCCGGGCTGGACGGTTGTATCGGTTTTGGCCAGGCTGATGCGGGTGGCGGCCTTCATCAGATCGGCGCGCCGGGTCACAATCGACACCGGAAGACCATGCGTGTCGGTTGATTGCGCGTTGGGATCGGGGTAGGTGCTTCCGAGCCGAATTTTCAACTCGTCGGCGGAAAGCAGAGGCACGTCGACCCCGGTGAAGAAGTGCGTCACCACGGGCCGCTTCTGCAGCGGGTAATTGTTCTCCGTGGACACCCCCGGAACCGCCGCATAATCCACCGGGAAGACCCCCGGGGTCGGACTGGTGACGCTCAGATCCCCAACCTTGTAAGTTGTGCTCCCGGCATAGGGGAACATGGACATGTGGCAGTCCTGGCAGCGCACCACTTTGCCGAACGGGTTGGTGGTGCTGTTGTAGGCCCCGATCTGCCACTCGGTGCTCAAATTCTCAAGGCGGAACACCTTAACGTTCTCGCCTCCGGGATTAATGTTGTGCTCCGCCGAGGTGAGATTGTTGATGGGAAGCCGCACGTCGTGACAGGCGTTGCAGAAGGCGCCGGCGCGCAAGTAGTCGATCTTGTTCTGATCGTTACTGACCACGTGAAAGCTCCCTTTTACGCCCACTGGGTGCAGGAACGGTCCCACTTTTTCCTTCGAGGGATTCAGAAACAAGCTGGTGTTGCCGAAGCCATCGTGCTGGAAACTGCGTTCAAGATTGGGCCCATTTTGATCGTGGCAGAAATCACAGGTAATTCCTGCGGCACCAAGCGACGGCAATGCCCCCGCCGGGGGCTCGCCGCCTGGCGTGGCTGGAAGGACCTGCTGCCCCGCGCTATCGACCATGTGGTAATCGCGCAACGGACGAAAGATCGACGGGTCAAAATTAACTCCCAGCCCCGCCAATTCGGGGACCTCGCGGGTATGGGGATTGTCGCCCATCATTTCAATATCGGCGTTGTGGCAGGTCAGGCAAAATCCGGCTTGCACCTGGCGGGTCTCTGTCAGAACCGGTGAGCTGAACATGTTCGTGTTCAACGTCGAGCCGTCGGTGAGCACCACGTTGCTGTCCTGGTACACAGGGCGCAGCAGGCCGCCATTGATCAGGTTGCCCGCCGATTCCAGGCCGTTCATCAGAGGACTGACATTGCGATAACCGGCCTTAACGGCCTGGCGCAGTTCATCAAATTGGCGCTGATGGCAGGGCAGGCAGCTTTCCGGGCGCTGAAAACTTTGCGCCTGGAACTGCGGAGTATCGCTGGGAGCGGTGACAGCCATTCGTGTGGACCCGCAGCCCACCTCCAGGGTGCAGCAGCCCGCCAGCAGAAAAATTGTCAGGGAAGTTCTAACCCTC
>DATJVT010000437.1:0-9048 GCA_035501695.1 Terriglobia bacterium | reverse complement strand
CTCGGACGTATGGCCCGGTTTGCCCCAATGCTTCGCGGTCACCTGGATTTCTACGTTTTTAAGTGCGTGCGGACACCCTGGCCTCTAAGAAATCCTCCTTGGCGAACTGCCAAGCAGCGGACTTGGTACTGGGTCATGGCTCGCATGGCTCGGCGGCAGGATCAGGAAGAGGGGAAGAGGGAGAAAAGGAAATGGGGAGGAGCACCCTGCGATGCAGCTCGATGGGACAAAATAACAAGACTTAGCTGTCCTCACAACCCCCCAAGGTCAATGACTATGTGAGGTCAACCTGTTAAGTTCCAGGCGTGCTTCGGCAAAATGGGGATTGATGTCGAGGGCGGTCTGAAGTTCCCGCAGGGCCTCCTGCTTCTGGTTTTGGTCCTCCAGAATCAAACCTAACTGGTAATGCGCCTCGGCGGAGCGGGGACTCGCAGCCAGGGCGGCGCGAAAATGGGCGGCGGCTTCGGCACTCTGGCCCCGGCGGGCGGCGATGAGGCCCAGTCCGAAATGCGCTTCGTAGTCGTGGGGAGCGAAGGCCAGAAGTCGTTGGAACTCCGCCGCGGCGCGTCCCAGGTCGCCCACCGCCAGCCAGATGTCGCCGAGGAGTTCCTCCGCCTCGACGTTGTGTGGGTCGAGCGCAAGCGCCGCCTTGAGTTGGTTCGCGCCCTCAAGATACCGGCGCAACCCCACCTCCGAACGCGCCAGTTCGATGTACGCCGGCAGGTTGCGGGGATCATCGGCCAGGATGGCCTGGAACTCCGCCACGGCCTCTTCCGCCTTGCCCGTGCGCGCCAGGTGCCCGGCCATCAGGTAGCGCTTGTATTCAAACAGGCGGTCCTTGGGATCGACGCCGGAATTGTCGAGCGCCGCCCGGGGGGCGGTGATATCGAGATATCCGAGCGAGCGCAGGCTCTCGGCCGCGCCCGGCGCCACGGCGCTGCTAGTGGAAGAGGCCGCGCCCGGCGCGGGGTGATAAGTTGCTACCATTGCTGCAAGGCGCTCGCGATAAGACGCGGCAACGGCCGTTTGAACGGGCAGGAGGTTGTGCAGTTGGCCGGGGTCGCGCTTCACGTCATACAGTTCCGGGCGCGGGGCGTCAATGTATTGATAATCCCCCCGGCGCAGGCCGCGCAGCACGGCCCACCCGAACTTGTCGTGCGCGTAGGAGCTCTCGCTGTAAACGTCGCGCAGCGGAGAATCGCCACCCTTGGCCAACTCCAGCAGGCTGTGGCCGCAAAACCTCGCGGGCGGCGGGAATCCCAGGAAGCTCAGTACGGTCGGAGCGACGTCAATCAAGCCCGCCGGCGCCTCGACACGCTCTGCGAATGAGGAAACTGGATTCTGGAAACTGGAAACTCGGACCGAATCCCCGCTCTCGAGCGTCCGGTTTCGAGTTTCCAGTTTCGAGTTTCCGCTTTTCTCCTGCCGCGGCCAATGGAAGATCAGCGGCACGTGCAACGTGCTGCGGTAGATGAAATACCCATGCGTGGACTCGCCGTGGTCTCCCAGGCCTTCACCGTGATCAGAGAACAGCACCACCAAAGCCCGGCGGTCCAGCCCCCGCCGGCCCAGGAATTCGAAAAAGTCCCCCAGAGAATCATCCACGTAGGCCAGTTCCTGGTCGTACTCGCTCTGCGGGGCGCGCGACGGGTATGCGGGGGGCGCGTCGTAGGGTTGATGAAGATCAAACAGGTGCACGAAGAGCAGCAAGGGGCGAGCGTCGTTGTTTTCAAGCCAATGTTCCGCCGCCTCCAGCACCTGACCAGCGGGACGCTTCAGTCCCAGCGCCGCGTTGATGGGGCGTGTTTCAAAAGGGCTGTCGTAGGTTTGGAATCCCTGTGCCAGACCGAATCTCCGGTCAAGAAAATATCCGCCTATAAAGGCCGCCGTGCCGTAGCCCCGCGCGGCAAGAACCGCGGCGAGCGTCACCGCTCCCGCCGGCAGGACCTGCGCATTCTCCCGGATGCCGTTGGCAAAAGGGTAGGTGGAGGTAAACAGAGAAACGTGCGAGGGCAGGGTGATGGGCGCCTGGCTGTAAATCTCCGCAAACAGCGTGCCGCCGCGTGTCAACGCGTCGATGTGCGGGGTTTGAAGGCGCGTGTATCCGTAACAGCTCAGATGGTCGGCCCGCAGCGTGTCGATGGAAATCAGAATGACGGAGGGGCGAGCCGCCTCCGTCCCCGCCGCGCGGGCAGTTTGAGGAAAGCCCAAAGCGAGCACAAAGAGCAGCAGGGCCGCAATCAGGAGGGCCGATAGTGGAGTGAACGGATGCTCAGAAACACCATCCAAGTTTCCCCCAGGCGCGGTACCGGCAGGGAATTTGCCGATGGATTTGTTCGTAATGGCCGCCTAGCCCCGCTTCAATTCATAGAGGGTGATCTCCGGCGGGGACCCGAAGCGGACGGGAGAGAAGATGGTTCCAATTCCGCGGTTGACGTAGAGCTGGGTATCGCCCTTGCGGAACAGACCGCGCACATAGGCGGTAATCAGGCGGGCAGGAGAAAGATCGGGGGAGATGTACTCAAGGGTCACTTGGCCGCCGTGCGTGTGTCCGGCAAGGCTCAGGTCGATCCCGAGTTCGGCGGCGCGGTCAAAGGTGTTGGGATTGTGGCTGAGAAGAATATTGACCGTGTCCGGCAGCAAGAGCGGCTCAACCCCCTGCAGGTAGTGACTCACAACCCCGTCCTGCGATGGGCCAAAAGGGGCGCGCGTCTGGTAATCCACCCCGATCAAGTTCAGGCGATCGACGCCGGACGCAATCGTGGCATTTTCCTGGCGCAGCATCCTGGCGCCCTTTTCCGCAAAGAGGCGGGTGATGGACTCCTCCACGTGCGCCCATCGCTCGTGGTTACCCAGGCAACCGTAAATACCGAACGGGGCTTTGAGCCCCGATAAGGCCTCTACCACCGCCCCTTCCGGGGAACCCTCCCAGCTTACGAAATCGCCGGTTAGCGCCACCAAGTCCGGCTTTAGCTGGTTGGCCATGGCGACGCATCTGCGGATTTCGTCAGCCGGCATGAAGGGGCCAATGTGAATGTCGGAAAGTTGGGCAATGCGGAAGCCCTCGAAGGCCTTCGGCAAGCGCTTCAAACGAATGCTCTGGCGTGTGGTTTCAATGTCCGTTCGCTCATACATCAAACCATAGGCACAAGCTGCAAAGGGAGTCGCGCTCAGCGTCACGGCCGTTTTGGCAAGGAAATGGCGGCGCGCAGGGGAGAGCAAGCGGCCGCGTCGCGGATTCGAAGGAGGGAGTAGTTTGCGGTATAGCCAATGAACCGCACGCACCAGGCGATCGCAAAGATAGAACCCGATAAAGGCCGCGAATCCCAGCAAGGAGGCGAGCATCCACCAACGAAAAGGCGCCTGGAGCAGTGCAGCGCTCAGTGTCAAGTAGGCGGGATCAGGAGCCTTTCTTTCTCCCCACAGGTTGAAGATCAAGAGGGAAATGAAGAGGGCTAATCCTGGCCAGCCCAGCCAACGCCGCACCGACCGGCTGGGAATGAACTTGACGCCCAGCTTGCGCACCTGCCATAGCCAGAAGATTTGGCTGGGAATAAACAACGTGAAGGCCACCACCTCGAGAATATGTCTGATCTGCATCGCACCAATGCCCTGCCGGAAGGGTCCAAATTCCATTATACGATGAATTCCAGCGCCGTGTCTGCTGCCTGCGGAAGAGTACCGCTGCTCTCAAAGGGCCGTAAGTTCTCGTATGATTGGGGAAAGGAAGTGTTGCACGACTTCCTGAACCTCATCGAGTTTACCGGCAAAGAAATGGTCGGCAGCCTGTACCCAATGAAGCTGCTTGGGTTCCGCCAGGGAATCATAGAAGTCAGAAACCTGTACGACGGAGCCGAATTCATCGCGGGTTCCCTGGAGGATCAACTTGGGCTTGCGGACCTCCCGGAGAAAACCGAAGTCGAGGGTGTTCACGGGAACTCCCAGGCCCACGAGGGCGATGACTTGCGGGTCGGCCGATCCCACCGCGAGTCCCACCCACGCCCCGAAGGAGAACCCCATAAGGCAAACCGGCAGTCCGGGATAATGAGAGGCGAGATACCCGAGCGCGGCGCGAACGTCCTCTCGCTCACCGTCGCCGCCAGTGAAAGTTCCTACACTCTTTCCCGCCCCGCGGAAATTAAACCGCAAGGTGGGGAGGCCCAACTGGAGGGCAGCCTTGGCCGCGCGATAGACCACTTTGTTGTGCATCGTGCCGCCATACAAAGGGTGGGGATGGCAAACCAGCGCGACGTGATGGGGGGTGACCTGCGGATTCCACTCGATCAACGCTTCCAGCGGTCCATCGGGTCCCGAAATGAAGGTGCGGTCGATTTTCGTATTTCACCCCGGAAGAAGAGATTTCGCCGCCATCAGCCCACAGCCGGGCTGAAGCTGCCGGCGGATTGCCAGCACCAACTTATAGTGTAAAATGAGGGCGGTGGTGGCGTCATCAGCGAGATGTGAGGTATCCCCATTAAAATCACGGTGCTTCTTTTACTCCTGCTGGCGGTCGTGGGTTCAGCCTATTACTTCCTCGTGTATAGGACTGGCCGCAAGGTCCCCGTCGAAGCCGGGTATGTGCTCCCCCCGAGTGTCCAGGTGGTGGACACCCCGGCGGAGGTGCGGATTGTGGTCGGCACGCTGAAAAGTGGCGACCGCGTGGAGATCACCAAACGGACTCGCAATTGGGCGCAGATTCGGACCACCGGCAACCTGGCAGGTTGGGTGGAGAACGCGGACCTGCTGGATGCCCAGACGTACGAAGGCGGGCAGAAATTGCTGCATGAGCTATCGGAAATTCCCGCGCAAGCACAGGGTCACACGGGAGGCGAGGTCAACCTGCGCCTCGAACCTTCCCGCGACGCCGCCCAACTCGCCCAGTTGCCGGAAAACCTGAAAGTGGAGATTTTTGGCCGGCGCCTGGTGGAGCGGCCTACCGCCGAGGGCCAGCCCTCAACGGCAAAGGTGCGGGATGCCTGGTACCTGATCCGCGCTGACGCCCGGGCGGGTTGGGTGTTGGGACGATTCGTTTCCCTGGACATCCCTGAAAAGCTTTCCCCCTATGCGCAAGGGACGAACCTGGTGGCTTGGGTCGTCCTCAAGAAGGTTGATGATGAGGGCCAGCAGGTGCCGGAGTATCTTGCCGCGGACCGCATGGGCACTGTGGACGCAGACTTCTCCCACATCCGTGTTTTTACCTGGTGGGTCAAGAACCACAAATATGTGACGGCATATGTCGAGAGCGACCTGAGAGGTTATTTCCCCATCCGCGTGTCGGAAGTGGAGGGAGTCCCCTATTTCCGCCTGCGGTTAGTGGATGATCAGGGACAGAAGTTTCAAAAGGTATATGGGTTGTTTGATACCATTACGCGCCCGGTCGGAACCGTGCCGGGCTGGGACAGCGATGAGATGCCTGCATCTCCCAAAGTCCGTCACCACAAACATTCCGGGCGAGGGTAGAGTCGAGATCACCCATGGAAAAAAATGCAGGTGCTCCGGCCAACTCGAGGTTTTATCGCGCGCTAGCCCGTGGGTGGTTCGCGCTTAACGGGCGGAAAATCCGGATGCTCCGGGCCGGAGATCTGAACTCGGAGGGTCCGGTCCTATTTGCAGTAAGCCACCGCGCGGATTACCGATATGCCACGGTCCTGGCGACCGCTCTTGACCGTCCCGCCGTATGCTTGCTGCCCAGAAGGGCTTCTGGCGGTCTGATGGCTCGATTCTTTGCCCGCCGCCTTGGCGCGATCTTCTACGAGGGCGAAAGGCCGATCCCCGAGGCGACTCTGCGGGAAGCTGTTGACGTCCTGGCAAGCGGCTCCGGGCTGGTGGTGTTCGCCGATCAGAGTGGGTCCGGGCTTACCACGCCCGGAGCGTCAGCCTCCACCGCTGCTGAACTGGTCTCGCGAGTCGAAGCGCACCTGGGCCGCCGCGTCACGGTGTATCCGGTGCATCTGTTTGTGCCTGAATCGAGAAGCCAATCGCGCGAAATCCTGGCTTACGTGGACGCGGAGGCGGTCCGCCCGGAATGCGGGCCCAAAGCAGCACCCAAAGATCCAGGAACCCCAGCGTTCAGCACCGCCCTGGAATCGCGGTTCCGGGAAAACGCTTTCCAGATTCGACCTGCGGACATGGGATATTTCCTTTCAGACCTCGAGATGGTTTTGCGCGCCGGTCTGCAGGAAGACTGGGCCACCCGCCCGGATTGGAAACAGGACGCCGAGGGCTTCGTTCTTAGCCGTCTGGTGACACATTCGTTGCAACAGATAAACTACTCGGACCCAGGGCGGCTGGTGGGCTTGCGCCAGTCCCTGGAAGACTACCGAAGGCTCCACCGGGAATGTGCCTTGCGGGAATTGGAAGTCAAGGGTGGCGATTCCGTGTTGGGTTCGGGGTGGGGACGCATCGCCCTGTCGTTTGAGACGATACTGGGCTTTCCGGTTGCCCTATACGGGTTGCTGAATCATTTGCTGATCCTTCTGGCGCTCTTCCTGGCGGGGTCCTTCCGGCGGGATAACCCTCGCGTCCCAAGCGCCGAGTGGATCGTGCGCTCCGCGGTCGCGATCGGGTTTTATGCTCTCCAGATCTTTGCCGTGGCACACTGGTGGGGTAGAGCCGCGGCCGGATACTACGCCCCCACTCTGCCATTTTCCGGTCTCTACTTGTGGCGATACGTGGGGCTGGTCCGGCCCCAAGCTCGACTGCTGTTTATATCGAACACCATTCCCCGGTTGACGAGGAAGATCCATCGCCTCCGGCATCAAGTCCTGGACGAGCTTGACCAGATGCTGGAAGACGGTCAGTCGTCAGTAAACAGTAATCAGTAGTCAGTGGTCAGCCGTCAGTTGTCAATTCTCAGGCTCTTCGCACTGCAACCGAAAAGCTGTAAACATGGTGTGCGTATCCGCCCTGCCCAAATACGCCCACTGAGAGCTGAAAACTGACAACTGATTACTGAAGACTCTCCCGTGCGAGGCAAATGTGGCTCTTTATCTTACTGAATCCGATGTCCTCGAACTCCTCCCCATGGAGCGCGCACTGGAGTGCGTGGAAGCAAGTTTAGTGGCGCAGGGCCATGACCAGGCCATCAACCGCTCGCGCGAGCGCATTCTTCTACCGCATGTATCCTTGCATTACATGGCGGGGGCGCTACCTGAATCGCGCCATGTGGGAATGAAGATCTACACCGTCACGCCGGAAGAATTGCATTTTCTCGTTCTTCTTTTCGATACGGAGAGTGGCAGACTGCTGGCTTTGATCCAAGCTGACCAGTTAGGGCGCATTCGAACCGGGGCGGCAAGCGGAGTCGCCACCAAGTATCTCGCCCTCCCGGAGGCATCTCATGCGGGGGTGATCGGGACGGGCCGCCAGGCAAGGACGCAAGTCCAGGCCATCGCCCGGGTCCGCCGGCTGACGGCGGTAAAGGCCTTTGGCCGCGATAAGAATCGCTTGCGGACCTTTTGCGCCGAGATGAGCGCCGATCTCGGTATACCGGTGGAACCATCTCCCAGCGCACAGGAGGCAACGCGCTTTGGCGAAATCGTAACCACCGCAACGAGTGCGCAACAGCCAGTGGTGAGTGGCGAATGGTTGCAGCCCGGAGCTCACATCAACGCCATCGGCGCCAACATGGTAAATCGACGCGAAATGGACGACGAGGCGGTCGCGCGCGCTTCGCTCATCGCGGTAGATTCTGTCGAGCAGAGCCAGAAAGAATCGGGGGACCTCGTTCAGGGCTTGGCGAATCTCCAGAGAAGCTGGGAAAGTGTCATTGAACTGCACTCTGTCGTTACCGGAAAACACCCCGGACGAACGACCGCAGGCCAAATTACGCTCTTCAAGTCTCACGGAATCGCTTTGTGGGACGTGGCCGTGGCGGGATTTGTTTACCAGCAAGCATTACTGCAAGGAAAAGGGAAAGAGGTGGAAGTCGATTAAGACCCCGGGACTTGGGGTGCCGACCTGTTATCGGACCCCTCCGGCTCGATGTCGATCTTTTTGGCCGTGATCTCCCCGCTCTCTGCCAGGTCGCCTGCCACCGAGATCTTCAAGCCCACATGCAAGTCCTGGGCGGTTCCAGGACTTCCATCCTTCTTCTTGATTTCGGTTTTGTCGTTAAAAAGCACGTGGAAGATGATGTTCTCACTGCTGCTGACTGTCAGTTTGCCCTCAGACTTATCTGTTATTTTGCCTTCCAGTGTAAAGTTCATATCCTGGGGCGAGGCGGCCGCAACCGCCCCCGGGTGTGGTGGCCGGGTTGAAGCGAATAGCAGACAGCCCCAAAGCAGAGGGCCGAAAAAGATGGCGAGGCGACGCGCAGGCATAAGTGGACTCCTTCCCTAGCTCGATGGAGGCATTTTACTGCTACTGCGGCTGGATTTCACGATTTCCATGGGGCATTCGGTGTAGACTCGCCAGGATACGAAGCGGCCTCTGTGTTCAGATCGCGATAGGGAGGAACCTGCCGGCGATGCGAGCGGTAGTGCAGCGGGTAAAACGGGCGGAAGTTCGGGTCAGCGAGGAGGTCGTCGGCCGCATTGGACCGGGCCTTGTCGTGCTCTTGGGAGTGGGAATTGACGACACCGAAGCGTGCGCCGCAGCACTGGCGGAAAAGATTGCGAACCTGCGGGTTTTTGACGACGACCAGGGGAAGATGAACCGGTCGCTCATGGAAACTGCGGGGCAGGCGCTCTGCGTGTCGCAGTTCACTCTCTTCGGTGATTGCCGGAAAGGCCGGCGACCGAGTTACGACCAGGCCGCGCCTCCCGAACGAGCCCAGCCACTTTATGAATCGTTCGTTGCAGCCTTGCGAAAGCAGGGGATCCCCACGGAAACCGGGCGGTTCCGCGCCATGATGGAAGTGGAGTTGGTCAATGACGGTCCCGTGACCTTATTGCTGGACACGAATCGTTTGTTTTGAAACAAGCGGAACGAATTGAAAGGGATAGAGCGGTCCTCGGCTATCTAAAGGACAATCTCCATGACTTCAAACGCGGCCCGGGTGTTGGGGAACCGGGCCTGGGCATTTTTCTGCGCAGCATCGATAATGTG
>DATJVT010000436.1:0-6158 GCA_035501695.1 Terriglobia bacterium | reverse complement strand
TTTCTGCAAAGGACCTTGCACGTTCCGTTCCCCGCCGCGCTGACCAAGAGTCCCTGGGAAAAGGTCATGGTGGCGGGCGGCGAGTCGGTCCACCCGATCTTCAATCTCCCCGCTGCCTTCATTATTGTGCTGATTACCACGCTGCTCATCATCGGCATTCGCGAGTCTGCGAACTTCAATAACTTTGTCGTGCTGGTGAAAGTCGGCGTGGTGGTGGTGTTCATCCTGGTCGGTGCTCTTTATGTGAATCGGTCCTATTGGCACCCCTTTCTCCCGGCCAATGAGGGGACCTTTGGCGAATTCGGATTCTCCGGAGTGTTGCGCGGGGCGGGGATAATTTTCTTCGCCTACATCGGGTTTGACGCGGTCTCCACCGCGGCGCAGGAGGCGCGGAACCCCGAACGCGACATGCCCATCGGGATTCTGGGTTCACTGGGGATCTGCACGATTCTTTACATCCTGGCCGTTTTGGTGTTGATGGGTTTGAAGCCGTTCCGGCAACTCAACGTGCCGGACCCGCTGGCGTTGGCCATTGACTCCACGCCGGCTCACTTCTGGCTTTCGCCCATCGTCAAACTAGGGGCGCTGCTGGGAACTACGGCGGTTATTCTGGTGATGATGCTGGGGCAAACCCGGGTGTTCTATTCCATGGCCCACGACGGCCTTTTACCCAAGGCCTTCGGCCGCATCCACTCGCGCTTCCGCACGCCTTACATCAGTACCGCCCTGACGGGCGCCTGCGTGGCCATTGCCGGTGGCTTGCTGCCTTTGCGGGTGGTGGGTGAATTGGTGAGCATCGGAACGCTGCTGGCCTTCGTGATTGTCAGCGCCTCCGTGATGGTGATGCGCAAGCAACACCCGGAGATTCGCCGCCCCTTCCGTACGCCCCTGGTGTGGGTGGTGGGTCCGCTCGCCATGATTATCTGCACCGGACAGATGCTGGGCCTGCCGCATGACACCTGGATTCGTTTGTTTGTGTGGATGGCCATCGGGATGGCCATTTACTTCGGGTACAGCCGGCGGCACAGTGTCACCAAATAGGGATACGGGACACGGGAAACGGGGTACGGGACTAAGTGCTGTGAAGTTCGTGGTGGCGGCCTAGCGTTTGGCAATACGAGTTAGAAACCAACCACTGACTCTGTCTCTCTTACCACGTATCCCGTATCCCGTATCCCGTCCCCCGATTCACGACCATGCTCACCAAGGGACTTGAACTCCTACTCGAGGAATACCGGACGCGCCGCCTGGCGCGGTTCACCGCCTGGGTGTTGGCCTATGGCGCCGCCCTGTGGGTGGCGGACCGCTTCACCCGCAGTTCGGGCGGTGTCCCAGTGCTTCTCTGGTTCGTTTTCTGGGTGTGCGCGGTGGTGGGCGGCGTCTACTACTTCATCCGCTTGGTCCGGTTCGTTCGCTTCCGTCTGCTCTGGCGACTCCGGCGACGCCTGGTGGTGGCGTACATTCTGATCGGAGTGGTCCCCATTTCACTCATTGTGCTGCTGGTTTACCTGGGAGCCTCCATCATCAATGGTCAATTCGCGGCCTATCTGGTCATCCTGCGGCTACGCGACCACTTTGATGAAATCGAGCAGGTCAACCGTGTGGTGCTCCACGAAGCGCGCTACGGCGAGGAGAAATCTCCTGTCGCGTTGTTGGATAATATTCAGAAGTTTTACCTCAGCGAGTTGGCCGACTATCGGAAGAGCTACCCGGGCCTGGTTGTTACGTTACACCTGGGGGAGGCGACTCGCTCTTTCCTCCTGGACGGTCGGCCGGCGGAAAACCCCGGCCCTGTACCGGACTGGATGAAAGGAGAGGAATACGCGGGAATCGTCATCGACCATGGCCAACTTGCCTTGCGCTCGATGGAGCGGACCCGGACGCCAGCCGGTGATCTGACGCTCCTGCTCTCGCAACCTTTCACTCCGGAACTGTTAGACTTGGTGGGCGAGGGGATTGGCCCCGTGGTTATGGTTGTGACCCGGCGGGCCGCTACGGACAATGAGACCCGCTTGGACCCGTCCGCGGAAGTTCACGTCCAGGTGAAAACCCCGGGGGCGACCTACGTCCAGAGCTACACGGTAAACTCCAAGTCCGTGAAGCTCCCGGACCCGGTAAACCGCTTCGATTTCAGCGTCTTTGGCGCCTCATCACTCGATCCGATTTCTTGGGGTGGACAGATCGGTGGGAAAACAGAGGCACCGGTCTTCGTTTACGTGTCTTCCCGAATTGTGGCGCTAAACAGCCGGCTGCTCGCCACGCTGGGCGAATATTCGAGGGTCCCGGTGTTCCTCTTTGAGGCTGTGGCCATCATTTTTCTGGTCATCGAAATCGGCGCGCTCGTGATCATCGTCCGCATGACGCGCACCATGACCCGCACCGTGGATACCCTTTACGATGCCACGGAGCGGGTAAAAGCGGGAGATCTTTCCTATCGTACGCACTTTCCATCCCACGATCAGTTGACCGCTCTGGGGGGAGCATTTGACAGCATGACGGCCTCGGTGGAGCGGCTGATGCGGGAATCACACGAGCGCCTGCGCTTGCAGAGTGAACTCGACATTGCGCGCGAAGTGCAGAGCCAGCTCTTTCCCCAGTCGGCGCCCAAAGTGCCCGGCATGGAACTTTATGGAATCTGCAAAGCGGCTCGCTCGGTGAGTGGCGACTACTACGACTTCCTGAAGCTGGATGAGTTTCGCGTGGGATTGGTATTGGGAGACGTGAGCGGCAAGGGAATCTCCGCGGCGCTCCTGATGGCGGCTATTCAATCGGCCCTGCGCGCACAGTTTTACGATGGGATGCCGGGCGCGCAAGGCTCCAAGCTCCATCAGCTCTCCACCTCTCATGTCGTCGATCGCTTGAATCGCCAACTCTATGCCAATACGCCCCTGGAAAAATATGTGACGTTTTTCTTCGCCATCTATGACGCGCGCACCCGCAGTCTTTCCTACACCAATGCCGGCCATCTGCCGCCTGTCCTGTTTCGCCACGGCAAGCTTGAGCGCCTCCGCACCGGGGGGACCGTGGTGGGCTTGTTTCCCTCTCCCGAATACCAGACGGGCGAAATCCGACTGGAGCCCCACGATCTCCTGCTGGCTTTTACGGACGGCATGACGGAGCCGGAGAACACCTACGGAGAAGAGTTCGGGGAAGCCCGGCTGCTGGAGGTTGTGCGGGGCATGTTGAATGCCTCGCCGGAAACAATGGTGGAGGAGATCTACCGGACCGTCAACGAGTGGACGGGCAGCCCGGAACTTCAGGATGATATGACGCTGCTGCTGGCACGGGCGTGGTAAGGAGACTTTGACGACAGCAAATCCGTGATGCAGCCTACGAAGGACGGGGAGCATGATAACGGTCGACACCAACATCCTGGTCAATCCGCTTGCCATGTTGCCACACCTCCCGAAGTCCGGTAGACTTTGGGGTTAAATCCTGCATCGAGGAGTTGAAAGGTGGCTCTCCGCAATCGCGTTGCTCTGGTAACCGGCGCCTCGCGAGGTATCGGCAAGGAAATCGCTCTAGTGCTGGGGCGCGCCGGCCTGCGCGTTGTCGTGGCCTTCCGCACCAACAAGATGGGCGCTCAGAAAGTATTGGCAGACCTGCGGGCGTTGGGATCCGAGGGCCTGGCTTTGGCTACCGATGTGACCGATCCCGCGCGGGTGAAGGAGTTGATTGACACGATCTCCCGCCAATTGGGCCGGCTGGACGTTCTGGTGAACAACGTGGGCGACTTCGAATGGAAGCCGGTGGTGGAATCTACCGTGGAAGGCTGGAGCTCCATCATTGCCTCCAACCTCTTCAGCGTGTTCTACACCACCAAGTTCGCGTTGCCCATCATGCGGCGGCAGCATTGGGGACGAGTCGTCAACCTGGGGGCGGTCGGCGCGGAGCGGGCTTTTGGGCAGGCAAAAATCTCCGCTTATTCCGCCGCCAAAGCGGGCATTGTGGCCTTCACCCGCTCTGTGGCACTGGAGGAAGCGCGGAACGGGATCACCGCCAACGTGGTGAACCCGCCGGTCATCGATGAGAAGGAACTTTCCCTGGAGGAAGCCGAGCGACTCACCGATGTGCGCTTCCCGGTGGGCCGCCCCGCCACGGGCCGTGACATTGCCGAGGCGGTGAAGTTCTTTGCCTCGGAAGAGGCCGCCTTTATCACCGGCCAGGTGCTGAACGTGAGTGGCGGGTGGATGCTGTAAAGGCCGGATTACGGGATACGGGTCACGGGGTACGGAAACAACAAGGTCTCGAGTCCCCAACCCCCAGCCCCGTATCCCACAACCCGTATCCCGTAACCCGTATCCCGTGCCATGAAAATTCTCACCTCCTCCGAAATGCAGCGCATTGACCGTCTGACGACGGAGCGCTATGGCGTTCCCAGCCTCACGCTGATGGAGAACGCCGGGCGCAACGTGGTGGAGTTTATGGCGGCACGCCTGGCCCCGCTGGCCGAGCACCGCATCGTGGTCCTTTGCGGAAAGGGCAATAATGGCGGCGATGGAATGGTGGTAGCCCGCTTGTTGCGCGAGCAAGGATTGGAACCCCGAGTGCTGCTTTTTGCCGACCCTACCGGCTTGCGCGGGGACGCCGCGGTGAACTGGGCGCGGCTTCGCTCCTCCGGCTTGCCCGAGATTATTGAATCCTTGGAGGCGTGGCACGCCGTCGCGGACTCCCTCAACAACACAACGATGTTTGTGGACGCTGTGCTGGGCACGGGATTGGCCAAGCCGCTGGAAGGGTTCCTTCTGGAGGTGGTGCGGGAAATCAATGCGGGGTTCCCATCCGCCTGGGTAGTAGCGGTGGATTTGCCCACGGGAATTTCCGCGGACTCCGGGGAACTGATCGGTGAACACCTGCGCGCGGATTTTTCGGTGACCTTTACGGCCCCCAAAATGGCCCACGTGTTTTCACCCGCCTGCGAAGTAGTCGGGGAATGGCTGGTAAGTCAGATTGGGACTCCCGCCGAAGCCCTTGAGAGTGACCCCAGTTTAGCCCTGAATTATGTCTCTCGCCAGGACGTGAAGTGGATTGGCAAGCCGCGGCCTGCAAATGCCCACAAGGGGAATTACGGGCATGTGCTCATCGTGGCGGGTTCGCTGGGCAAGACGGGGGCCGCCGCCATGGCAGCGCGCGCCGCGCTGCGGGCCGGCGCGGGGTTGGTTACCGTCGCCACGCCACGGAGCGCGTTGCCCGTCGTTGCTGCATTGGGCGTGGAATACATGACGGAAGCACTGCCTGAAACCGACGACGGCGCCATTTCTCTTCGCGCCCTTGAAGGGGAGCGTTTGGATAAGTTGGTGGCGGGGAAGACCGTCCTGGCCGTGGGGCCGGGGATCGGCCAAAACCCCGAGACTGCCGAATTCGTGCGAATCCTGGTTAACAAATACCCGCTGCCCCTGGTGCTGGACGCGGACGGCTTGAACGCTTTCGCGGGTCGCATGGACCTTTTTCGGAAGGATGTCCGGCCTCCAGCCTCCGCGGTATTCACGCCTCATCCCGGCGAAATGGCGCGTCTCGCCGGCAAGACAACGGCGGAGGTCCAGGCCGGGCGCGTGGCAGAGGCATGCGAGTTCTCTCGCCAATTTGGCGTGACCCTGGTGCTGAAGGGATTCCGAACCCTCATCACCTCGCCGGGCGCACAAGTGCAGGTAAACTCCACGGGCAATCCGGGAATGGCGAAGGGCGGGACGGGTGATGTGCTGACGGGTCTGCTGGCCGGCCTGCTGGCGCAGTTTCCTTCCCAACCTGCAAACGATGTTGCCACGGCGGCGGTTTTCCTGCACGGGCTGGCGGGTGACCTTGCCGCCGCGGAACTGGGACAACCCTCCATGCTCGCCGGCGATCTTCTGGAAAAGGTCCCACAGGCCTTCAGGGCGATTATCGATTGACGATTTTCGATTGACAATGGATGATGGAAATTGGACCGGGTGCCCCTTAAGAAGGGGCTTCCGGTGTGCTGTGCCGAGGCATGGCCTTCGGGGTTTCATGGCCAATCGCCGGTCAATTATGGGCAATCGTCAATCGGCAATCGCCAATCGACAATCATCAGTGCTTGTGGACCGCGTGACGCATTCCCCCGACGCGACCATACTCCTCGGGCGGGAGATTGCGCCGTTGTTGCAGCCGCCCTGCCTGGTGCTGCTGGAAGGCGATTTGGG
>DATJVT010000435.1:0-10918 GCA_035501695.1 Terriglobia bacterium | reverse complement strand
ATCCGGTAATATGCGAGGATTTTGCTGCTCTCGGCTTCGCTCAGCGGAGCGCCCGGCGAGCGCGGTTCGGCCCGCATCGTCCCGCGGGGCAGCACTCCGCAGCACAGCAGCAGGATTGCAATTGACAAGCCATACCTATAGTTTTTCGCGTTCAATGGATCTTTACACCCCTTCCAAAATAGCCCATCCTGACCCTCGATTTATTTTAGTGAATACCCCGCAAACAAAGCAAACGCGAATTTCTGCCGCCGGTTCCTGCATCGCAAAAATGACGAGTAGAGTTTTAATTGCCGCCCGGCTTCCCTGGGATACAATGCCCCAGGAAGGCATCCAATCCCTCGAGGAGGCAAACATGCAGATGCGCCATTTGGGAAAATCCGGCCTGGAAGTTTCTCCCCTTGCATTCGGGGGCAATATTTTCGGTTGGACGGTGGATGAGTCCACCTCATTCGTGCTGCTCGACGCTTTCGTGGCGGCGGGATTCAATTTTATCGACACGGCCGACGTCTACTCAAAATGGGCTCCGGGGAACAAGGGTGGCGAGTCGGAGACTATCCTGGGAAACTGGCTCAAAAAGCGCGGCAACCGCCAAAAGGTGGTAATCGCCACCAAGGTGGGCATTGAGATGGGTCCGGGCCAGAAAGGGCTTTCCCAGGCCTACATCTTCCGCGCGGTGGAAGATTCGCTCCAGCGCCTTCAGACCGATTACATCGACCTGTACCAGTCGCATACCGATGATGCTGAAACTCCCCTGACGGAGACCCTGGGAGCGTACGCACAATTGGTGAAGCAGGGTAAGGTGCGTGCCATCGGCGCTTCCAACTATACCGCCAGCCGGCTGCGGGAAGCTTTGCAGGTGAGCAAAGAACACGGACTCCCCCGCTACGAAAGTCTGCAGCCCAATTACAACCTCTACGATCGCGCCGATTACGAGGCCGGATTGGAGGCCGTCTGCCTCGAGCAGGGTCTGGGTGTGATCCCCTATTTTCCCCTGGCCAGCGGCTTCCTGACGGGGAAGTACCGTTCGGAGGCTGATCTGGCCGCGAGCAAGCGGGGGCAGTTCGTAAAGAAATACCTGAATGACAGGGGGATGGGCATTCTCCGTGCCCTTGACGAAGTGGCGGAGCATCACCACGCCACGCCCGCCGGGATTGCGCTGGCTTGGCTGATGGCCAGGCCGTCGATCACCGCTCCCATCGCCAGCGCCACCAACCTGGAGCAACTGAACGCCCTGATTGCCGCCACGAAGATCAAGTTGGATGGGGATTCCATGGAGCGGTTGAATCGGGCTAGTTCTTACACGGCAACCTAAGGAGATACATTATGAAGCATGCCCCGGGATTCCTGATGCTCGTTGATGATGCCAAAAAGAGGATTCGCCAGGCCAACGTTCAAGACGTCAAGAAACGCCTCGACGCCGGTGAGACCTTTGCGATTATTGATGTACGGGAGGACGGCGAGTGGGCCAAGGGCCGCCTGCCTGGCGCCTTCCACATGTGCAAGGGCATCATCGAGCGCGACATTGAAAATGCCATCCCCGCCAAGGCGACGCCCATCGTGCTTTATTGCGGAGGCGGATTTCGCTCCGCACTGGTGGCCGATAATTTGCAGAAGATGGGATACACTGACGTGGTCTCCATGGATGGCGGATGGCGTGGCTGGACCGATGCCGGGTTCCCCACGATGAAGGACTAATGGAGCGTTCAGGAATGCACGCGATAATCAAAGGCGCCATCAGAACACTCCTGCTCCTGATGCCGGCTGTGTTGACGTTCAGCGGCGCGGCGCTGTCCCAAACGGTGACGGTTCAATACCGGTTTTTCGATGGGTTGGCCCAGATGGACGGGAATTGGGCGGCCCTGAAGGCAGCGAGCGACGGCAAGGTCTACGCGGGCCTCGCCTACCACGGGGGCGGCGGCCACCTGGTATTCTACGACTCCAAGAACGACAAGATGGTTGATGTCGGCGACCTGACACGCCTGTGCGGAGAAGACGGGCTGAACCTGGGACCGCAGTCGAAAATCCACGCCAAGTTCGGGGAAGGAAAGGATGGGCGGATTTATTTCTCTACTCACGGCGGCATGTGGTGGGAGTATGCCCGTTTTGCCACGCCGGAAGGCTACCCTGGCGCCCATTACATGGCTTACGACCCCAGAACGGCACATGTGCAGGACTTTGGGATCGGGCCGCGCTACGAAGGTGTCAACACCGGCGCCTACGATCCGAAATTCAACCGTATCTATGGTCTGACGCACCCGCGCGCCCACTTCGTTTACTACGACGTAACCACCGGCGCCAAGGTCGACAAGGGCAGGATCAACAATTTTGAATCCATTTGCCGCACCTTGGGAATCGACGACGAAGGAAACGTTTACGGCAGCTTTGGCGCGGGACGGGTCTTCAAGTACGATCCCCGCACGGATGACATTCGGGAACTGTCCGTGCAATTGCCCATCCGCCCGAAAGGGATCTCCCTGGGCCGCGACTACAACAAGTCAGAGACGGCGTGGCGCGTGGTGGTGTGGGACCAGGAGGCTCGGAAGTTCTACGGGGTCGATGAGAGCGCGAGCATTCTCTTTTCCTTCGATCCTCATGCCGGGCCGGACGGGGAGGTCCAGCGGCTGGGACAATTGAGCATCCCCGATTTGGCCGACAGCCGCAAAGTGCCCTACGCAACGCTCAGCCTGACGCTGGGGCCCGACCGCAAGCTCTACTACGCAGCGGCAGGAAAGGAATTCGATTACAGCGGCAGCGCCGGCTTGGCGGCATCCCACCTCATCACCTACGACCTGCGGTCCGGCAAAACCCGTGACCTGGGCGAAATGAGGGTGCCGGACGGCCGCCCGGTGATTGGCACCAACGCGGCGGACATGGGTCCGGACGGCACGCTCTACTTTGTCGGCGCGATCACCGTGGAAGCCAAGGCGGGCGAGCAGAACTACGGCGGCAAAATCGGCGACATTCCGTTTCGGCTGGCCTTGTTCATTTACTATCCCAAGGCGGATTAACTCCCTATGAAAAACCGCGCGCTTGCCCTGATGGCAGTGGCCTTGCTCCTGGGCTCTGCGGCTTATGGTCAAAGAGATCCGGAAGACGATAACGTCTCCGTGCTCCAGACGCGGATTGACGCCCGCGACCTGGGATATCCGCCGGTCGATGTCATTCCCGATGGCGAGTCCGGCATCACCTCCCTATCCGTCGCACCCAATGGCAATCTCTACGGAGCCACCAGCGGAAAACGCTCGCACCTGTTTGTACTGATTCCCCGCCACGGCTACGTTCAGCCCCTGGGCATCATTCCGGGGGCCACGGCAGTCACCAACGCTGTGGTGGTGTCGGCGGCGGGTTACGTCTATATTGGAACGGCCCCGGAAGGACATCTGCTGAAGTACGCGCCCAGGGACGAATTCCACCAGAAGATTCAGATTGGGTCGCCACTGCTCGTAACGGACCTGGGCCAGGCAGTTCCTGGGGAGAGCATCTTCGCGCTGACCCTCGACCGCCAAGCGGACACAGTCTACGGTCTGACTTCGCCCAACACGCACTTTTTCGAATACTCCATCACGCGAGGGAAGTTCACCGACCGGGGCGTGGTTGCGAAGAAGATTCCGCAAGGGGAGAAGTTTGAGAAAGACAAGATGATGTCCCGGATGCTGGTGGCCGACCCGAAAGGTAATGTCTTCGCCTCAGGAGAGGACGGTGCGATTTTCCGTTTCAATCATGAAACCGAGAAGCTCGAGGAACTGGGAATTCATGCGCCGGGGATTCCCGGGAGGGAGCCCTGGACGCGGGTGGACGCATTCCTCCTGGATCCTTCCGGAATCATTTACGGCGGCACATCGGATGGATATCTCTTCCGCCTCGACCCGGAAAAGCTCGCTGTAACCAACCTGGGCAAGCCACTCATCAATTACCGCATTGCTGGCCTGGTGCGTGGATCGAACGGGAAATTGTACGGAGCGGGCGGCGGTAAGGATGACATGGCGCGGTTGTTCAGCTACGATCCCATCTCCGGCGCCTATGAGGTTCTCGGATTTGTGGATGTGAACCGGCGGCCCTACTACTCGTGGCGGGCGTATGTCATCGGAGCGATGGCTTCGGACGATTACGGCACCGTCTACATCGGCGAAGACGAGCGCATTTCCAAGCTCTATCTGTTCTATCCTTGGCCTTGACCTAGGCCCGGAGCAATTCCCCCGCGTGTTTTTGAATTTTGCGGATGGCTTCGGCGATCTGGTCCATGTCCTGCCTTGGCCCCAAAAGCATCTCCTGAAAGAACCACACCGCTTCTTCACACAGCTTGTCGTTTTCGGGACACGGATTGCGTTCTTCCCACTCCGCGATGTCGCGTTCGGCGTAAAGCTCCCGATAGGCGCGGGATTGGAGCGTCGCTTTCAGGAACGGTTCCTTGTTCAGGGGAGTATATCCGCCCGCGCAGGGTATTCCCTCTTTCTCCAACGCGTCGAGAAAACGCGCTCGCGGCAAGCCTGAGAATTGATTTTTGTCGTAGCGGAACATGTAGAGGTGGTAGCCGTTCCGCGTGGTACCCTCATACATTCGGGCGGGTGCGATTCCCGGAATCTCGCGCAGCAGGCCAGTGAGGTAAGCGGCGTTCTGCTCGCGCACGTGCGATTGCTCCTCCAGGCGCGTCAATTGCTGCAGGAGGAGCGCGGCCTGGAATTCCGTCATGCGCAGGTTCGCTCCCTGCCGCGCATACCCGAACGATGCTTCGGTCGTACCGCGGCCCTGGTTCTGGAAACTCTTGCAGAATTCATGCAGGGCGGGGTCGGAAGTGAGGATGGCTCCGCCCTCACCCGCGTTTAGATTCTTTGACGCCTGAAAGCTGAAGCACCCCAGATCGCCCAACGTGCTGACTCTCCGATTTCGCCAGGCGCCGGTGTGAGCCTGGCACGCGTCCTCGAGAACCGGCAGGTTGTGCTTTTTTGCCAACGGGAGGATGACGTCCAGGTCCACCGGGTTTCCACCCAGGTGTACGGGCATGATGCAGCGTGTCCGGGAGGTAATCTTCGACTCGATCTTGCGGGCATCGATCTGAAGAGACTCCCGGTCCGAGTCGACAAACACCGGCAGCGCGTGCTGCATCAGGATGACATTAAGGGTGGCAACAAAGGTATACGGCGGCAGAATCACCTCGTCGCCGGGACCGATGCCCAGGGCGTTCAGGGAAGCGTACAGGGCCATCGTGCCGCACGATGTGGCCACACAGTATTTCGCCCCCAGGGTCTGCGCCCAGGTCTCTTCAAAGCGCGTGGCGTAGTGGCCGCCCGAGGCCCGGCACCAGTCCTTGCTGCGCAGGACTTCCATCCAGCCCTTCTCGTCGTTTTCCTGAATTACCGGCCACGAGGGAAAAGGAGTGTTCTTTGCCGGCGCGCCCCCCAGGATTGCCGGTTTCTCTCCATCCGAACCGGGGAAAGCTACCAGCCGCCGGCCAGCCCTTGCGGCAAATCCTGCTCCCGTGACGCCTACGGACATAGTTCGGAGAAAATGACGACGCGAGTATGAGTGGTTCATAGGTCCTCCCCAAGGGGTGCCGCGGCGGGTGGAGAATCTTCCAGGGCCCCCATGCCGCGAGCCAGTATACACCTCTCAGATTGGGTTGGATTGCACGGCAACTGTGGTCTATAATCCGCCGCGCGAGTGCGACACGTGCTGAAGGAAAAGAGAGCACGTGCGGATGGGATTCCGCTTCGTATTCGGAATCCTCGATGATGGCTGTCACTCCCCGGAGGTAGGCGCTATGAGCAAGGCAATTCGGATCAACCGGCGTGAATTGTTGGGGAGCTTGCTGGCATGTGCGACGCCGCTGCCGGCGGCCGTGCCGGCGCCCGCGGGTTCGGAGGAATGCCTGCTTGGGAACGAGTTTCTGGAATTTCGCCTGCTCACCCGGGAAGGGAAAGTGGTTTCGCGGCGCATGGCGAACAAACAGGCCAATGAGACCGTCGATCTGCCCACGGCTGACTTTGCTCTCGAGTTTGATGCCGGTAACTTGATAACACCGGACCACCTCTCGATCACCGGCGTTACGCGGGGGGATGGGCGCTTTGAGCTGGTTTATTCCAGCCCGCAAGGGTCGCCCGGACAATTGCAGATTCGGGTCCGGTATCAACTCCCGCCGCACTCCGCGTACCTGCGCAAGCAAATCGAACTGAGAAGCATGAGCCAGGATGCAAAAGCAAAGCTGATGAGGGCAGACCTGGAAAACTGGAAAGGAGTCAAGAGGCAGTGGGACTCCATGCACGCGGACCGGCTGCCTTATGGGAGCCACCCCATCTATTGCGAGACTTTCTGGGCAGGAGTTGAATTCGTCGCCGCGTTCAATGAATACAATAGTGAGGGGTTTGTTTTGCGCAGCCGGCCGGGAGGAAAAACCATTTCTCCCGATTGGGTCAACCTCCGCTCCACCGTTACCGGCGTGACGGAGCCCAAGGGCGCGCGCCCGTTCTTCTTGCATTACATCGAAGACGTTCGCCTGCGCCCGGCGCGCCTGGTGGCGTGCTACAACTCCTGGTGGAGCCTTCCCGAAATCTTCAATGAAAACGAATTCGTCAACCTTGTAGCGCAACTGAAGCAGAGCCTCTATGAAAAAGAGGGGACGTTCTTTGATCTTCTCACTGCCGACATGGGATGGAGCTCTCCCCGCAGCTTCTGGAAGATCGACAAGGTCAATCAGCCCGATGATTTGAATCGCATGGTGGAGATGGCGGAGTCGGCGCGGGCGAAACCCGGACTGTGGATGTCTCCGAGCGATGTCTACAATCCAGTGATCGATTACGAATGGGCGAAGAAGAACGGTTTCGCCGTCGTGGAAGCGAAACCCGGGGAGGACCGCAAATACTCCGGAGTATCTCTGGCGGACCCCGGATATCGCTCCGCCACCAAGGACCAACTCAAGTGGCTTATCAAGGAGAAAAGGCTCGGCACCATCAAATATGATGGCTTCGTGGCGCGTGAAGAGGTTGGGCACCACGGACTACTTCCCGGCGACGATTCCGTCGAACCACTCGCGGAATACTCACTGGAATTGATTTCAGCATCGAAGGAGGCCAATCCCGACCTGGTCACGGAGCCAACTTACCTCAATTCCTGGGTCAACTACATCAGCCCCTGGATGATCAAGTACGCAGATTCGGTCTGGGCAAATGCCGGAGGAGACCTTCCCCCCGGGATCGGACCCGCCCCCGATTACCGGGAAGCCCAGACCACGGCGCGGGAGTATTTCATCTTCAAATCCTTAAATGAAGTCTGGCTGCCGCAAAACGCCCTGCAATATTTCGACATCGTCCACTGTGACGAGGCGGCCGGTTTTCCCAATCACGCCGCCATGGCCTTCGGCCGGGGAAGGTTCTTCGTTCCCACCTACATCAACCCAAAATTCATGACCGAATCGGACTGGCACATTTACGCGGGCTTGCTGAAATGGGCGCGGCACAACCAGGAGCTACTTCGCAATACCGCCATTCTCACCTCGCGGGTCGAGCAAGGCGAGCCCTACGCTTACGCGCACTGGAGCGGGACACGAGGTATCCTCGCCGCCCGAAATCCCTCCAGCGAATCCAAAGCTTTCGCGCTGGACCTCGCAAAGATTGCAGCCCCGGCAGGACTTTCGAACGGGGTATGCCACACCCAGTATCCCTACCGAAAAGGGATTGCGGAGGGAGTGAGCAGCACCTCGGTGATCAACCTCGACTTGGCCCCTTGGGAACTGATTTTCCTGGAGATTGTGCCGCGGACCGAGCTAGTTGAGCCGGTGGCCATGGGAGCGCGCTGGACACGGGATTCTGACGGCAATATGAAAGTTCTATCCGAGGGCTCGAACAGTATTCGAGTCCTGCTCCCGAAAGGCGGCGAGCAAGTCGTCGCCGCGAGAACTGGAGTGAGGGGTGACCTTCGGGGTGACCTCGTTTCACAAAAGGTTGATCGCCTGCCGGTTGCCAATTGGCTCCGCCAAGGCGACAAAGCCCTCCCCTCCTCTTCATTCCAAGTGGAATGCGAGATTTCCATCCCGGAAGCCGCGAAAGCAGGCAAGGCCCTTCTGCTTTTAGAATTCCCCGGCAGCGATCATTTACCGAGTACCTGCTCATGCCTGGTCAACGGCCGCGAGGCGAAACTGCAAGAGAGTTCCTCCGCAGGCCACATTGGATACAACATGGTCGAGGCGGGAAGCCCCTGGAAAGACCTTCTTCCCTACTTGAGCCAATGGACCTGGTACATCTGCGAACTGGAAACCGGGACGGCGCGGGTGAAGTTCAGCGGTATGTTCCCGCACGAGAAAGGCAAGATTGGTTTATGGAGCTGGGCGGATTGGGACCTCAGCCAACAGTCCGCGCCGGCTTCGATCTCGTGTGCGGAACCCTCCATGCCGCAATATCAGCCACATCTGAAGCGGCGAGGGATCCGAATCTTGCAACAATAGCCCCAAGGCTGCCCGGCGATACCTTCTGTTCCCGAAAGCCAAAATACAGAGAGGTTGATAGTTCTCCTCGCGGCGCGCACGCGCCCTAATGGAAATAACAACCTCTCCGAGGGGAGTCCGATTTCAGGACCCCGATGGGGACCATCGGACCCCAGCAAACGGGGAGGTCGACGGCATGGCCGGCGGGTGAGGGGTCCCTTCGGTTGCCGCTCCGCCGCGGTGCGGACTTCGCCGGTCTTGGGGATTCCGTCCGAGAGACGACTTGGGCAGGAACCGTCCGAGAACCCGCACCTAACTCACGCCGATATCCGTGGGGGACTTCAGGGACGCTCGCCGCGGGCCAGACGCTGCTTGATATCTTCGATAATGGCGGGCAGTTGAGCCGCTCCCTCAATCACGAAGTGCGCCCCTGCTTGCAGCAGTCGGTCGGAAGCGTTTTGGAGCCGCGCCGCAAGGTCGCCGGAGTCCAGAGCTTGCACCTCTGCGAGGGTGAGTCCCAATTCGTTGCCGGTCTTGGTGATCCCCACCGTCCACATTCCGGCGTTCAACCCCTCGGCGATATCCACCAGGGTGTCGCCCACCTTCACGCAGGCTTCCATGGGGTAGACACCCATGCGCATGGCGGAGGTCATGGCCATCCAGGGGGCCGGGCGGCCCGCCGGAACTTCATCCGCGCACACAGTGGATTCGGGCGCAAATCCCGCGGCGGCGGCCAGCGGCAGCAGCGGAGCCATCATCTCGCGCGTGTAACCGGTGGTGCTGCCGATCACAATGTTCTGGTTGTGTAACCAGCTTACCGTTTCCGCGACCCCGGGGATCACGCCGGCATGACGCGCGATCACTTCCGTCTGAAGGGGAATGAATTCCTGGTAGAGCGCCTCAACGTCTTCTGCCGAAGGCGCCCGGCCGTTTAGCTCTTGCCACTGCCCGGTGACCGGCTCCATTTCCAGAATCAGGCGCACGTGGTCCTTCTTATAGGAGCCCATGGGCCGACGCGCCTCCGCTGCCGTGACCCTGACTCCGTGGCGGTCGAAAAGCTCGATGAAAGCGTCGACGGGGGCCATGCTGCCGTAGTCGACGGTGGTGCCCGCCCAGTCAAAAATTACAGCGCGCACGGGCCCCTGGTAACGCTTGCGAATCTCGGTTGGCGTTTTCATATTTGCTCACACCTTTCCCACGCGGGGCATTTCAACCTGCATGGCCTCGAGAGTACGGCCAATCGCCGCGACCAGCGATCGCAGATCATCCGGAAAGAGGTGGCCGATGGTACCGATGCGGAAGCAATCCGCATCGCTCACCTTGCCGGGGTAGATAACAAATCCCTGCTCACCCAGCCGCTGATAGAACGATTTGAATTCGAAATTCGGGTGAGACGGGTAGAAAAAGGAAGTGATGATACTGCTCTGGAATTCCGGCGCCAGATAGGCCTTGAACCCCAGCGCGGTCATGCCTTCCATAAGGGTTCGTTGATTGGCGGCGAAGCGGGCAGCGCGGCCGGCAACGCCTCCTTCCGCCTCCAGTTCCAACAGTGCCTGCCAAAAGGCAAGAAGGACGTGCGTCGGAGGCGTGAAACGGAATTGCCCGTCGGATTCCAGGCCCTTCCACTGCGCCACCAGGTCCAGGCTGAGGCTGCGGGCGCGGCCTTCCGCGGCCAGCAGCAGGTCCCGCCGCGCCAGGACAAAGCCGAAGCCGGGGACGCCCTGGATACACTTATTGGCGGAGGAAACCAGGAAATCGATGCCGCAGGAGGGGAGATCCATGTGTACGCCGCCGAAGCTGCTCATGGCATCGACCAGGAAGACGCGCCCGCCTTCCTTGACCACCGTCCCAATTCCCTCCACAGGATTCATGAGCCCCGTCGTGGTCTCGCAGTGGATGACGCCGACGTGGGTAACGGTGGGATGCCGCGCCAGAGCCCACCGAACCTCGTCGGAGTTAACGGGACATGACTCGGGAAAGACCAGGACCTCCGTGTCAATTCCCAGCGTGCGGGCAATCTTGGCCATGCGGTGCCCGTAAGCGCCATTGATCAGAACCAGCAGCTTCCCTTCGCTGGGCAAAATCGAGCCGATAACCGACTCGACGGCGAAAGTGCCCGAACCCTGCATCAAGATCGCCTCATATTCGCCGGCCGCATTCCCCAGGGCCAGCAAGCGGCGGCGGATGTTCCGCACCACGTCCAGAAACTCCGCGTCCCGCGAGCCCATATCCCGCATCATGGCCTGCCGCACGGTGTCACTGGTGGTCAAGGGACCAGGGGTAAACAAAAGCTTCTTCTCAGTCATTCTTTTCCAGATCTCCAGGATTTAAGGTTTCGTAAGCGTGCCCACAGGGGAGCATCGGCTTGCCGCCGCGATCTTCTAAGTTATCGCGCCTCGGGGGAGGCACAGGCAGGAGTGCCAGTGCCACCTGAATGCCGCGGGGGGTAGCGCGACCCTCGGAGTCAATGTACGCGCTACCCTTCCCACGTCGATCATACTACGC
>DATJVT010000434.1:0-2708 GCA_035501695.1 Terriglobia bacterium | reverse complement strand
CGCTTCGGAGTCACGCTTGAAAAGGCCGGGGAGGAGCGCGATGCCGGCGGAACGATAACCCTGACGATTCAGCCCGGGGGAGTCCCCATCGGTTTGGCAACAGACCGCAACCGGAGAGCACTGGAGGAGCAGGCTTATAAGCTCGAACTCGCCGGCCACTCCATTCGTATTACCGCCAACGCCGACACCGGATTGTTCTACGGGGTCGAAACGCTGGTGCAATTGGTCAAGCCGGCCTCGGGCCGATTATGCCTGCCCGGCGGCGTAATCACCGATTGGCCCGACCTCGAACTGCGCAACATCCTGTGGGAAGACCTGTTCCATGTCGAGCATGTGGACGTCCTGAAAGAGGCGCTGCGGCAGGCCGCGTTCTACAAGATCAACGGTTTCGTGCTGAAGCTCGACGATCACTTCCAGTACAAGAGCGCGCCGGCGCTGGCCGCCCCCTCCGCCCTCTCGCCCGAGCAGGTGCAGGAGCTCACCAACTACGGGCTGCGTTATCACGTTCAACTGATTCCTTACCTGGACGCCCCCGCGCACATTCCCTGGATCTTGAAGCATCCAGAGTACGCCGGGCTGCGGGAATTCCCCGACAGCAACTACGAAATGTGCACCACCAATCCGGACTCATACAAGCTGCTGGAGGGAATGTTCCAGGACCTGCTCGATGCCAATCAAGGGGTAAAGTATTTTGTGCTCTCGACGGATGAGCCCTATTACGTGGGGCTGGCCGACAACGCCCAGTGCCACTCGGCGCAACTCACCCGGCAGTTGGGAAGCGTGGGCAAGGTGCTGGCGGCTTTTCTGGACAAGGCGGCGGGTTATTTGCATGAGTCCGGACGCACCGTGATTTTCTGGGGCGAATACCCGCTGAAGCCCGGCGATATTGCCTCGCTGCCTTCATATCTGGTCAACGGCGAGGTCTACGGGCCGGAATTCGACCGCGCCTTCAAGGCCCGGGGCATCCGCCAGATGATCTTTACTTCCAACATCACCTGGGAGCAGTTTTTGTTCCCCGACTATTACATCCCCCCTGATATGGGTGACCTCGCGGGAAGGGCGGCAGAAGCCTATGTACCCGCCCAGCCTGGTCCGGGGCGGGTTGCGGTGGTGTTCGACGACATCTCCAACTCTCCCGAGCGGCGCGAGGCGGACCTGATGGGAACGTTCCTCTGCGGTTGGGACACGCAAGGGACGCACATGGAAACGATGTGGTTGGGATACGCTGCCGGCTCGGCTCCGGCCTGGCATCCGGGAGGCGGAAGTCCGGAAGAGTTGATGGCATCGTTCTACCGGTTGTTTTACGGGCCGGGCGCGATCCGCATGGGCCGGGTTTACCAGTTGATGAGCGAACAGGGAGAACTCTGGAAAGACAGTTGGCAGGTGATGGAATCCGACGCGCGCAAGCCGCTCTTTGGGGACTCCCAGCAGATCTATCCCGTGCGGCGGCCGGCCTATGACCAGACGCTGCCTTTGCCGCCGGTGCCGGATGGCGAATACCTGCGCCTGACCCTCGATGCAGGTGCCCGAAACCTCTCGCGCGTCAGGGTAGCTCAGGGATCGCTCCCTGAGCTCGATGAGCTTTGCGATTTGCTGCTTGAAAACTTGTATTCCGTCAATTTTAATCATTACAACTTGGAGGTCTTTTTGTCGATTGCGGCCTTGTACCGCCAGAACCTGGAAATGATTCTAGGGATGGACCAAATTGACAAGGCTTTGGAACAGGCGGAGGATGCCGCGGCGAAGGTGGAATTCCAGCAAGCCGTAGCCGCTCTCGATCGTGCCCTGGACACGGCGCAGAAGATCAAGCAGCAGCGAAATTCCGTTCTCGCCCACACCGTCAGCGTCTGGTACCGAAGCTGGTACCCGCGGGTCCCGGAGGCGAATGGCCGGCGCTACCTTCTGGAAGTCGACGACGCCAAAGACTACCTGCCTTACCGAACCGCCGACATGACCTATCTGGTTTATCGGGAAATCATCCTGCCCTTGGGACGATGGTACAGCCAGGTGGAGGCCGCGCGAAACCACTACGCGCAGGCTCACCAACTGCCGCTTCGTTCGGACCAACTCGATTGGGAAGATACCCGGATTGGCCGGGATTGAGTCCGGTGTGTCAGCACCAGGTTAAAAGGGAACCGAAACCGTCGCCGTTCAGGGGACCGGCCTTTGACGGCCTCATCGGCGGAGACGCGGTAAAAACTCTACATTAGACTCTACAGATTCTTCGGAAGTGGTCACTCTGAACCGACTCGCCTGACATGTGTTCCTGATCGACCCGAACCGACCGTCCGGGGTATTGTCCGTGTGGCCGACGATACGCTCGGAATCGCTCGACATCGGTTCGACGACATGGGCGTCTCGGGCCAAATCCTACGACGTGTTCTCGGACCGTGGCTCCCGGCAGGCGTGGGGCCTTTCCGCCGGTTGCCGCAGATGCTATCTTAAAGTCATTGCTTGAAAAATAGCTTGGGGAGTGTATACTCCCCCCCAAAAGGAGCAAGGATGTTTCAGGAGATCAAAGCTTCTCTCCAAGAGCTTTACCTGGAAGACAAGCGCCCCTGGCTGGGGGGCTTCAGCGGCGGCAAGGACAGCACGATGCTGGCGTCGATGATTTTCGATACCGTTCTCTCCATTCATGCCGCAAAGCGAAAGAAGCCCATCTCGGTCCTTTGCACGGACACGCGCGTGGAGATTCCCGCCATTGCCGA
>DATJVT010000433.1:0-13706 GCA_035501695.1 Terriglobia bacterium | reverse complement strand
CGGAGCCAAAAGCAACGCCATAAGGGTCATGCTGAAGATTGCCTGCGGCGAATGGTGGGAGAATCGGCGCATTACGGTTTCACTCAGCCCTCGGGCAGAGGGTTTTCCCTCCGCCATCTGGCCTGAGCTTGCTGTCATTCTACCGCAAGGACATTGGCGCTCAAAAGGGCGGAATGAAAGTCGAAACCTCGGCGTGCGACCCGGGGTTTTACCTGCTAGAATCGTGTCCGTGATGGAAGCGATTCCACGCCAGCCAGGAGAATTCCGATGCAAAGCAAACTTGGAAGGGTTTCGATCCCACGGGTGGCCCTCAGCCTGCTCGCGGCGCTTATCCTGCCGCTCGCGGGGCGGGCGCAGGGAGGGAGTATGACGGTCACGGTGGGGGCTTCGGGCGCGGATGTGATCGGCACGGACAACGTGGCCATCCAGAAGGCCATTGACCACGTCGCCGCAGCGGGCGGCGGCATGGTGGTGATCAAGGCCGGAACATACCTGCTTGCCAATTCGGTCCGCCTGGCCAGCCACGTCCGCTTGCGAGGGGAAGGGCCGGAGAAGACTTTGCTGAAGAAAGTCCCGGGCGTACAGTCCAAACTCAAACTTGACGCCGACTATGGCGAGTTTACCGCCACGGTGGAAGACGCCAGCGGATTCGCGCCCGGCATGGGCGTGACCATTCTTGACAAGGTGAGTCCGGACAGTTGGACGCCCAGTGTGCGCAGCATCGTCAGCATTGACGGCAACACCCTGCACTTCGACCGTTTCCTGCATATGGACTATTCCGTCGCCAACGAGGGGCGGGTGTTCAATACCTTTCCCCTGGTGGCGGGATACGACGTGGAAGATGTCCAGGTTGAGGACCTGAGCGTGGACGGCAACCGCGCCGGCAGCGGCAATGTCGACGGCTGTCAGGCCGGCGCGATCTACTTCTTCCATTCCAAGCGCATGACGGTTCGCAACTGCGTGGCCCGCAATTACCCGGGGGACGGCATCAGCCTCCAGTTTGTGGAGGATCCGGTGGTGGAGAACTGCGAGGCGGAGGGTAATGCCCTACTGGGCATTCACCTGGGTACGGGCGCCGCGCGCGGCCTCGTGCGCGACTGCCGGGCGCACAACAACGGGCAGGACGGCCTCTTCCTGTGTTGGCGCGTGCAGCACGCGCGGTACGAGCGGAACCAGGCCTGGAACAACGGCCGGGATGGCATCTCTCTAGGACATAAGGATACGGATAATATGTTTGTGGGAAATTCCATAAGCGGAAATGCGCGGGCCGGCGTCTATTTTCGCGATGAGGTGGCCGCCAACGCCGCCAGCCGCAACATCTTCACGGAGAACACCATCGAGGATAACGGCCGCCCCGGCGAGCCGGGCTATGGCATCCGGATCGAGGGCGAAACGCGCGACCTGACCTTCACTTCCAATAACATCCGCTCCGGCCGCATCGACGGGGTTGTGGTGCAGCCGGTGGGAATTTATATCGGGCCCAAGGCGGACGCCATCAACACTAAAGAGAACCTCTTCGTGGGCGACGTCCTGAAGGCCGTCGTCGACGAGTCCCAGGGTGGACACAACCAACTGGGGCAGCCGCGCGGGCGGTAGCAGGCCGAATCCTTTGCTCACGGCAGCGCCTTTTTAACCATGCCTTCCCAGCCGCGCGCGGTTTCGGAGGTGAAGAGCACCAGCGGGTAGAGGTCGACAAAGAGGTCCTCTACAACCCGGGCGAAGGCGGGAGCAGCGATGCCGCGCGCGTTGGGCAGGAAGACCTTGCGCACCACCCAGGCGTGCAGGGTCTGCCAGTCTTCCTCGCGGCGCGGCAACCCCGCATGCTGCGCCCATTCCCCTTTTTCCTCGCGGTGCCAGTAGGTTTCAAATCGGCGGGACTTGACCACTTGCCGCAGCAGCCTGTCAAAAATCTCGCGATGGGTTTCCACGCGCTTGCGAAAGACGGTCTCCAGCGCCCCCTTGGGTCCCCGCCAGCTCCCGTAGATGGAAAAGCCCGCGGTCAGGCAGTCCGCGGACAGCCCCACGTAGAGGCGGCCCGTAAGGCCGCGCTCCTGCCTCCCATCGTAGGCGTACAGGTAGTAATTCGGTTTATAGGGGGTTTTGTCCTTGCTGAAGCGGATGTCGCGGTTGATGCGGGAAAAGTTTCCATTGGTCTTGCCCCCCACTTCGAAGTGCGGGTTGAGCTTGAGGAGCGCGGGCGAAAGAGCTTCGAGCAAGCCGCGAAACGCCCCCACCACGTGCTCGTCGTAGCGGGCGCGATGGGCGTCGAACCACGCTTTATGGTTGTTATGGGCCAACTCTTCAAAGAAACGGAACGAATCCGGGCGGAACCCTTGGAAGCCAGTCACCATCACTTCACCTTCTGATTGACGGGGGAAAGCCCCTCCACCGGCCAGGCAAAATCGTGAAACTCGCCGTTGTGGTCAAATCCTCCTGGCGGGATGGGTTGCAAAGGTTCGGCGGGAATGCCGGTGGCGCGCACGTGCGCCAGGACCTCCGCTTCGTGGATGCGCGAGGCATCGTATTCGATCAACAGGTTCTGGCCTTCGAAGTCGAGCCCCCGAATCCCGTATACCGTGCCGAGCTGAGCAAGACGCTCGAGGTCCTGGGTGGAAAGCTCCTTTTTTACCGCATACCGTGTCTTCAGAAATGTCATGGATCCTGACCTCGCAAGCACTATGGAATCAGGCGCCCTGGCCTGGCATTGCCGCCGCAGCTACCCGTCCTCTTGCCCCTGTAGGAAATCGCAAATCTCAAATCGTAAATCTCAGATGTTCGCTTTGCGCAGACGCAGAGCATTGCTGATGACCGAGACCGAACTAAAAGTCATGGCCCCCGCTGCGAGCATGGGGCTGAGTCGCCAACCCAGCAGCGGGTAAAGCACGCCCGCGGCCACCGGCACGCTCACCATATTATAGACAAAGGCGAAGAAGAGATTCTGGCGGATGTTGCGCACCGTGGCGCGGCTCAGCCGGCGGGCACGCACGATCCCCCTTAAATCGCCTTTAACCAAGGTCACGCCGGCGCTTTCCATGGCAATGTCCGTCCCGGTTCCCATGGCGATGCCGACTTGCGCCTGCGCCAGCGCGGGTGCGTCGTTGATGCCGTCGCCTGCCATGGCCACGACGTGGCCCTTCGACTGGAGTTCCTTCACAATTTCGCCCTTCCGGGCCGGCTGGACTTCCGCCTCGAATGAATCGATTCCCAACTGGCGGGACACAGCCTCCGCAGTGGTGCGGTTGTCTCCCGTGAGCATGACGATGCGCAGGCCTTCCTGATGGAGCAACCGGATAGCATCGGGCGTGGTAGTCCGGATGGGATCCTTCACCGCGAGCACTCCGGCTGGCCGGAAGTCAACAGCAACTAAAACGACAGTGCTTCCATCGCGTCGCAACGCCTCTGCCTCTTCAGGCAAATGGCCGGGAGAAATCCTAAGCGATTCGAAGAGGGCCGTGTTCCCCAATGCTACCGCCTTGCCCTCCACCGTCCCGGTTACCCCCTGGCCCGTGAATGAGTGGAAGTCTTGGACGGGGAAGAGAGCCAACTCGCGTTCTTCCGCGGCAGCGATAATGGCGCCCGCCAGGGGATGCTCGCTGCCGCGCTCCAGGCTGGCGGCGAGTTGTAGCAACTCCGTATCCGTCCAGCCGGGTTCAGCCTTTACGGCGGCAAGGCGAGGCTTTCCCTCCGTCAGGGTGCCGGTTTTGTCGATGACCAGCGTATCGACTTTCGCGAGCGTCTCCAGAGCCTCCGCGTTGCGGATCAGAACGCCGGCCGTGGCTCCCCGTCCCGTGCCCACCATGATGGACATGGGCGTGGCTAACCCCAGGGCGCAGGGGCAGGCGATAATCAACACGGCTACGGCGTTGACCAAAGCGAAGGCGAGGCGCGGCGGAGGGCCGTAAATCGACCAGGCGGCAAAGGTCAGTGCCGCGATTCCTACCACCACAGGAACGAAATAGGAGGCCACGACATCGGCAAGTTTCTGGATGGGTGCGCGGGTGCGCTGGGCATCACCGACCATTGCCACGATCTGCGCCAGCAGTGTGTCACCTCCCACGCGTTCGGCGCGCATCACGAAGCTGCCTGTCCCGTTCACGGTGCCGCCGGTAACGAGGTCGTCCGGTTTCTTTTCCACAGGAATGGATTCGCCGGTTACCATGGATTCATCCACCGAACTCGCGCCCTCAATCACGCTTCCGTCCACGGGGATCTTTTCCCCCGGGCGCACGCGTAGCCGGTCGCCGGGATTGACCTGTTCCAGTGGAATGTCCTCTTCTCCCCCCTCCGGCCGCAGACGCCGGGCGGTCTTCGGGACGAGTCCCAGCAATGCTCTTAGGGCGCTGCTGGTTCGGCTGCGCGCGCGCAACTCCAGCACCTGCCCCAGGAGGACCAGTGTGGTGATGGTCGCGGCGGATTCGAAGTAGATCGGGACCTCGCCGGAAGGCAGCCGGAAAGATGACGGAAACATCCGCGGCAGGAGCGTGGCCAGCAGGCTGTAAACATAAGCGGCTCCTGTGCCGATCCCGATGAGCGTGAACATGTTGGGGCTGCGGTTAACAATGGAGGCCCAGGCGCGCTGGAAGAAGGGCCAGCCACCCCAGAGGACGACCGGCGTGGCCAGAATCATCTCCACCCAGGCAAGCGTCCGAGCCGGGATGAAGTTCCCGAAACTGTGTGCGCCCAGCATGGCCGACATGGCCAGGAGGATCAGCGGCGCCGTCAGTGCCAGACTGATCCAGAACCGGCGCGTCATTAAACTTAGCTCCGAGTTGGTTTCCTCCCCGCGAGCAACTACCAGCGGCTCGAGCGCCATGCCGCACTTGGGACACGCCCCGGGCCCCGGCTGGCGAACCTCAGGATGCATGGGGCAGGTATAAACGGCGTCTTCCTTTGCCGGCGCGGCGGTTGAGGTTCCCGAAGCAGGCGAGAGGAAGGCCTCAGGATCGGCGCGAAACTGTTCCAGGCAGGACTCGACACAGAAGTAGTATTGCCGGCCCTGGTAGGTGTAGGAGCCGGCCGCGTCCTCGGGAGTTACTTCCATGCCGCAAACTGGATCGATCATGTAAGAAGGCCCAAACCAAGATCTTATGCCAGGGCAGAGCGAAAGGACAAGTTCCCGCGGGTCCGGGAGCTACCCTCAATACGAGCTGGAAATGGCCAATTTCACCTCAAAATCCCCCTGGAAAACGCATTTTCGTGCATGACATTTTGTCGCTCTACCCTGTGTTTTCATAGATATAGTCGGTTCATCTTCCATTTTTAACATCTTTTTCTCCCCGCGCAGCCTTTTTATTCTCCTTATAAGTGTATTTTTTTCAATATGTTGAAGCTTGGGGTTCGCAGGCTTAGTGCCCGATTACGATCATATCCCATTGTGTTTTCATCAACATAATCGGATCGCGCCATATCTTTGCGCACGGCGCGGCGTTTTGCAAATAAGTTATTTTTCATCAGTAACATACGGTATACCGCCACAGTAGTCGCCTCTTTGTCACTCTGCTTTAACTGCCATCCCTCCCTGATTATGCCCGGGTAAGGACGAGCCGCCCGGGCCGGCGCCGGCGGCCTTCTTCCCCTTGTGGTTTAGCCCCTTTCCTGACATATACCCCTTCAGGCTAGTACAGAGCCCAGACCCCTTGTCAAGTGAATTCTTGCGGTTTTTCCTACCGGTAGGAAAAGATTTTACAAATCAGGCCGCAAATTTCCTACCGGTAGGAAAGGCTGTTTCCGGATCGGCGGCCAGGAAGACAAAAGGTCCGTCTGTGGCCGGCACGCGAGGGTGGGTGTTGCGAATGTGTTAGAATCGCGGCAATTCCAATGCCGGAAGGAGGGTGCGGATGGCGAAAAAACGCGAAGTTCAAACCGCAGTAGAAAAGGTTGATCCCGCTGTGGCAGCAACTTTGACGGGGATTATCTATCAGGCCAAACTGTTCAACCGGCAAGCGAGGGTCAGCGTGCCGGAGGATGAAGTGGTGGTGGAAGTCATCAGCCTCTGGCGGATTGTCATGGACACCTTGAAATCCGGCTCCGTCGCGGTCTCGAGCGTATAGCTGCCGGGGGTTGGTCAGGTCAGCCGCCGGACCCGCGGGCGAGGTCGAGGACGAAATCCTGCATCCGCGTGTCGTCCCAGTCTGTGGGGCCGATTACTTTCTCGGCGAGCCTTCCGTGGCGGTCGAAGATATAGGTTTCCGGGAACTGCACGGTGCCATAGCGGCCTGAGAGCGAGCGGTCAGGATCGCGCCCGACTGGATAGGGAATTTGATACTTACGGATAAAATCCTGGAGCGCCGGCCGATCCTCGTCGACGCTCAAGCTGATCACCGTTACCCCGTGCTCCCGCATCTTCTCCGCGAATCTCACCAGGCTGGGAGTCTCTTCCACGCAGGGTGGGCACCAAGTAGCCCAGAGGTTCAGGACGACCACTTGCCCTCGATAGTCTTTTATATCCAGTGAGCCCGAAGGCACCGCCGGCACGGAGAACTCGATAGCGCTGTCTCCGATGGCCAGGGGGCGCTCCTGTCGCAGGTAGAGGGCGAAAAGAACGGCTCCCCCCAGTATCAAGATCAGGATCGATGCTTTAATCGTCTTGGTTTTACTCATGCCAGGATGGTCTATTATAATGAAGTTTCGCATTTCATGTCTTCCCGTCATGACCATCGGCCCCCAGGAACGCGTTTCGGTGATCATCCCCGCCCGCAACGAAGAGGCAAATATCGCCCGGGTGGTGAAATCGCTCGCCGCTCAGCCAGCGATATGCGAAGTCCTGGTGGTGGATGACCAGTCTGAGGATCGGACCGGAGCAATCCTGGCTGCACTGCAAGAAGAAATTCCCAAGCTCCGCACGCTGCGCGTGGAGTCACTGCCCGAAGGTTGGCTGGGGAAAACGCACGCCGCAGCGATGGGAGCGCGCGCCGCTACGGGTGACTGGCTGCTCTTTACCGACGCCGACACGGAACACCGGGAGGGTAGCCTTGCAGATTTAGTGCAACGCGCAGGGGACGAAAGCGCCGATCTGTTGTCAGTTTCGCCCGGACAGGAGACCCCGACGTGGTGGGAAAAAGCGGTCATCCCCTGCGTGTACGTGAAACTGGCATCCCTGTACCGCTTCGACGAGGTCTCCGACCCGCATTCCCCCTCGGCGGCCGCAAATGGTCAGTACATGCTCATCCGCCGGGAGGCATATGAGCGTAGCGGCGGGCACGAGGCGGTGAAGTCGGCCATCCTCGAAGATGTCGAACTGGCGCGGAATATCAAGACGCGGGGCGGGAAACTGGTGTTCTTGCCCGGCACGCCGTGGGTTCAAACCCGCATGTACAGGAGTTTTGCCGGGATGTGGCAAGGCTGGACCAAAAACCTTTACCTGCTCTACGCAGGAAAGGGTTCCAGGATGCTGGCGGCCGTCGCGTCCCTTTGGCTGCTCGATGCGTTGCCCGTTGTGGTTTTCCTGGCCGTTTGCCTGTGGGTGGCCTTTGCCCGTGGTGGCGGCGGGGCTGCGCTGTTGGGTGGCGGCTTGATGATTCTGGTACTGGCTCGTCAATGGAACTACGGGCGGGCCCTGGTGCGGTTGGGGTTTGAACCGATTCTGGCCGTTTACCAACCGCTCGGCGCCGCGTTGCTGGGAGCTTTGCTTGTGGCTTCCTGGCGTGCCCATCGCGCGACGGGAAACATCGAATGGAAAGGGCGTCACTACGCCACGAAAGGGAAAGGATGATCTACGTCACGCGGCGCGCCGAGTTCTCAGCCTCCCACTACTATCACAATCCAAGTTTCACGCCGGAGGAGAACCGCCGGATTTTCGGCAAGTGCAATAATCCCCTGGGGCATGGTCACAATTATACGGTGGAGGCGACGGTGGGGGGCGAGGTCGATCCCACCACTGGTATGGTGATGGACCTCAAGGAATTGAAGGTCTTGCTGGAGCAGGAGGTCATTCAACTGATGGACCATAAACTCCTGAACAAAGAAGTTCCGGCCTTTGCGGCGAAGAACCCCACGACGGAAAACATCGCCGTAGAGATCTGGAACCTGGTGGCGCCGAAACTTGCGCACGGCAAGTTGCATCGAATCAGGGTGTACGAGACGCCGGACCTGTTTGTGGATTACTACGGGGAATAATGGTTTACTTGACACGACGCTACCGGTTTTCTGCCGGCCATCGATTGCACAACGATGCCCTGGGCCCGGAAGAGAATGTGCGCGTTTATGGCAAGTGCAACAATCCCAATGGGCATGGGCACAATTATCTGGTGGAAGTAACGGTGGCGGGCTCCGTCGATCCGGCCACCGGTATGGTGTTTGACCTGGTGGCGCTGGATGGCATCGTATCGGAGCGCGTGCTTGACAAGTTCGATCACAAGAATTTGAATCTTGATATGGATAACTTCCGGACGCAGGTTCCCACCACCGAGAACCTCTGCCGGGAAATCTACAAGCTACTGCGAAACCCCTTGGAGAAGGCGGGAGCGGCGCGTGGCCTGGTCCTTGACCGCGTCCGTTTGGAGGAGACGAGCTTGAACTCATTCGAATACGCCCCGGGCCCTCCCGCCTCGGGAGTGGAAAGGGCCTATGAGACCTATGAAAGCTGATGACCTGGAAAATATTGAAGAAATGGAAGCGGCGCTGGCGGATCCGATCGCCGGAACGATTCACAAGCTGATTGCGGAAATCGGGGAGGACCCGGACCGCGAGGGGATTCAGCGGACGCCGGCGCGGGTGGCTAAATCCCTCCGCTTCCTGACCAGCGGCTACCATGAAGACATCGATAGGGTTTTAAACGGCGCGCTCTATTCTGTTGCGTATGATGAGATGGTGATGGTGCGGGACATCGAGATGTTCAGCATGTGCGAGCATCACATGCTCCCGTTTTTCGGCCGCTGTCACGTGGCCTATGTCCCCAACGGCAAGGTGATCGGTTTGAGCAAGATTCCGCGCATCGTCGATGTGTTCGCGCGCCGGTTGCAGGTGCAGGAACGCCTGACGGTGCAAATCGCCGAGACCATCATGGACAAGATCAAACCCCAGGGTGTGGGGGTTATCATCGAAGCGCGGCACCTCTGCATGATCATGCGGGGGGTGGAGAAACAGAACTCGGTGGCCGTGACCTCTCACATGCTCGGGGTATTCCGCGACTGCGAGGGAACTCGGTCGGAGTTCCTGCGGCTGGTGAAAGAACGAGCGTAGACACGAAACTCGAAAATCGAAACTCGAAAGTCGAAGCTCGATGGCACATAACACAGGCTCGCTTAGCATTGTAGAAGAAAAGCCGTGTGCGTTTCCCGGGACTTACCTGACGAGTTTCCAATTTCGAGTTTCGCTCCTTCTTAACTATGGGGAACCTTAGGGACAAGGTCGTTTTGATAACCGGCGCCAGCCGGGGGATTGGGCTGGCGATCGCGCGGGCTCTGGACAAGGAGGGGGCCAGACTCGTCTTGGCGGCGCGAAACCGGGGACCCTTGGCGCGTGCCGCGGCGGAACTGCCGGGGACGGTATTGAGCATCCCCACGGATGTCACCCAGCCTGGCGATGTGGCGCGCCTTCTTGCCGCCGTACAAAAAGAGATCCGCCGGCTGGACGTAGTGATCAACAATGCCGGCGTCTTCACCTTCAAACCCTTCGCGAAAACCTCCCTGGCGGATTGGAGGCGGAACCTCGAGACGAACCTCACCTCCATTTTCCTGGTGTCCCGCGCGGCACTGCCCCTGCTCAAACGCAGCCGGGGCGACATGGTGAATGTCCTTTCCGTTTCGAGCCGCATCCCGTTCCGTAATTGCGCGGCTTATACTGCCTCGAAATTCGGGGCCCTGGGACTGACGGGAGTGCTGCGACGCGAACTTCGGGCGGAAGGCATCCGGGTAATGGCGGTCTTGCCGGGGATGACGGAAACACGCATGAAGGACGAGCTCGATTTCCCCGTGGGCCGCGGAGACCTCTTGCAGCCTGCGGACGTGGCAACCGCCGTGCTGAGCGCCCTCGTGCAGCCTCGTCGCGCCACTCTGGAGGAGATCCTCCTGATGCCCTCGGGAGGCGCGTTGGGCGGCTAAATGGATGTTTTACCCCTCTCCTCATGGTTTTTTCTTTACGAAAAGACAAACTTCATGCTAACCTTCTTCCGTACATAGAGAGACGAGAAGCGAGGAGAGAGGCGGATGCCGTTAGCCCGTGAGTCGAAAGCCAATACGATCGAACGATTTAGAGTCCACCCGAAAGATACGGGCTCGGCCAAAGTCCAGATTGCGCTGCTGAGCGAGAGGATCAGTTACCTGAATGAACACTTTCGCACCCATCGGAAGGACCATGCTTCACGGCGTGGGTTGCTGAACATGGTGGGAAGGCGCAAGCGGCACTTGGAGTATCTCAAACGGCGTGACCCTGAGGTTTACAAACAGGTCATCGAGAAGTTGGGCATCCGCAAGTAGCCCGGTGTATCAAGTTACAAGTTGGCTGACAAGACAGGTAGGAATGACCAAGCGATCCCCCGGTTTGCCGGCGCGGGTCGCTTTCTTTTTTGGGGAGCTGCCGAGCCGGGCAGTGGTCTCCCCTCCGTTCAATTTCCCCCTCGGTTCGCAACTCCCTGTATAACTCGACATGCTTGACGGCGGAGTGATTATGCGCTCCCAGCCAGTTAAACAGCATGCCGCAACCCGCTATGTGGCCCCAGTGTGGCGCCCGGCGTGGATGGTTGAAAGGATTCAATATGAAACAAGTAAGTTTGACACTGGGTTCACATACCCTGACCATTGAATGTGGAAAAGTGGCGAAGCAGGCTAATGGGTCTGCCTACCTGCGCTACGGCGATACGGTGGTACTGGCGACGGCATGTTCCGCCAACCCGCGGGAGGGAATTGATTTCTTTCCCCTTACAGTTGACTATCGGGAATATACCTACGCTGCCGGAAGGATTCCCGGCGGTTTCTTCAAACGCGAAGGACGGCCGACAGAGAAGGAAATTCTCACCAGCCGCCTGATTGACCGGCCCGTTCGTCCCCTCTTTGCGGACGGCTTCCGGGATGAAACACAAGTCATTGCCATGGTGCTTTCCGCCGACACCGAGAATAACCCGGACGTGATCGGCCTGGTCGCGGGCGCGGCGGCGCTCTACCTCTCGGACATCCCATTTCCCGCGCCGGTGGGCGCGGTGCGTGTGGGACTGGTGGACGGACGGCTGACTACCAATCCTACCTATACCGAAATGAAGAACAGTTTGCTGAATCTGGTGGTGGCGGGAACCGAGGACGCTATCGTCATGGTGGAGGCGGGCGCGAAGGAAGTATCCGAAGCCACTATTATCGATGCCATTCAGTATGCGCACGGGGAGATTCGCAGGATTGTGGCGGCGCAAAAGGAACTCTTCGACCTGCTGGGGCTGAAAAAGCGCGACTTTACGGCGCCCGCGCGCGATGAGGCGCTTTACCAGGAGGTTCGGGCGAAAGTGGAGCAAGACCTACATGAAGCCATGGACACTTCCAAATACATCAAGCTGGAAAGCCACCGCAAGATTGCCGAACTGCGCAAGGCCGTGGTGGAAAGCTATCCCGAAGAGGATGAAGCCCGGCGGCGGCAGGTGGCGCACTTCGTCGATGACGTGGAAGAGCGGTTGTTCCGTGATGACGTCTTGCAGAAGCGCCAACGGCCCGACCGGCGTGCCTTCGATCAGGTGCGCACTATCACGAGCGAGGTCGGAATGCTGCCCCGCACGCACGGTTCCGCGCTGTTTACACGCGGCGAAACCCAGGCTCTCGTGACCGCCACCCTCGGCACGGGCGAAGACCAGCAGCGCCTCGATGTGCTGGAGGGAGAGGCCTTCAAGCGCTTTATGCTGCACTACAACTTCCCGCCGTTCAGCGTGGGTGAGGTGGGATTCCTTCGCGGTCCTGGCCGGCGCGAGATTGGGCATGGCGCTTTGGCCGAGCGCTCCTTGTTGAGCATGCTTCCGGAAGAGAAGGATTTCCCGTATACAGTGCGCGTGGTATCCGACATCCTGGAATCCAATGGTTCCTCCTCCATGGCCACGGTGTGTGGCGGAACTCTGGCTTTGATGGACGCGGGGGTCCCCCTTAAGTCCCCCGTAGCCGGAATCGCCATGGGTTTGGTGAAAGAGGGCGACAAGTACGCCATCCTGACGGACATTGCGGGTCCGGAAGATCATTACGGCGATATGGACTTCAAAGTCGCAGGAACCCGGGATGGAATTACCGCGCTTCAGATGGATATCAAGATCACCGGCATTACGCCCGCCATCATGGCGGAAGCCCTGACGCAGGCTCAGGCCGCGCGCCTGCACGTGCTGGGCAAGATGCTGGAGACATTACCCGCGCCTCGAACCAATATTTCAGCATATGCCCCCCATATTTACGCCATGAAGATCAACCCCTCCCGGATCGGGGAACTCATCGGACCGGGCGGCAAGGTCATTCGCGGAATCATCGACCAGACAGGGGTGAAGATTGACGTTGAAGACGATGGCAGTGTGAATGTGGCCGCCACCGACGAATCTTCTGCCAGCAAGGCCTTGAAGATGATTCGCGACCTTCTGGCGGAAGCCGAGGTGGGGAAAACCTATCTTGGCAAGGTGGTGCGGCTGGCCGATTTTGGCGCCTTCGTTGAGATCTTCCCCGGGACGGATGGCCTGCTCCACATCAGCGAAGTGGCGGAACATCGCATTCGGGATATCCGGGATGAGTTGAAGATGGGGGACCAGATTCTGGTGAAAGTCATCGCCGTCGAGGGCAACAAGGTGCGGTTGAGCCGCAAGGCCGTTTTGCGCGACCAGCGCGCCAAGACGGGGGCAAAGGCCGAGCCCGCCGCGGCCGGAGAGGCTGCCGACCCCTCCAAGCATTCCGACCATCACCACCACGAAAAGCACTAGGGCAAGCGCCCCCTCGGAAAGGGCAATTCCAAAAGTTCAGCGCCGGTTTCGCCATGCGAGGCCGGCGTTTTTTTTGTTCGTGGGAAGTTTCGACGGGCGAGAATCGCCATGGTAAAAACCGCGGTAAAAACCTTTGCGACCTAACGGGACCATCTGGTAGAATGCGCGCCCGGCCGGACTTTAGCCCAAGCAGAAAGTCGCCTTTTTCCCCTTCGGGGGCGATCCTTAGTGCTTAGCGATGCTATATGCCCTTAGTCTTCAGGAGGTAGAGCCATGGGTTACCTAGATAAGCTCGATCTCGATAAGAAATTGGAATCGAAGGAAGAATACGAAGAGCTGTTGCAGGAATATGAGTTCCGGTTGCTGAAATTGCAGCGCAAGATCGTGGAGCAGGGAATTGCCGTCGCAGTGGCATACGAGGGATGCGACGCGGCGGGCAAGGGGGGCAACATCAAGCGCATCACCGAATCCCTCGATCCCCGCGGATTCGAAGTGCATCCCATCGGAGCGCCGAGCGCCGCGGAGAAAGCCCATCATTGGTTGCGTCGTTTCTGGCTCCGGATCCCGCCCCGCGGCCGGATTGGAGTCTTCGACCGCACTTGGTACGGACGAGTTCTCGTGGAGCGCGTGGAGAAGTTTGCCAAAAAGGAAGAATGGCAGCGCGCTTACCGCGAAATCAACGAATTTGAAAGAACGCTGACGGACGACGGCCTGATCCTGGTCAAGTTCTGGATTCATATCTCCAAGAAAGAGCAGCTCGACCGTTTCAAGAAACGGGAAAAGGATCCCTGGAAGAACTGGAAGTTGACCGAGGAAGATTGGCGCAACCGCGACAAGTGGG
>DATJVT010000432.1:0-16230 GCA_035501695.1 Terriglobia bacterium | reverse complement strand
CGAGGCGCGCTTGTAATTATCAATCCGTTGCTGGCGATATTTCCTGGGAACCACTCCGATCGTCAGGGGGCCTTCGTAAAAAGTATAGGAGTTGGGCGGCCCACCGGATGTATTGATGGCGGTCACCTCGATACTATACTTGTCGGCCGCCGCCTTGAGGCCATTGCAGACCCGGTCCGAGAAGTCGTCTGTTGAGGCCTGGCAGGTGGGCACGCCAAAATCGTGAACGCGCTTGAGGGCCGCCTCCGGATCCCGGGAGACCCCAATGATAATCCCCAGCCGAAAAGGCTTGCCCGGCACCGCAGCAGGCGCTGCCGGGACACTCGCGATTAGTCCCGCGCCTGCCGCGGCGGAAATTTCGAGAAAGCGACGACGATTGATGTTTTCCATTTGCCTCTCCATAAACAGTTTTTGGTTATCAGTTGTCAGTTGTTAGTCGTCACTTGTCAGACGTCAGTCGTCAATATGAACCTTCGCTGGCAGACAACACTGGACGACGGACCACTCGCTTTAAGTCATCCAACCGCAGGCGCGCCGACAACTGACCACTGACAACTGATAACTGATTACTGACGACTGACGCCTTCCAGCACATTGACAACCTTTTGCCGTACAGCATAGTATCCAATTTCCGGCAGAATTTCTCGCCCGGATTCGCAAATACTTGTGGAAGAGTCACTGGGGGCGGTGCGGAAGGTTCTGGAGGCCGCGCGGGTGGTCGCCTTCACGGGGGCCGGGATTTCCGCCGAAAGCGGCATTCCCACCTTTCGGGGACCGGGCGGGCTGTGGTGCAGTTACCCGCCGGAGAAGCTTGCTACCCCGGAGGCCTTCTCCCGCGACCCTCACTTAGTGTGGGAATGGTACGACTGGCGGCGCCAGGTCATTCACCAGGCGCAGCCCAACGCCGGGCATCGAGCTCTTGCGGAAATCGAACGACGGGCGCCAGATCGATTCACTTTGGTGACTCAAAACGTAGACGGGCTTCACGACCGCGCCGGAAGCCGCAACATCGTCAAACTGCACGGAGATATTTGGCGGGTGCGCTGTGCGAAGTGTGCAGCGGAAGAGCAAAACGAACAGGTTCCGTTGGATTCATTGCCGCCGCGCTGCCGTTGCGGCGGCCTGCTGCGCCCGGGTGTCGTATGGTTTGGTGAAACCCTCCCCGAAAGCGCATGGAAACAGGCTTTGAAGGCTGCGGCTCGAGCGGAGGTTCTTCTGGTGGTGGGAACTTCCGCGCTGGTATATCCCGCCGCCGGGATTGTGGAGGTCGCCCATCAATCCGGCGCTCGCGTGGCCATTGTAAACCCTGACCCCACACCGGCCGATGAATTCGCCGAATGGATTCTGCGGGGCCCGTCGGGAGGAATCTTACCGAGGTTACTATGAGACAAGCTTACCTGGATTGCTCAGCCGGTATCAGTGGAGACATGTTTCTGGCCGTGCTGATCGACGCTGGAGTCCCTGTCGACCGGCTTTTCTCGGAACTTAAGAAGCTTTCGCTGGGATTCTATGAATTCAAACGCACCCGCGCCGTGCGCGGAGGGCTGGTAGGGACGCGGGTGGACATTCGAGTCCCCGGCGAGCAACCGCACCGGAAGCTCGCGGATATCCAGTCCCTGCTGGAAAAAGCATCGCTCCCGGAAAAAGCCGCGGGCCAGGCAATGAAAGCGTTCAACCGCCTCGCAGAAGTCGAGGGAAAGCTGCACAACGTCCCCGCAGGAGAGATCCATTTCCACGAGGTCGGCGCCGTTGACGCAATCCTCGACATCGTGGGAACTTGTGTGGCGCTCGAAATACTCGAAATATCTGACCTCATCTGCTCACCCTTGAACGTCGGTGGAGGCTCCGTCGACGCCGCGCATGGGACGTTGCCTGTCCCCGCTCCGGCCACGGCTGAACTGCTGAAAGATATCCCGGTCTATTCCTCCGGAGTGGAGGGAGAACTGGTTACGCCCACGGGCGCCGCTCTGGTTTCCACGCTGGCTTCGGGATTCGGTCCCCTGCCGCCCATGAAGATCGCGAAGATCGGCTATGGCGCCGGCGAAAAGGACTACCCCGGCCACCCCAACCTGGCCCGCATTTTCATTGGCGAGCCGGTCGAGCCCATTTCCGTTCAACCCGGTTTGCCCGGCGACGAGATCGTCTCAGTGATCGAAGCTACGGTCGATGATTTGGGGCCGCAACACTATGGCACCTTCCAGGAGCAGGCTCTGGCCGCGGGCGCGCTGGACGTGTCGTCTCACCCTACGAGAATGAAAGGTAACCGCCCTGCCCTGGCGGTCAGTATTCTCTGCGACCCCGCCCAGAGCGACGCGCTTTCCCAGTTGCTCACGGAACAGGCCGGCGCCGCGGGCGTGCGCATCGGTGAGGCGAGGCGGAAAGCGCAGGAACCCAGGGCAGCGGCGGAGGAAGCGCCTCCCTCCGAAGAGATCGTTGCTGTGGTCGAAGCAACGCTCCACGATAGGGGTCCGCAGCATTATGCCAGTATCCTTGAGGAGGCTCTGACGGCAGGCGCACTGGATGTTTCGTGCAGTCCGGCGCGGGTGAAGGGTAATCGGCCGGCGTTGACCATCAGCGTCCTCTGCGAACCCGGCAAGAGCGAAGCGATTTCCGAGTTGCTCATGGAACAGACGGGCGCCGCGGGGGTGCGCATCGGGGAGGCAAGGCGGAAAGCACCTGAACTCAAGGTAGCAGCGGAGGAAGCGCCCCCCTACGAAGAGATCGTTGCCGTCGTCGAAGCAACCCTGCACGATATGGGTCCCCAGCATTATGGCAACCTCCTCGACCAAGTCATGGCTGCCGGGGCGCTGGACGTGTCGTGCCACTCTGCGAAATTGAAAGATAACCGGCCCGCCCTGGCGGTCAGCGTCATCTGCGAACCTGGAAAGAGTGACGCGCTTTCCCAGTTGCTTGCGGAACAGGCCGGCGCCAAGGGGGTGCGCATCGGGGAGGGAAGACGGAGAGTGCAGGAGCCCAGGCTTGAGGAGGGTCCTACTTACACCGACGAAATCGTAACCGTGATTGAAGCCAACGTCGATGATATGAGCCCGCAGATCTATGGCTACTTCCTGGAACAGGCCCTGGCCGCGGGTGCGCTGGACGTCACGTGCAGCTCCACCCAGATGAAGAAAAACCGGCCCGGCCTGACCATCAGCATTCTTTGCCATCCGTGCAAAAGTGACGCGCTTTCCCAATTGCTTTTCGAACAGACCACGACCATTGGCGTGCGCATGTACGAGGCTCGGCGCAAGGTGCTGGAACGCGAGCAGGTGACGGTGGATACGCCTTACGGGCCTGTGCCGGTGAAGGTGGCGCGGCGCGAGGGCAGGGTGGTGAACGCGGCGCCCGAGTTCGAGGATTGCCAGCGCCTGGCGACGGAAAAATCTGTCCCGCTCAAGCAGGTCATTGCCGCAGCCGAGGCCGCATATCTGCAACAAGCTGAAAAGGTGGCTGGCGCATGAAACCGACCTTCTACCTGACGACCCCCATTTATTATCCCAACGCGCGGCCGCATGTGGGCTCGGCCTACACGACCATTGTCTGCGACGTTCTGGCGCACTACAAGCGCATGTGCGGGTACGACGTCGTGTTCCTTACCGGCACCGATGAGCACGGAGAGAAGCTGGAGCGCGCCGCCGCGGCGGCGGGAAAGTCCCCCCGCGATTTCGTGGCGGAGAAGCGCCAGCTCTTCGTTGACCTCTGGGAGAAACTTGGCATTCCGGTCAAGATATACCCGGATTCCGAGCCCAATTCACTGCGCTTTATCTACACCGACCACCCGGATCATGTGACCTCCGTGCAGCGATTGCTGATCCGCGCCAAGGACAACGGCTTCATTTTTTCGCAGCGTTACGAGGGCCGCTACTGCGTCTCCGACGAGCGGTACGTGTCCGACAGCACGGATCCTGTGGACTGCGACATCTGCGGGCGCCCGGCGGAACTGATCAGCGAGGACAACTACTTCTTCAGGTTGTCGGCTTTCGAGCAGCAACTTCTCGAACTCTACGAGCGTCACCCCGATTTCGTGAAGCCCGACTATCGCATGAACGAAGTGAAGAGCTTCGTGAAAAGCGGCCTGCGCGATATTTCCATCAGCCGCCGCCGCTTGAAGTGGGGGATCCCCTGGCCCGATGACCCGCACCAGGTGTTCTACGTGTGGTTTGACGCGCTCATCAGCTACATGACGGGCATTGGCTACGCGCAGGGCGAGGATGGGAGCCCCGAATTCAAAAAGTTCTGGCGCAACGTGCCGGGCGAGTCTGAACTGGTCCACATGCTCGGCAAGGACATCCTGCGCTTTCACGCCGTGTATTGGCCGGCATTTATCATGGCTGCCTACCCCAATCAGCCGGAAATGCTGCCGACCACCGTCTTCGCCCACGGCTGGATCTATTACGAGCAGGATAAGATGTCGAAGTCGAAGGGAAATGTGGTTTACCCCGAGCCCATCGTGGACGCGCTCGATTCCTTTGGCGCCCCCGGCAACGACGCCTTGCGCTATTACCTGCTGCGCGAAGCGCCCTTTGGGCAGGACACCAGCTTTTCCTACGAGGGATTGATCCAGCGCTACAACTCGGATCTGGCCAATGATCTTGGGAATCTGGCTAACCGAACGCTTACGATGTTAGGAAATGATTACGCCGGCGAAGTTCCCCCGCCGGTTCCCGGAAGTGGCATTTATAATCTCGTTGTTCAAGGAACCGATGTTCCATCCAAGGAAGAGCAGATCGCCGATCTGGCATATAAAGCGAAAGCGAAGTATCTGGCGGCATTCGCGAATTACGATCTGTCACGCGCGCTGGATGCCGCTTGGAGCTTCATCTCCGCCATCAACCGGTATCTGGTCGAGGAGCAGCCCTGGTCGCGAACGCGGCAAGTGGATGACGGAACTGGGCAGCTCGTCACGGTGAAGCCCGAGCACCTTCAGACGGTTATCTATACCGCCTGTGCTTCACTCCGGTTTCTCGCTGTCCTCCTCCAATCTGTGATGCCGCAGGCGTGTCAGAAACTGTGGCGCCAAATGGGACAGGAGGGTGCCGTCAGCAACCAGGATCTGTCTAGCCTCAGCTTCCAAGATCTCGCGCCTGGCACCAAGGCCGGCAAGCCCGAGCCCATCTTTCCGCGATTGGATAAAACGAAGACACTGGCCAAGCTCGACGAAATGGCCGAGGCCGACCGCAATCGCGACAAACCAAAGGAGGCATTGAAATCTGTGGAGACAGAAAAGAGTCAGGAGTCAGGAGTCAGAAGTCAGGAGCCGGTTCAAACCCCTGGTCCCGAGTCCCGGGTCCCGAGCAGCGAGTCGCGAGCTGTGAGTCATGAGTCCTCAGCCCCTAGCCCCCAGTCCCCGGCACCTGCCCCTCCGCCCCCAGCTCCGGCCGAGAAGATTTCCATCGAGGACTTCGCCAAGGTTGAGATGCGCACGGGGGAGATCAAGGCGGCGGAACGTATTCCCGGCGCCACCAAGCTCCTCAAGCTTCAAGTGGACATCGGTACGGAAGTGCGCCAGGTCTGCGCCGGCATCGCCGAGTACTACGAGCCCGAAAAGCTGGTCGGAATGAAAGTGGTGGTCGTGGTAAACCTCCAACCCCGCAAAATGCGCGGCGTGGAATCAAACGGCATGATTGTCGCGGCCTCCGTCGGCGACCAGGGCCGGCCGGTGCTGGTCACCTTCGGCGAAGATGTTCCCAACGGTGCCAAGCTCAGGTAATCGGGAGATCCGATGATCGGGTGATCGGGTGAACAAAGAACAAATCAGCGGACTACCAGACCTTCCGGAGAAAGTGCCTACCGATCACCCGATCTCCCGATGTCCCGATCTCCCGATCTATCTTGATTCCCACGCCCACCTTGATGACTCCGACTATGACCCTGACCGGGACGCCGTGATCGAACGTGCCCGCGCCGCGGGGCTCCGCTATATCTTGGTGGCGGGCGGAGGCACGGGCCCTGACCGGCTCAATTCTCCGATTCCGATTGCCGAGAGCTACGATTGGATCTACGCCTCGGTGGGACTACACCCGCATGAAGCCAGGCACTTCACGGATTCCCATGCGGAGAGAATCGCCCAACTCGCCCGGCATCCCAAAGTCGTGGCGGTGGGTGAAATCGGCCTCGATTACTATTACACCCATTCCCCGCGCGAGATTCAACAGCAAGTTCTGATACGGCAAATGGAGTTGGCGCGCGAGCTCCGGCTGCCCATTATTATTCACTGCCGCGATGCCTGGGAAGACCTCCGCGAGATCGCGGCGGCCTATTGGAAGACGTCCGGCCTGGGCGGGATTCTCCACTGCTTTTCAGGAAACGCCGAAGACGCCCGCATTTTCCTGGAATGGGGCTTCCTGATTTCCTTCGCCGGGAACCTGACCTTCAAGAAAGCCGGGAACCTGCGGGAAGTCGCGGGCGTGATCCCGCTTGACCGCCTGCTGACGGAGACCGATTCACCCTACCTTGCCCCCGTGCCCCATCGCGGCAAGCGCAATGAACCCGCCTACGTGCGCGGCGTCACTCAGGACCTCGCCCGGCTCCGCAACATGAGCGAAGAAGCCCTGGGGCAGCAGGTGCTTGGAAATTTTGAAGCTTTCCTGAAAACCTCAAATTGAAATCCCACCTCGGGCGTATGCTCCAGGCCTGATGCGAATCAAACGTCGCATTAAACGAAGCTCGATGCCGTCCCCGAGTCTGGAACCGCGGGTGATGGTGGTGGCGGGAGGGATTCTCCTGCCAAGTCAACTCCGGCGGGGTTGTGTACCCAGTCTTTCAGGATGGTCTGAAGGCGCCGGATTTCATATTCGAGAGCATCCAGGGCCGAAGGGATTTGCTGAACATCCCCCGCGCGGGCGACCTTTTCAAGCTCGAATGCGGCGTCGAAGGCAGGTTTGGCCGCGAAGTTTCCCACGGAGCCTTTCAGGCGGTGCGCGAGGCGTTCGAGTTCGCGACTCTCCCCATTCCCGGCGGTACGGCGTATGGCCGTCATCTGTTGGGGAAGGTCTTCCAAGAACAGGTTCGCCAACTCACGCATCAGGTCTCGATCCCCTTCCAGATTCGCCCAGGCAGCCTGCCAGTCAATGCAGCCCTCGCTCGAAGGGACAGTTGGCGGGGATGGGTCGGGCGCCCGGCGTTGAGCGAACCCTTTGATTTCCGCCGTCAAAACCGCTGGGGTTATCGGCTTCGCGATATATCCATCCATTCCCGCCTCCATGCATCGTTCTCTATCACCCTTCATGGCATGAGCCGTCATGGCCAGAATGGGAAGGTGCTTGCGGGTGGCGAGTTCCCTTTCGCGAATGGTACGTGTGGCTTCCAAGCCGTCCATTTCCGGCATTTGCACATCCATCAGGATCAAATCGAATTCCTCATCGCTCGACAATTGGACCGCGTCGAGCCCATTTCCCACCACCTTCACGGTGTGACCCATTTTTTCGAGCAGTCGCACTGCCACGATCTGGTTCACAGGGTTGTCTTCCGCCAGTAGAATGCACAGATGCTGGCGATCCTCGCGCAGCGAGTGGCAGGTTACCGGCAGGGGTTGGTGACCCGCAGGTTCCGGGTTCTGACCGAGGACAGTGAGGATGGCTTCCATAAGTTCCCCTTGTCGGATGGGCTTGACCAGATAGGCGGCGATACACAGATCACGGCAGCGGGCCGCGTCCCCGCGCTGGCCTCCGGACGTGAGCATCATGATGATCGCGCCGTTCAACCGGGGATCGCTCCTGACATGCCGGGCAAAAGCGAACCCGTCCATGTCCGGCATCTGGTAATCGAGCAGAATCAGACGGAAGGCCTTACCCGCATCACTGGCCTCTTCCAGAATCTTGAGTCCATGCTGGCCGTTTTCGGCCAGGGCTGGCTTCATCCCCCGATGGCGCAGTAGTTCGTTCAGCATATGTCTATTCGTAGAGTTGTCATCGACCACCAGGACAGAGACTCCTTGCAAAGTGGCCGGCGTAGCGGACGAGCGGGTGGCAAGGGCATTGTTTCGCTCCGCCAGCTTCAGGGTGAAGTGGAAGATACTTCCCTCCCCCACCTGGCTGTCCACCCAGATTTTCCCTCCCATCATCTCGACCAGCCGGGAGGAGATGGACAGGCCCAATCCCGTCCCCCCGTAGCAACGGCTGGTGGAGTGGTCAGCCTGGGCGAACGCCTCAAAGATGACACTTCTCTTCTCAAGTGGAATGCCAATGCCCGTGTCTTCAACGGCAAAGTGCAGGGTAATACCTTCTTCATCGCTTGCTTCAACCCGCACCTGAACCGATATCTCGCCTTGCTGGGTGAACTTGAGAGCGTTCCCCACCAGATTGAAGACGATCTGTCGCAGCCGGCCGGGATCTCCGAGCACATTGTCCGGTACCTCCGGGTGCACGCGCAGGATCAGTTCCAGGCCTTTTTCCTGCGCCCGAACGGCCAGGTTCTTCACTACTTCCCCCAGGCAGTCGCGCAAACTGAATTCGACCTTTTCGATATCCAGCTTGCCGGCCTCGATCTTGGAAACGTCGAGGATGTCATTGATGATGGTCAGCAGCGACTCTGCCGAGGATCTGGCCAGCCCGAGGTATTCCCGCCGGGTGGGATCCATATCGCTGTGGAGAGCCAACTCGGTCATTCCCATGATAGCGTTCATGGGCGTGCGAATCTCATGGCTCATGTTCGCCAGAAACTCAATGTGGGCGCGACAGGCCTGCTCCGCCTCGGTCTTTTCACGGGCCAGTTGCGAGTTCCGGGCATCGAGTTCCGCGGTGCGGGCGGCAACCCGCGACGCCATCTCGCCTTCGAGCGTCCGTAATTGGTCACCGCGACTACAGATCTGGCCCCGCAATTGATTGATCCCCGCCTCGATCGCCTTCAATTCGTTGGTCGGCAGGTCAGACGCAGGGATGGAGAGATTCGCCTCTGCCTGAGCCGCCTGGGTTATCTTCACCAAGGCGGCGATCGGCCCGCAAATCAACGATTGGATCCGCCGGTAAGCGAGCCAGACCGCGCCCCCGGAGCCCAGTATAGCGACCAGGGCCATCAGGGCATCGAGCCACAGCCGGCTGGTCCATTCCCGGGAACCGGATTGCAGATAGGCCGCCACCAGAGCCGTGAATGCCACGACCAGCGGCACACTGATGGCGAGGAGCACGATCCGCATCAGTTCGCAGCGGATGGGGGATTGACGAAAGGCCCGCACCTGGATTCTCTCCCTTGCTCTTCCCTCGAACCGATCGCAGCCTCAGGCAACGCGCCGCACACACCGGTCTAATCTGGATCCTTCAACCCTATCTTCGGCATCGACAAGGGCTGACTTGAGCCCGAAGCCGCTGGCGCAGGCAGAATCATGCGAATTTTGCGCTGGTATAGGGCAAGGGCCGGCCGAGAGCCTCTCGAACGTGCCCGATAGCAAGGGAAGTGCCGCCTTGGCTCGTTTCCTGGCACCGTTACCGCCCTGAACCCTGGATTAAACTCCACCGAAAGTCGATATTTGTCGCGCGGGAATCGCCATTTCCCTGGTCCACACAATCTGGTCCACACGACCTTGACAAAGGCAGGTATTTGTTATAAGTCACTAGCCGTCAATAGATAGAAATGGGGACATAAAGTCAGAATCGGCCAATGAACCTTATTCGGGCCGCCTGTTACTGTTGCAGCGGAGGTCGCCTTCCCCAGGTAGAAACTCCGTCGATCGGATCGTGATGACCACCCATCCGTGGGGGGATGGGAAAATCGGCCCCCACCTTGCGTTCGTGGATACTGGCAAGCATTGCTGACTTGAGGAGTTCATATGATAATGCGCGCGCTTCGTTCTCTCCCGGTTGCATTTCTCTTGCTTATGGGACTGCCGGAATTTGTTTTCGCCCAGAGTTTCAATGCCACGATCAGCGGCACGGTGTCCGACCCAACCGGGGCCGCGATACCCAATGCCGCGATTACCCTGAAGGCGGTGGCCTCAGCGGCGGTTCTGAAAACGACATCCAGCCCGGCCGGCCTCTACCGGTTTCCCAACCTCCAGCAGGGCGCCTACGTGCTCTCCGTGGCCGCCTCCGGATTCAAGGACTATGCCCAGACGGGGATCGCGGTCAACATGAATGAGTCCGTGCGCGTGGACGTGGTCATGCAGCTGGGGACAAGCGTGCAGACGGTGGAGGTATCCGCCAATGCTTCGCCCCTCAACTTCGAAACTCCCGAGCTGAAGCAGGCCATCACGACGGAGAACATCGGGAATCTACCCCTCCTGATTTCGGGAAACATCCGTTCGGGAGCGCAGTTCGTCGTTCTGATGCCCGGCGTGACCACCGGAGCGGGCAACAACGGCTACGATGCCCGCGTCAACGGAGGCCAGCAGTCCAGCGACGAAGCGGTTTTGGACGGCGTAAGCTTGCAGGATTCCATGAACTCCCAAAGCGGCATGACGGAGGCCCAGGTCGATCACCCCATGTCGCCCGAGATGCTCGGTGAAATCAGCGTTTTGACTTCCAATTACGAGCCCCAGTACGGCAGTTCGGCCGCCGGTCAAATCACGGCCACCATGAAGTCCGGCACCAACGCGTTTCACGGCGACGTGTACGAGTTCCTGCGCAACACCAGCCTGAATGCGCGCTTCTTCGGAGCCGTAAACGCGACGGACGCCAACGGCAACGAGATTCCGGGCACGGCGCGGCCCAAGGACCAGGAGAACGACTTTGGCGGCGTGATCGGCGGTCCGGTGAAGATTCCTTGGCTGGCCTGGTCGGGAACCAAGAAAACGTATTTCTTCGCTGGTTATGAGATCTTCCGTCGTTTGGGGGCCACCGTGTCTCCCACCCTCAGCATTCCTTCCGTGCTGGAGCGGCAGGGCGATTTTACCGACTGGAAGGACAGCTCCGGCAATCTGATACCGATTTACGATCCGGCGACCACCCGTGCCAACCCCAGTTACAACTCCAGCCTCCCGGTGGGCCCGGGCAACCTCCCTTACCTTCGCGATCAATTCATGGGGTGCAATGGCGGGAGTCCCAATGTCATATGCCCCACCGATCCGCGCCTCCAGAATTCCATGGCCAGCGGTTGGTTCAAGTACCTTCCGGCGCCGACTTTTTCAGGCCCCCTGAATAACTACATCGTGCCCATCGCGGTCCCGCAGACGGTCTTCGGAGACCAGAGTCTTCTCGACGTGAAAGTGGATCATTACTGGCGGGAGAAGGACCATTTTGCGGTCACGGTGCATTACCACGGGTCCTCCCAACCCCACATCAGCCAATTGCCGGTGCAAATTGCCAACGAGCAGCCCTACTGGGTGAATTACGGATTCCTGGACCGCCTCAATTGGGACCACACGTTTACACCCTCTCTGCTCAACAATTTCAATTTTGGTTACAACTCGCAGTACCTGGAAGTCGCCTGTATTGACCGGCCCTATCATGACGCATTTCCGCAGATCCCTGGTCTCTCCGACTACTCGTTCCCTCCGGTGATCAACATGCAATCGTTCAACACCCTCGGATGCACTGCGAACCCCGGGGGGGCAATCGAGAATCGACCCACGGTGATTTTCAACGACATGGCTACCTGGGTGCACGGCAAACACACCCTCAAGTTCGGCGGGGAATACCGTTGGGCAGGATTCAACAATACGAATTATGGCTATATGGGAAGCTTTAACTTTGCCAACCTGACTACCGGGCTGATCGGAATTAACAGCGGCAACGCGGTGGCCAGTTTTCTGCTGGGGCAGGTGGATAATGCCAGCGACACTTTTGTCACGGTTGGTTCCCAATACCCCCGGCAAAAAGTCTGGAACCTGCATGCGGGCGACACCTGGAAGGTGACGCCCAAACTGACGCTCAATTACGGTGTGCGCTGGGACGTCTCCCTGCCGGCGGAAGAGAAGCACGACAACCTGACCTTTCTTGATCCCTTGGCCGCCAATCCCGACGCCGGCGGTTTGCCCGGGACTCTGGCCTTTGCGGGGACCAAGTGGGGATCGGCCAGTTTTGGAAGCCGCCACCCGGAGAACTCGTGGTTCGCCGGCTTTGCCCCCCGCATCGGATTAGCCTATAGCCTCAACAAAAACACCGTGGTGCGCACGGGGTACGGCATCTTCTACCAGAACGCTTATTATCCCGGTTGGAACGGTGGAGTGTCGCAGGACGGCTTCAACGCCACGCCTTCCTTTTCCAGTTCCATGGGAGGGCTCCAGGCGGCTTTTGTCCTGAATGAAGGCTTCCCCGCGGACTTTGCTCACCCGCCCTTCATTTCCCCCGGCGCCGATAACGGGGCCGGTTCGATCAATTACCGTCCCTTTGACGCCAATCGCCTCCCCTATGCCCAGCAGTGGAACCTTACTGTCGAACACCAGTTCACCCCCAATACTTACGTAAGCGCCAGCTACGTTGGCAATAAGGGCACTCGCCTGTTGTCCAACACCGCACCTCTCAATGCCCTGAGCCCCCAATTGCTTTCCAAAGGCCAGTCGTTGCTCGACGAATTTCAACCGGGCCAGGATTCTCTGGACGGCGTCCCTGTTCCCTATGCCGGCTGGGTCGATCAAATGCAGTGCGCGCCGACGGTGGCGCAGGCTCTGCTTCCCTATCCGCAGTTTTGCAGCGAGTTGATGGGGCAAAATGAGAACGCCGGCAACTCCACCTACCACGCCTTGCAGTTGAAATTCGAGCACCGCATGAGTCAGGGGTTGTGGGTCCTGGGCTCATACACCGATTCCAAGATCCTCACGGACTCGGATTCAATCCAGTCGGAAGCGGAGCTCTGGAGCGGCGTCCAGGGAGCGATCTCGCCCTTCGAGAGAGAGCGCAATAAGTCTTTGTCCTCCGATGATGTGCCGCAGATCATGACCACTTCCCTCGTCTACGACCTGCCCTTTGGCAAGGGACATCGTTGGATGGACCGCGGGGGTGTCGTGAACACGTTCCTGGGAGGGTGGCAATTCTCAACCATTCTTCGTTTCTCGTCGGGAACACCTCTTTTCTTCCGGTCAAGCAACTGCAACGTTCCTTCGCAGTTTGACGCGGCCTGCATCCCGGGACTCCTACCCGGCGCCGATCCCTTTGCCCAATCCAAAAGCAACTTTGATCCCGGTAAGGGCCCCTTGTTGAATGCTTCCGCTTTTGAGAATTCCGGGTCGCAGGGATTCCAGTTTGACTTCGGCCAGGGCCCCAGGGTCAGCAACCTGCGAGGGTTCGGATTCAATAACGAGGATATCGGCCTGAACAAGAACACTCAAATCACGGAGCGGGTATCGTTTCAACTCCGCGCCGAATTCTTCAACATTTGGAACTGGCACATCTTTGCCTGTCAAACCCAGTGCCTTGGGTCACTCGCCTTCGGCAACGACATTGCCAGCCCGGCGTTTGGCACCTGGAACGGCGCGGTCAGCGCCCCCAGGAACGTTCAGTTGGGAGCCAAACTCATCTTTTGAGGTTCCTCGCTCGGCCATCCACGAGTCAAAGGGAGGTATAGGCAGTGAATTCACCAAGGTGGAAAGCTCTCGCAGGCGCGGTCACGGTGATCATGCTGTTAATCCTGGCGCGCCCTCTGAACCCCAGCCCCCGGTCCGAACCCGGGCCGGGGCAGGCATCGGACGCGGCTCTGGCGGCCTTTGCAGCGCTGGCGCCCATTGACGCTCACGCCCATCTTTTTAAGGACGACCCGGGGTTTGGCGCCCTGATGCAACGCCTGAATCTGCGCATTCTGGATATCTGTGTCCTCGACGATCGGGATCCGGATTTCAACTCTCTCGAGCGGCAGCGCAGCGAGGTGCTGAAGGTGGTTCACACCACCGGGGGCCGGGCCGTATTCTGCACCACGTTCAGCCCTTATGAATTCGAGCAGCCGGGATACGCCCAGCGCACCATCCGGCAACTCGACGCGGACTTTGCGGCCGGCGCCATCGCGGTGAAGATTTACAAGGTGATGGGCATGGAGATGAAATCCAAAGCGGGAAAATACGTGTTCCCGGACGACCCCGCCTTCGAGCCGATCTATCAGGAGATCGCCGCGCGCGGCCGCACCGTGGTGGCGCACATCGCCGAACCGGACTCCTGCTGGCAGGCGCCCAACCCCGCCAGTCCCGATTACGGATACTACAAGGAGCACCCGGGGGAGTATGCCTACGCGCATCCCGAGTGGCCCTCCAAAGCCGCCATCCTCGCCGCCCGGGACCATTTCGTGGCTGAGAACCCCAAGCTGCGTGTGGTCGGCGCGCACCTGGGGAGCATGGAATCGGACGTGAACCAGATGGCCGAGCGCTTTGACCGCTACCCCAACTTCGCGGTCGACGCCGCAGCACGGATCCCCTACTTCATGATTCAGCCCCGCGACAAGGTCCGGGCGTTCATCCTGAAGTACCAGGACCGTATCCTCTATGCGACCGACCTGGGGGCCCTGCCCAAGGACAGTACGGAAAACGCGATCGCGGAGTGGACCGGGACCTATGCGCGCGACTGGAAGTTCTTCGCCACAACTGAGATGGTGGAATACAACGGGCACACCTACCAGGGTCTGGCGCTGCCCGCGCCGGTGTTACACAAGATCTTCCACGACAATGCCGTCCACTGGCTGCCGGGAATTGTGCGCGAGCATTAGGACGGTCAGAAGTGCAGGCTCTGCAGCATGCTCTCAAAGGTGGAACGGAAGCGATCGAACTGCGCCTCCGGGGCCACGAAGATAAAGCAGAAAACCGCCCCATCCGGGGATGGGACGGTGACCAGCCAATCGCGCTCTTTCTGTGGCTGGCCGTTGGCGTCGGGGAAGGGCGAGGCGGATTGCATGGCCACCGAGCGGCCCTGGACGCCGCCTACCTGGAGAGGCTGAGGGCTCGCCAGTGCCTGCGCTCGGCTGCCGCCGCCTCCGAACCGCCGCGCAAGAGCCACGGTCACTCGATCCAGATCCAGGCGCTGTCCGGGTTTGCCCGCCACCCCGCTAATGACCACGCCGTAGCCGACCTCTTCACCCGCCAATCCCGCCGGCGGGGCAATCGTCACCCCTTCTCCCTTCTCGCGCGGAGGGATGACCTGCCAGTTATCCGGGTGGGCGATCGTCAGCGCACCAAGATTGACGGTCACCAGCCGCGAACTGGGCAGCACGCTGGAGAGCGAAACCGGGCCGGTGGAAGGTTCCGCCGTTGCCGAAGCGGGTGGAGCGAAAGAAGCTCCCGCGGAGGACTTGAACACCGCGCCGTTCTGCGCGTTGACCCGGGACCACGCCCCCGCCTTGGCGCCTTGCGCGATCTCCTGGGCCGAGTACGCCCTCACGCCGGTGGCGTGCTGTTTGGCCTGTGCAAAGGCTGCGCTCGTCCCTTGGTACTGTTTGGGCGGCCAATCGGCAATCTCCTTCTGGATGGCTTCTTCGCGGTTACCGGGGTTGGGGTGATCGCTCAGGAACTGCGGCCCCGTTCCTCCCTGTTGCTCCAGTTTTTTGAAGAAGTCGGCCAGGGCCTGCGGGTTGTAGCCGGCCTTCCACAGGATGATGGCGCCCACTGCATCCGCCTGCGCCTCGTCCGTGCGCGAGTACTTTAACATCAGGCCTTGCGCGCCATACTGAATTCCCTCCTGCGCCAGCTCGCCGGCGCTTCCGCCCAGGACGGCGCCCGCCGCGACCTCGGCAAGGCCCGCAAAAATCCCCGTCTTCCGCGCCTTGGCCATCTGCCGGGCGGAGTGCTGCATGTAGACGTGGGACATCTCGTGTCCCATCACCCCCGCCAGCTCCGCCTCATTGTCGGCGGCCGCGATGGTTCCGATGTTGACGAACATGGGGCCGCCGGGCAGCGCGAAGGCATTGATCTCCTTCTGCGCGACGACGTGGAATTCATACGGCCAGGTGTATTGCTGAGGGATAGTGGCCACCAGCTTCGCCCCCAGTTGCCGGACGTATTGGGTTTCCGGGCTGCTGTCCGGCAGAACCGGCATTTGCTTGTAAACCTGCGCCGCCGCCTGAAAGCCCACCTGCATCTGCTGCTGCCGGCTCATGCCCACGTGGCCGGGATTGGGGAGTTCCGGGGCGGTGACCCCCGCGAAGGCCAGGCAAGCCAGCAGCGCTAGCGCGATGGCCGCGGCAACCAGTTTCGAATGCGAATGATTCACAATTACGTTCCGCATAGGTCCCCTCCTGTCGAAGGCGCAGTCACCATTATTCTACCGAGGCGCACAAGAGATGTCGCCTGCGAGTTTTGACCGCTCCCCGGACTTCACGTTGGAGGCCTGCCCTGATGCACCTCCCTCGCTGCGATCGTAGGGGCGGTTCGCGAACCGCCCCTAC
>DATJVT010000431.1:0-4955 GCA_035501695.1 Terriglobia bacterium | reverse complement strand
CGACTCCGTAGGATGCCAAGACATAAGACGGATTGAGGTAGAGCACCCCATTTTCGAGGCTTTTGATTTCACAGGTAATGTGGTCGCCATTTTTCATGATGACCACGTCCGTCTTTTCCCTCCCCGCCAAAAGGGCGGGTGTGGCGACAATGATGAGGACGGCGAGGACTGGCCCGCGCCGGGAATTCCCTAAGAGCCTTGATCTGGACATAGTCATACCTTCCCTCAAGGAAGCTTCCCTGAGATGGAGCACACCTGTGAGCAGCTGCCCTTTTTACCAAATTATAAGGAAGGCTTGAACTGTCAATTCTTACAGCAGCTTGGGGGGGAGCGCCGGTGGCGGATTCACGCGGTCCACAATTCCCACACGGCGGCGACAGTCAATAGGCAGGATATGCTAAGTCTGCAAAAGTCCGTAATGCATCACGATGCTGAACCCCTGAGCCTGCGGTAGCGGCGGATCAGGTTATTGGTTGAACCGTCGTGGTTGGGTGCAGGCTCCGGCTCGCTCTCCAGCTCCGGGATAATGCGCTGGGCCAATACCTTGCCCAGTTCCACGCCCCACTGGTCAAAGGAATCGATCTGCCAGATTACTCCCTGCGTGAATACAGAGTGCTCGTAAAGGGCCACCAGCTTGCCCAGCATCCCCGGAGTGAGATCCTGTGCGAGAATCACGTTGGAGGGCCGGTTGCCCTCGAACACCCGATGGGGCACCAGCCAATCCGGCGTCCCTTCGGCTTTGACTTGTTCGGGCGTCTTGCCGAACGCCAGCGCCTCGGCCTGGGCGAAGACATTGGCGAGCAGCAAATCATGGTGGCGGCCGAGGGGGTTGAGAGCTTGGGCAAAGGCGATAAAGTCGCAGGGAATCAGCTTGGTCCCCTGATGGATCAGTTGATAAAAGGAATGTTGACCATTAGTGCCCGGCTCACCCCAGTAGATGGGCCCCGTCTGATATTTGACCTCGGCGCCATCCAGCGTCACACGTTTGCCGTTGCTCTCCATCGTCAACTGCTGAAGATAGGCGGGGAATCGCTTCAGGTACTGCTCATAGGGCAAGACCGCAACCGTCTGCGCGTCGAAGAAGCAGTCATACCAGAAAGTCAGCATTCCCATTAGCACCGGCAGATTCCGTTCAAACGGGGTGGTGCGGAAGTGCTCGTCCATCTGGTGGAAGCCGTCCAGGAGGGCCCGGAAGTTCTCCGGGCCGATGGCCAGCATGGTCGAAAGGCCAATGGCCGAAGTCATCGAGTAGCGGCCGCCCACCCAATCCCAGAATTCAAACATGTTGGCGGTGTCGATTCCAAATTTGGCCACTTCCGCCGCGTTTGTGGAGACGGCCACAAAGTGTTTTGCCACCGCGGCCTCGTCGCCTCCCAACTCTGCCAGCAGCCAGGCGCGCGCCGTGTGGGCGTTGGTCATTGTCTCGAGCGTCGTAAATGTCTTCGAGGAGATGATAAACAGGGTCTCAGAGGCGTCGAGATCATGCACCGCCTCGGCGAAGTCGGTACCGTCAATGTTGGAGACGAACCGGAAAGTCAGGTCGCGCCGGCTGTAATGCTTCAGCGCCTCATAGCCCATGACCGGGCCAAGATCCGAACCTCCAATGCCCACGTTAACCACATTACGAATGGGGTTTCCGGTGTGACCTTTCCATTCGCCGCTGCGGACGCGGTTGGAAAAATCGCTCATCTTGTCGAGGACGGCGTGTACGCCTGGCACAACGTCCTGACCATCGACCAGGATGGATTCTCCCCGGGGCGTGCGCAACGCCACGTGCAAAACTGCCCGTTTCTCCGTGATGTTGATCTTGTCCCCGCGGAACATGGCGTCAATTCGCCCCCGCAGGTCCGACTCTTCTGCCAGTTGCAACAGCAGTTGGAGGGTCTCGTCCTGGATGCGGTTCTTCGAGTAATCAAGGAACAGCCCCACGCCCTCGGCGGTCATCCGCTCGCCGCGACTGGGATCCGCCGCGAAGAGATCACGAAGGTGCAGATCTCGAATCGCCTTGTAGTGAGTTTTGAGCGCCTTCCAGGCCTTGCGCCTGGTGAGCGGCTTCGGGACGGGTTGGTTCGCTGCTCCTGGTGCGGGTGCTGTCATATTGGTCCTCCTGTGGGCTTGCCGCGGTCTCGGGAAATGCCCGGTGGACGCCTTTGGCTACGGCCGGCGCTTCTTAGAACTCACTCTCCAGAATCTTGCGTCCCTCCGCGGGTTGGATTGGCCTCGCGTCCTTGGGATATAGTTTGGCGAAGGCCGCGACTTCGTCAGTGGAAACCTCGTCGGGTGTCTTCAGGACGAACCACGTCACGCCTTCCGTACACGGCGGCGTGGTGAGCGAACCTTCGAACGTGTAATAGCCAAGTGCCGGAGGGAGAAAGGCGCGGGCATTGATCGTTATGCCCGCCACACCGTGCTCCTGCCCCGGAGTGGGGGGGAGATTGTCAAATACCCGTCGGACAGCCTCGTTCGCACTTCCGCCTTCCAGTAGCACCGCCACCACCGCCAGTTTGCCGGCGGCGTCGACATGCACAAGGTGGAGCGACAGGTCGAAACCCTTCCCGTTGATATGCTCCTCGCTGGGATGATGGAAATGGAACTGGCGCAGGTCATATCTATGGTCGCCCACGGTGATCCAACTTCCTGGCGCATAGTTGACCTGGATGGAGTGGCCGTTATTGACAATCCTCAGCGGTACGTCCTCGTAATGAAACTGGATGGGTGGCAGGGACTGCTTGGTGGTGGCGCGGATATCGATGGGCGACTGCGCATGCCCCAGCTTGCAGGCGGCATAGGCGGGGCTGAGATTTCCCCAGGCTTGCGGGCCCTCCGCGCCCGAGTATCCAAATTCTGGTCCGGCGCCGGGGTGCTGCGCCAGAACCGTAAGGCACCCTACAATCACGCACAAGAAACATGCTGCGGCTCGCTGGAGCATTGTAGCCCCCCTCCCGGAAGATTCGGACTGCTTTGAACTATTTGCAGTATAACTCTAGAAGTTTCTGAAACGCGCCTTTGTAACCGGCGCTTGAGCCTAATGCGCCGCCGTCAACGCCGCGCTCTTGGAGGCGAGAACATCCATCAGGTCGTTCCAGGATTTGACGAAGGACTTCGCCCCTTCGTCCTGAAGCCGGGCGGCCAATGCGTCCACGTCGATGCCCGCCGCGGCGAACTTGGCCAGGACCTCCTCGCAATCGCCGCCATCGGCGGGGATAATGGTCCCGATCTCCCCGTGTTCGGCCAGCGCCTTCAGGGTGCCCTCGGGCATGGTGTTCACGGTAAAAGGCGCCGCCAGGGCTTTGATGTAGAGAACGTCCGAGGCGTGCGGATCTTTGGTCCCGGTGCTGGCCCACAACAAGCGTTGCGGCCGGGCGCCTGCGTTATAGATGCGTTGCCAGCGTGGGGAGGTCAACAGAGCGCGAGCCGCCTTGTAAGTCCGCTTGGCGATGGCGATGCCCAATTGGTTGCGCAGGGCCTCCGGTACTTTGTCTACCACCGCGGCATCCCAGCGGCTGACGAACAGGGAGGCGACAGACCCCACGGCAGGATTCAGTCCCGCCTCGATGCGCCGCTCGATGCCCCGCAGGAACGCCTCCGCGGCCGCCAGATAGTGCTCGCGCGAGAACAACAGGGTGACGTTGATTGGCACGCCGGCAAAGATGGCCTCTTCAATGGCGGGCAGGCCTTCCTTAGTGCCGGGAATTTTGATGAAAAGGTTGGGACGCCCCGCTCGCGCAAATAGTCCTTTGGCCGCGGTGAGCGTGCGGGCGGTGTCGTAGGCGAGCAGGGGGGAAACTTCCAGGGAAACCCACCCGTCCACCCCGTTCGTCTTCTCGTGGGTGAGGCGGAAAAGGTCCGCCGCACGGGTCAGGTCGTCGAGCGCCAAATCAAAGAAAAGCGCTTCGCCGGAATCGCCTGCCTCCAACCCCTTTGTGATGGCGGCATCGTAAGAGGCGCTGTTCTTGATGGCGTGGTCGAAGATCGTGGGGTTCGAGGTGAGCCCGGTTACCGAGAGCTCATCAATGTACCGCTTCAGGGTCCCGGTGTTCAGCAATTCACGGGTGATATTGTCGAGCCAAAGGCTTTGGCCCAAATTGTGGAGTAATTCGGTGGCTTTCACGGTGACACCTCCGTTAATCTGCAATCCGCCCCGAAAATCCACTCCGGGGCAAGGGGGGACTATAACCGGACCCTGGACCGCGGGAATTCTCTTTAACGCTTTACTGCCTTCAACTGCCGCCCTGATGGAGAGCAGGAAAACCGCCCGTACTCTGCCTCCAAGTAGAATTATACGGCATTATGCTGGCATGGGAAGATTATGCTTTTGTTAAATCCACCGTGAGCTGTGGGTCCTGAGGGGCGATGAAGCTTGTGGCTCCGGCGTGTTCTATGGCTCGCTTTGGCCGTCGTTCTGGCGCGGATGGTTGCTGGGCGTGCCCCAGGTCATGATCTCGCCCTCGGCCATATTCATGGGCTGGAAGTTGTGGTACCACCCGGTGGCGGAAAGGGTGTCAGGAAAGTCGTGAATCAGCATGCCCGGTTGATTGATGGGCAATTCCTTGGCGATGGTGGCATCGGGCCGCGCCACGAACGATCCCCAGTGGGAATAGGGAGCGGAGGAGTTATTGCATATGGCCCACATGCGATTGTCGGCGCAGCGGGTGGGCACTTCGCGCACATTGAGGGTATCCAGGCAGTTCTCCCCTTTGCTCCGCGCATTGCTGAAGGAATGGATCATCAGCGTCACGCCCTGTTTCCGGTAGGCGATATAGAGTTGCGGCCAGCAGATGTCGTAACAAATGGCGAGGCCGGCCCGCACTCCCCGAATGTCGTGGACCACCAGGCGTTTGCCGGCCGAGTAGTATTTCTGGTCGCCTTCCGTGCAAAAGCACTTGTCGTAGCGGTCCACGATCTTGCCTTCCGGGTCGATGAGGTACAGGCAGTCGGTCGGCTTGGTGTGCTCG
>DATJVT010000430.1:0-10577 GCA_035501695.1 Terriglobia bacterium | reverse complement strand
TACGCGGATTGCAGTGCCCCCTGCGAGGCCTGCTTGTCTCCGGTTCGGCCCCTGCGGAGTTGCCCTCTTTTGCGAGGGCGCGGCCCAGATTGAAATGGACCTGGACGTTCTCCGGGTCCAGACGAATGGTCTCACGATATTCCTTGATGGCAGCGCCGAGATCCCCGCGCTGCTGCTCCGCCAAGCCCAGATTGTAATGAGTCTGGGAATCATTGGGCTGGCACCGGTTGCCAGCCCGCAACGTCTGAACCGCTTCGTCAAGATTCCCACTCTGTTGGAGGGCCACTCCCAGGTTGTTATAAGCATCGCAGAGGGTCTTGTCCAGGGCCAACGCCCTGCGGAATTCGCGGGTGGCTTCCTCCCCCTGCCCCGCGTTTCCCAGCATCACCCCCAGGTTGTTGTGATATTCGGCCGAGCGCGGAGCACATTCCACTGCTTTGCGTAGTTCGCGGATTGCCCCCTGGGGATCGTGCCGTTGCACAAGCACCATCCCTACACCGCCGTGGGCCTCGGCGTCGTAGGGTTGAAGACTTAGCACTACCTGGTACTCACGAAGCGCACTGGTGGCTGCTCCCTCGCGCTGGAAGGCCCGGCCTGACATCAGGTGCGGTTCGACGGCGCTCGGGCGAAGTCTGGCGGCCGTCTGGAATTCCTCGATTGCAGCTTCGAAAGAATCGTCCGCCAACAAGACCTCACCAAGATTGACATGGGCATCGAAGTTGGAAGGGTCCAACTTGATCGCAGCACGAAATCTCGCTGCCGCGGCTGCACGGTTTCCTTGGCGCAGCAGGGCAGCACCTTCACTACAAAGGCGGGCGGTTGATTCATGCGGTGGGGCTTGGGCGAGGAGGTTGAGGACGATGGAAACACACACCACGCTTGTTATGACAACCCCGGGAAAGAAGAGTGCCGTTGATCGGTGCGGAGAAGGCCGGGTTCCCTCATCGGTTGGCGTCATTCGCACCGGCACGTTCCGCGGCTGTGATTGAACGCCCATCATTTTCCTCATTGTCCGCTGATTGTCGATTAACGTTGGGCATTAGAGAGCACGCCGCCGCGAGTCCAACACAACATGGCAGGCTCCCCCCATCCGTCTCATCCGTCAGCTGACGGACTGGTAATAACGCCGGATGCGAGCCACCCTTTCCCCCCGAGGGGGCGAGAGTGAAGATCCGCGCGGTTATGTTGGGGAAGTGTCGAAGCTGGCGGCAGCGGCGGCGTAAGGCCGCCGCTGCAACCGACCCGGTTCCATCAGACCCGACGCGGAACCAAGCTGATGGCCTTCAACATGACAGCATTGCTGGGAATGACATCTCCGAAGTCGTTCTCAAATCCCTTGACGGCTCCTCGAAATTGACGGGAGCCGTGCAAACGGACTTCCTCAATGACCTTACCGAGCCGCGGGCTGGTCCATTCGTAGGCGAAGAACGTGATAGGGCCATCGGACGTCTGGCCGCAAACGATTACGTCCGCGGCGTAACAGTAGGCCCCACAGGATTTGCCCTTGCTCCAATTCCACTCCAGAATGTTCACGCCATAGCGGATAGGAACGATTTCCGGCAGACCGTCCTCATACAGCACCTCGTACCAACCCAGCAGATCGGCCGTGTCCTCCTGGTCCCAAAGGGCGCGGAAGGCTTCCTTATTGGTGGCGGCCTTGGCGCAGGCGTGGAGGAAGATCAAGCTGGTCGAATCCTGGCCAATCAGGATTCCCGCGACCTTGCGCGGAAGAGAATTGGGTTCTGCCCCCTGCGCTCCCACCATGACGCAGGCACTCCCCCCCACAGTGCTCGCGGCTGGCAGATCAAATACCTTGTTCGCAAGGCTGACTCGCCCCTTGACCATTTCCCTCAGGCCCTCCCCGAACACGGCCTGCTGGGGGGGCGAGTTGAATGATGTGGAAATATCGACCGGAATGCAGTGGCCGTCGGTATCACTGGGGGCAACAATGCCGGTGAGTTGCGGCCGCACGGCGGGCATCAACTTCTGAGTTGATTGAGAGAGCGCATTGCCGCCAAGCTTCTGCCTGGACCAAAGCAAGGCGCTGCAACCAAGCACGCTATAGAGAAAATCCTTGTTGAGGTTGTACTCCGTAACGGCAGCCCACAGAGAAGGCGCCCCTCCCAGAATCGTGGGACAGGTACAGCGCGCACCGTAGTTTTCCACGGAAGGTTCCATGTTGCCGTAGACCTGCTTAAAGCCGAAATCATGCAATTGGACCTCGTTTTTCGGCCCTTCTTCTGCGCCGTGCCAGAACCAATTGAACACCAGGATATCCTTGGGAACCAACTCATCTACTTGCCGGGGCGTCATGGCGCCCGGAGTGTGATAGTTCCAGCCATCCGGAGCCACCCGCGGCTGGAGCCCGGCGCCTCGCACGCTCTCCAACAAGTAATCACCCCAAATGGCCATCCTGATATTCCGGCCGGACAAGTATTCGTGGATCTTACGGACATCGCTGCCGAACAATTCTCCTGGTTCCTTGTCGCGGCAGGAGGAACAGAGTCCGAAGGGAGCAAACCACTCATCGTGCGCGGCGTGAACCAACCCGGGTTTTGTCACCTCGATGAACTCGTCCATAACATCAAACAGGAGCGCGTAAGTTTCCGGGTGAGAAGGACAGTAAGTATCCGGCCAGGTATCTCCGGGCACCTCCGAAAGCTCCGGGTGCTTGGAGAGGAGGTAAAAGGAGTGGGTGAAAGAAGGGATCTCGGGAACAAACTCGATGTAATTCTGACGGGTCCACCGCACCAGTTCGGCGACTTCCGCCTTTTCCAAAAAGCTTCCTTCGCCGCAATCTTGATGAGAAGAGTTCTGCTCCCTCCCGTGAAGCGGACCGCGAGGGTAGTTACGCCGGCTGTAATTCACATCGCGGGCAAACTCCACCCAGCCAACGTTCAGCTCGGGGTGGCGGTCGAAGCGCATGCAGGCGTTCAATTCCACGATGAGCGTGTTGAATTTATAGAGCGCCATGAAGTTGGCGACGAACCGCTTGAAGAAGGGGATGCTATCGCGGCCCGGAAGGTAGAGCTTGAGGCCGCGAAACGGTTTGTCGGGCCAATCGCGAATCTGCGCGGCGGCAATGGCGAGGCGATGGTCCTGCCTGCCAACCAGCTGCCGGAGCGATTGCAGACCGTAAAACGCCCCACGCGCATCACTCCCCCCCACCATCGCGGCACGCTGGTCCACGTGAAGGACATAACCCTCCGGCCCCGGCGCCGCTGGTGTCAGGCTCAAGTTCAGTTGCGCGCAATACTGCTGCACCAGCCGATTCTCGGCAGAGCCAAGCAGGATGAACTTCCCGGATTCCGGCAGGCGGTCGGAGTATTGGACCTGGAGATTGAAGCGGAAGCGGTCGCTCAAATCTTCTACGAAAAAACGTGACACGCCGCGATCCAGGTCTGAGGGGTCGGTAGGAAGCAAAACCACAGTTCCTGCGTCGAGCAGAAACGGGGGGCCGGAGAGCTCCATTTGTTGTGGGTTAGGAAAAACGAGGGATAGCTTTTCGTTCGGGCCCGAGCTATCAAATTGGGGTTCCGGGTTCTTCGAGTGAGGGAGGTTTGAACCGACAATTACCTCTTGGGAATGGGCCAACCTGGCGGCGGCCAGGAGGCCCGCTCCGAGTTTCAGGGCTTCGCGGCGGCTGAGAGATAAATTGAAGCTTTCCGCCGCCCCGGCCGGCCCTTCTTCGCCAGGATTAAACCCCGTCGTCGCATGATCCACAGCCATTTCGGTCCCCCGTCAGAGCAAGCTCATCCTCTAAAACCCGGATACTGCGAATGAGGAGAGCCGCGGCCGGCGACGAGCGCCGGCCACAGTCATCCGAGTAGTTAGAAGACAAAACGAAGTGAGTATTGGAGCGTGCGGCCGATGTTGCTCTGGCCGAGGTTCTTCTGTCCGAAGGTGGAGTCGCCGTACCCGGCGTCCGCCGGCGTATACATCACGCTGTTGGTCAGGTTATAGAACTCCATACGGAACTGGAGGTCCATCCCTTCGTGGACCCGGAAGCTCTTCGATAGCCTGCCGTCAATGTTCCAATGCACCGGCCCGTCCACGCCCGCAAAGACCAACGGTCCGTGGAAGGCCATGAAGTCCGGGAGATTGGCAAAAGCAGCGGGGTTAAACGCGTACCCTTGCGGCGCACCCTGTGCGGGGTCGCCGTTGACCACATAATTCCCGCCGAACCGCAAAGGCTGGCCGGAGTTGATGCTGGCAATCGAGCTGACTGACCAACCACCCAGTACGCCGTCGACCCAGGGGTTCGCGTCGTGCATCATCTTTCTGCCGCGCCCAAAGGGCAGATCGTAAATACCGGACAAGATTGCCCGGTGCCGGGGGTAGGTTCCCCAGGTCCACAACGGCTTCTGGTAGTAATAGTAGGGACCATCGGTAAAATCCCCAGCATCCGGCCAGTTGGTTTCTTGCTCATGGTTGTAGATGTAGGAAGCCAGGAGGTTCATGCCATTTGAGTAGTTACGTTGCACACGGAATTCCAAGCTCCTGACTGTGTCGCCTTCGGCGGGAACATGCCCCTGGAAGAGTTCTTTGTATTGAGGGTAGGGCCGCAGAAGTTGCCACAGTGGCACCGTCGCCTGATTGCGCAGTCCCCCAGGGAATTCGGACGAAGTGAGGTAGTTGTAAAACGGGTTGGGGTACTGAACGGTCATGGCCGGGCCGCTGGTGGTGTTGTAGTAGAGATCGGGTGGAGCCTCGTTGGCGGGGAAGGAATCCCACCATCCATAGGAATCAAGATGGCGGCCATTGCTCGCGATGAAACTGACGTCCGCACGGAGCTTGCCGGGCAATTCCCTTTGGACAGTCAGGTTGAAGCGATCAACTCTGCCATCCTTGTAGTTTTGTTCCCGGAAGCCGTCGCCCCAGTCGTCGCCAAACCCGTTGCCAAGATTGGTGTTGGCGCCCAGGCTGTCTCCCGTAGTCGGTTGGAGAGGATTGGTGCTTGGAAAGGGATTGGCCAAGGCGGTCGTAGGCACGCCTTGCTGTGAGGGCAGGATGGTGCTGGTGGCGCTGTAACCCACGTACATGTGCTGGTTATTTGACAGGAGCCCATCCTGCACCTGTGAGTTCTGCACCAGGAAGCGGCCGTACCCGACATTCAACACGGTTTTGTCGTTGAACCGGAAGGCGATGCCGGCCCGTGGCGCCAGACTGAAGCCCGGGGCGTTGTATTGCGCACGGCTGCTGCTGGTTACGAAGACCCAGTTGCCATTGGGCGGGGGAGTAGAGCCGCCTGAGCCGAGGTACTGGGAACGAAGTGCCAGCACCTCAGGTGTGTACGAAGGCGGATTTGACGACAGGGTTGAATTCGGAGTGCTCAAATCCACAGTGCGGGTGAAGCGATTGTCGGCGTCCACCGGGGCACTCTCATATTCGTATCGCAACCCCAGGTTGAGGGTGATGCGACGGCTCACCTTGAAATCATCCTGAACATAGGCTCCATAGTAGTAGATGGAAACCTGGGACGGGGTCGAATAGTAGGATTGAGACCCATCATCCGGGGACCCCAACAGGAAAGTCGCGTAAGGATCGCCGCTCACTGCAATGGGCGCGTTGATCGAGGTGCTTGAAGTGGTAGCCGCCCCGAAGTTGAAGGTCGTGTTAACCGGCAGGGAAACGAACGCGGCTTGGCGCCGGGTCTCCAGTCCGGCTTTGAGGCTGTGCCGGCCTTGTGTCCTCACGACCTTGCCGCTGAGAGAATAGCTGTTCGGGTGTTGAAACCAGAGATATTGTTCGCTGTAAGTGGCAATGGGATTATTTGTGGGGCCCATCGAGAGGTAAGGGAACAACGCCTTCCCACCCCACTGGTCTTTGTAGGGGTCATACCAGGTATTGCCGGGCCAGAGATCCGCGAAAGCGCTGTTACTCATGTTCGTCACCGCAATATCGTCGTTCATGGAGGAGTAGCCGAATCGCACGTCAAACACAGTGGCGGAGTTCAGCGTGTACACTCCGTCAGCGGTGAGGTTCTTCGACAGCATGACACCTCCCGAACCATTATTCTCGGCGGGGGAATTCATCCCCGTATAGTCGGGCAGGGTGTTCAGGGCGTGGAATTGGCTGTAGCGTCCGAAAATCCTCAGCTTGTCGCCTTTGTTCCAGTCGACGCGGTCGGAGAAGTTGTAATACTGCGTCCCGAGTCCGACGGTGGAGCGGAAATTGTCAGCCCCGGCGGAGTTCGAAGGGGGGGTGTTTGGCTTCCAGATATACGACATCATCTTTACGGCCGTCGCATCCAGCATACCCTGCGGAATGACGTTGCCCGTAAATGGCGTGCGCGTCTGCGCCCCGGTGGTGGGGTCCACGACGGTTGTGAAGGGATTGTAAATGACGCGCAGATTGCCGGCGGCATTCAAAGATTGCGAGTAGTCGCCGGTGCGTTCGGCGGCCGTTGGCAGCGTCATGGTGACGGAGTTGGGAGTTGAAAGCCTCCGTCCTTCGTAGTCGAAGTAATTAAAGAGCTTGTTCTTCTTGATCGGACCGCCAATTGAGCCGCCCCAGATGTTGCTGCGCGAAACACTGGGAGTGCGTGTAAAGGCATTGGTGACGGCGTTGAGCGAGGGGTTGATGCCGTAATAAAACGCGGAACCGTGGAATCTGTTGGTGCCCTGCGGTGTGGACATGCTGATGACGCCGCCGGCACTGTGACCGAACTCGGCATCCACCGCCACCTGCTCGACCACTTCCTCCTGCACCCCTTCTATAGTTGGCGTATAGGATCCCTTAGGTCCAATGACTGTTGAACTACCGTCAATGAGCACATCGTTCTGGCGGGAGGTCTGTCCGCCAAAATCCATCTCCGTAGCCTGCCACATGTAGTAGGGCTTGGGCGCGTAAGGGTACACATTCTGGACGGCGGGGTCAAGCAACGCCGCGGTAAACGGGTTCCGCTCCTCGAAGGGCAATTGCGCGAGCTGGGTGCTCGTCACCGTCAGGTCCTTGGTCGTTGTGTTCATTTGTAATGCGACGGGGTTGGCGGTAACTGTGACCGACTGCGACACTCGCCCGGGCCGCAATGTGAAATTGAGCGTGAGATCGCCTCCGGTTTGTACCATCACGTCTTCCTGGATCGACTTGGCGAAACCTACCGCTTCGGCCTCGACCCGGTAGGTGCCGGGTTCGACAAAATCGAACCGGTAGTCACCCACATTGTTGCTTTCTTTAGTGATCGAAACTCCTGTGCTGACGTTTGTCAGCTTAACCTTGGCCCCGGAGATTACCGCTTGGCTGGAATCGGTCACTAGACCTTGAACCTTGCCGCGATAATCCTGGCCAAATGCCCCACCGACGCAGGATGCTAATAGAGCGAGAGTAAGAATGTACCTCATCATTTCAATCCTCCATTTCCGCAGGGGAGACCGGCAAATTCCGTAGCGTGTTGCCACGTTAACCCGATTCCATAATCCGGGCGTATCCTCTCTGAGGCAGCAAAGGGGCGCAAGTGAACTACCGGTGAGCTAACGGTGAGAGGACAAAAAGTGCTTCCTCCTCGTGCCATTCAAATCAATTCTTTCAGAGGCTTGCAACTTATCATCCTTTTGCCTGTATAATGCGCCTCGATGGCCGCGCTTACGATTTGCTCACCCGACGCACCACGTGAGCTTCCTCCCCGTTTACGCAGCGGGCCTTTGACATGAAGGAGAAAGGGTCACTTCCGCTTACCTCGTCTTCACACCCGGACGCCCGCTGGGAGTTGGTGCTGCGCGTCGCGGACAGCAACTATTTTCGCAAGGGTCCCAAACTTCGCGCCTTCCTCCTCTACGTGTGCGAAAACACCATCCTCGGGCGTCCCGAGAATGTCCGTGAGCAGTTGATCGGGGCCAAGGTCTTCGGGCGCCCTAACGACTACAGTCTGAGCGACGATAACATCGTGCGGGTGGAGGCCCGCGAACTCCGCAAGCGCCTCGAAACCTATTTCGCGAATGAGGGACAGGCTGAGCGGGTGGTGATTGAGATCCCCAAGGGCGCCTACGTGCCGATCTTTCGGCCGCGGGAAGAGAGCGCCTATTCTCTAGTCGAAACGGCCGAACCCCCCGCCACAACAACCGCAAAGGATGTCCTTTCACGCAGTTGGTTGACCGTGGCGCTGGCGATCGGCTTGATCGGTTCGCTCGTCGTCACCCTCTGGCTCTTGCTCGACAACCGGCGTCTCCGGCAATCTCAAACTCCGGCCGAGATGGACACGCGCTTCAGCCCCGAAGATTACTCCGTTTACGCAGTTCTTCTGGGAGCCATGGGGCGGCTTCCCAACCGCGAGCCCAAACTCGTGCTCTGTAATCCTAAGGTTGTACTCTATTTCGGTTCGCAGAACCCGGCCCCTATGGTTGGGTCCCTGGACACCACGCTGCCTGCTCCCAAAGATCTTGAGCATTCCTTCCGTCCCGCCTTAAACGGCAAGGACAAGGAAATGCCCTATCACTTCTTCCGGATCACGCAACACGATTACACCGGTACGGGTGAGGCCACGGCCGCTTTCTACATCGGACGGCTGATGGATTCTCTGGCCAGGCCGGTTCATCTCACCCAGGCACGCTTTCTCAACTGGGACAATGTCCAAAGGGAAGACCTGATTCTTCTCGGCGGCCCATCAAGCAACGATTGGACCTCGCAGGCCGACCCCAAATCCGATTTTGTGTTTTCAGGTCGCAGTATTCTTAACCTGCGGCCCCTCCCCGGCGAACCCAACGAGTATGTTGCCGACGCGTCTCCCAACGCTAGGGGGGCCTTGGAGGAATATGGCTTCCTGAAGATGCACACCTCCTCCGAGGGTTTTCGGACTCTCCTCTTGGCCGGGTTGAGCGGTGCCGGGACTGCAGGCGTGGCAGAGTTCTTTGCGACGCCGGCTAAGGTCCGGGCCGTGGCGGAGCGGATTGCGGCGGCGGCCCCCGGGAAACCCTTTCCCGCCGACTGGGAAGTCGTCATGCGGATCGCCGTACAGGATGGCCTGCCTGTCGATACCTCGGCGGTAACCGTACACCCCGCGCCCGCCATAAAGCCTTGACGGCTGGCCGGTCCCTCTTGCTGAAAAGACAACATCCCTTTCGCGGACAGCATCTGTGTAAGGAACGGATTCGGTTGCGATGAAGCAAATTGTTAACCCGGGGATCCTGGCAGGCTCTCTAATCCTCGCTTGGGTTACGCTGGGCATGGGTGGACCGGCCGCACAGGCTCCTGACAAAATGTCGGGTCCGCGGAGCACCACGACCTTCAAGGTGGACGTCGACCTGGTGCTGGTGGAAGTGGGCGTCCACGATGACCACGGGCACGCGGTTGGCGATCTTACCCAGCAGGACTTTCGCGTTTTCGAGGACGGGAAGGAGCAGCAGATCCTGGCCTTTTCCCACGAGGAGCTACCGCTGGCCGTGGCCCTGGTGGTTGACAACAGTTCCAGCATCATGGCGGCGCTGAGGGAATTGCGCCTCGGCGCGCTTGACACTTTGTCGCTGCTCAAGCCCGAGGACCAGGTAGCCATTTTCAGTTTTGGGGAGAAGCCGGAGCTGGTGGAGGCCCTCACCTCCGACCACCAGGCCCTTTCCGAGGATTTGTGGGCGCTCAGTCCCTACGGCGGCACCGCCATCGACGACGCCCTCTATGACGCGTCGCTCTACCTGGGACGCGAGGCCCGCGAGCGCCGCCGCGCCGTGATCCTGGTTTCCGACAACGAGCCCTCCGAGGAGCAGCAGCGCACCGCGCCCGAAGTGGTGCGCGCCGCCCAGCAATCCGGAACCCCGGTTTACAGCGTCAAGGTGGGGTACCTGGAACACTCGCGCACCTTCTTCCTGTCGCACCCCGAGCCGCGCCTGCACGACGTGGAAAAGATCTGCCGCCAGACCGGGGGCGAGCTGATCGACACCCGCAGCGGCGTCTCCGTGAGTCAAGCCATGGCCACCATCCTCCAGTGGCTCAAGCAGGGCTACACACTCGGCTATTCCCCCGCCAATAGGCGCCGGGACGGAACCTTCCGCAGCATCGAAGTGCGCCTCAACGAGCGCGACCATGCCCGCGCGCGCAAGTACGCCATATACGCCCGCCAGGGTTATTACGCCCCCAACGGGCAGTAAGCATTCCCGGGAGCGGCAATCAGGCGAGGAAACAGAGGAAAAGGGGTGAAAACGGAAATTCGACAGCGTGTGATAACCGGCTGGCTCCAGCCCGCACCGCCACTGAAAGGCCGGCTCATACTCGCGCCGCCGCGCCACCTCGTGCGCCGAACTGATCCCGCGGCTATACGCATACAGCCAGAGACTGATCAAAACCTGGGGGGCGGTATGCTCTCTCCCCGCCCGGCCCTCCACCGCACGAGTCTCGGCGTAATACCGGCTCAGGTCCAGCCGCCCCACCAACTCTCAAATCGCGCGCGCACGGTGATCCTCCTCGGCCAACAACTCCACATCCACCGTCCGCAGCACCAGTTGACGCCGGTTGACCGCCGCTAAGCGCGGTCGAGTCACCTGAGGGTCTTCGCTCGTGCTTCCACGCTGCTTCACTCCAATTACCACAACCACGCTTGGTTGCTGATTTTCTCACATGTTCCAGGAGCCCTTTTCGCCACCCTTGGCGGG
>DATJVT010000429.1:0-11955 GCA_035501695.1 Terriglobia bacterium | reverse complement strand
CGAGCTCCCGGTAGGCACGCAGCACCGTATTGGGATTGATGGCCAGGTCCACCGCCACCTGGCGCACGGTGGGAAGCTGGTGGCCGGGCAGCAAGGAGCCCGCCGCGATGCCCCCCTGCACCTGGTCGATGATCTGGCGGTAGACGGGCACGCCGCTTTGATAATCCAGCTTGAACTGGAAGGGCGCGGGCGGGATGGAGCGGTTCGCATTCATTTATAGTTCTAGTGTACTAATGTACTAGAACAATGTCAAGAAAAAAATGCACACCCCTCCACCTTGTGCATGGACTCATATTTTGACCCGCGGGAAGGAGCGCGGCCGCCTTTGGAGTGCGGTAGCAGCAGCTACCGCCTTTGATTTCGAGTTGGGACACCGAACAGGGAACCGGCACTTTCATTTCGCATCGCAAATCCGCGCCGGACCAATCCGAACGCCAGCGTCAACTCGGTCAACTGGTAACCGAAGTGGTGGCCCGCGCCGGGTCGGCCGGGTTCACCTTGCAAGAGGTGACGGAAGCCCTGCTTGACCGCTATCCCGCCCGGGGAAAGAGGAGGTAAGTCATGCATCCCAAACTACAGCAGGTGAGCAACGTGGGCGCCGCAGTTTTCGTGTTGTGTGCAGCCGCCGGGGGTTTGGGGACGGCTCTCTCCAGCCGCCCGGCGTTTGCCGTGGCGGGGGGACTGATAGGAGTCTATTTCCTGTTCGCCATCAAGGTGGTCCGCCAATGGGAAAAGGTGGCGGTGCTGCGCTTCGGGCGCTATCGCGGACTGCGCAATCCCGGGCTCACGATGATTGTCCCGGTGGTTGACACGCTCAGTTCCTATGTGGACCAACGCGTGCGCGTCACTAAGGTCACGGCGGAGTCCGCCCTGACGCGCGACACCGTTCCGGTGAACGTGGACGCCATCGTGTTCTGGGTCGTATGGAACGCCGAAAAGTGCATCCTGGAAGTGGAGAACTTTATCGACGCCATTACCATGAGCTCCCAGACCGCCCTGCGGGAATCGATCGGCCGGCACGAATTGGCGCAGATGATCACCGAGCGCGAAACCCTGGGCCACGAACTCCAGCGCATACTCGATGAGAAGACCAATCCCTGGGGCATCACTGTTCAGTCGGTGGAGATCCGCGATGTGCATATCCCGCAGGCGCTGGAAGACGCCATGTCGCGGCAGGCTCAGGCCGAACGCGAGCGCCAGGCGCGCATCATCCTGGGACAAGCGGAGACGGAAATCGCGGACAAGTTCGAGCGGGCCGCCCAGGTTTATGCCGGCAATTCCGTCGCCCTGCACCTGCGCGCCATGAACATGCTCTACGAGGCCATTAAAGAGCGCGGCTCGATGGTTATCGTCCCGTCCTCTGCCGTGGAAACCATGGGCCTGGGCGGAAATCTGGCCACGGCGGCGCTCGCCAAGGGGCAGTAGCTTTGGGTTCGAAGACTCTCGGGCTTTGCCGGGGGGCCATGTGAAGGTTGGAGGCAAGGTGCGCTTGAGTGCGTGGGCTGTCGCAGCATTTTTGATGGCTGGCTCGTCATTGACGGCCAGTGCGGGGGACCCTGAACCCTCCGCCTGGCACGATCCGTCCCCCCACAGCGTCCAGTTCGTGACGGTGGAAGATGGGGTGCGGCTGGAGGTGCTCGACTGGGGCGGGACGGGGCGCGCGGTGGTGCTGCTGGCGGGGTCGGGATGCACGGCCCACATCTATGATGACTTCGCCCCCCAACTCCACGGCCTCTGCCACGTCTACGCCATCACGCGGCGCGGTTCGGGGATGTCAAGCCACCCGGCCTCCGGCTATACCGACCAACGGCTGGCGGATGACGTCTTCCAGGTGATCGAATCCCTCCAGATCGAGGCCCCGGTCCTGGTGGGGCACTCCATGGCGGGCTCCGAGCTTACGACAGTCGGCAACCAACATTCCGGCCGGCTGTCCGGACTGGTTTATCTCGACGCGGGGGCGGACCCCAGGGATTTTCCCTGGAGCGATCCGGCCTACCGCGCCGCGGTACATAAGCTCTCTCCTGTCACGCCGCCCCCGCCTTCGCCTCTCGAAAAGAATCGCATGAATTCCTACTCCGACTTCCGCGCCTGGCAAACCGAGAAAATGGGTTTTGCCCACTGCGAAGCGGAAGTGCGGAACGCCTACGATTTCAATCCCGACGGATCGATTGGAGCCTTCCGGACTCCTGGCTTCGTGCATGACGCCATCGACCAGGGCGGCAAGAAACGGGACTATTCGGGCATCCGCGTCCCTGTGCTGGCCATCTTTGCCACGCCGCTGCCTCTGGAAGATGTCTTGAAGAAGCATCCCCGCGCGAACCCCGAGGAACGTGAGGCTGTCGAGCAGGAACATGTCATCCTGATGCAGTTTATCGGCCGATGGAAGGCCAATCTGCAAAGCGCCGTGCCCAAGGCTCGCATCCTGGATTGGCCGGGAGCAAACCACTTTGTCTTCCTGAGCAACGAGGCCGACGTCCTGCGGGAACTGCGTGCCTTTGTAGGGGGGTTGCGCTAGCCCGAGCGCTGCGAGTGTGCGTGGATGTCGAGCCTTCCAACGTGGCAGCGCGACAGTTCTATGCCCGGCACGGCGCGGAAGACCTGAAACCCCACTGGATGGTGTGGAAAGACATGCGGAACACGAGACAGCATTCGCCGGGGTAGCCGCGGGGCGCAAGGGCCTGGGGGCCAGCTTTTCATTGCGCCGGTCGGATAAGGGTTGATGGATCGATTCGCTCCAGCCTTAGGCTATCCGTGGCAGACTTAATGTCTCTTGACAAGTCTAGGCAAGCATGTTATGCTAGGCGCCTGTATTTTTTCGAGCCGACCATGTCCCTGCGCAAATCCCCCCATCTGACCCCCGCCCTGCTGGACGCCTGCCGACGTAACGCGCGAAAATCCACGGGGCCGCGGACGAAGCGGGGCAAAGGCAACGTGCGCATGAATGCCCTGCGGGAAGGGGGACGGTCGCAACTCTGGCGGGAATTCGCCACGGCTCTGTTCTATGCTCCGCCCGGCGGAATTGGGCAAGTCGCCGCGGCCTGGATGACACCGGAACTGGCCCGGCTACCTCTTTTCGCCGAGCATGCGGAAGTTGCTATTGAATCCGAACTCCCCAGGCCCGACCGCCTGCGGAGACTGAGAGCACTGTGCAGGGGATTCAAGAAAAAAGGGATTCCTTATTTTTGCGAACAAAGCGCGAATGTTATTGAAAACAATGACCCGTTAACATAGGTGAATCCATTTTGTCACGATATCATTGAAAAATCGACAGGTTAGCGCATTTTGCGAGGATGTTACTGAAAATAAATGAGATAGCCAACATTTCCGGCCCCAGATCCGACCCTGCCACGATCTTATAGAAATTGCAGCGTCGATCTCCGATCGACGGTGGCGGTCTGAGACCGCGATCGCCGTCTGCGTAAGTTTGGAGAATTCGCCCGCGGTGGGAACCACTTCAACCCCTGTTTTCTCCCCGCGTTTGTTCCCAATGCTGCTATTCTAATGGTTTGAACCCTTTCATCCGCAACATTGCCATCATCGCGCACGTGGACCACGGCAAGACTACGCTGGTGGACGCCATGCTCCGCCAGAGCGGCATTTTCCGCCAGGGCGAGGCGGTGGTGGAGCGCGTCATGGACTCGAACGAACTCGAGCGCGAGCGCGGCATCACCATTCTGGCCAAGAACACCGCCATCACCTACCATGGCACGCGCATCAACATTGTAGACACGCCCGGGCACAGCGACTTCGGCGGTGAAGTGGAGCGCGCCCTGAAGCTGGTGGACGGCGTGCTCCTGCTGGTGGACGCGAGCGAGGGCCCGCTGCCGCAGACCCGCTACGTGCTGCGCAAGGCGCTGGAGGCCAAGCTGCCTCCCGTGGTGGTGATCAACAAGATCGACCGCAGCGACGCGCGGCCGCAGGAAGTCCTGAACGAAGTCTACGACCTGTTCATCGACCTCGACGCTACGGAAGACCAACTCGAATTCCCCGTCCTCTATTCCATCTCCAAGCTCGGCATCGCTAAGGAGACGCTGGACGGAGCTTCCGAGAATCTGCAACCGCTCTTCGAAACCATCCTGCGCGCCATACCGCCGCCGTCGGGAGACGAGAACGCTGCGCTTCAACTCCTCGTTGCCAACCTCGATTACAGCGAGTACCACGGGCGCCTGGCGCTGGGCCGCATCTTCTCCGGAACGCTGCGGCGCGGCGACGAAGTGGCCATTGCCAAGCTGGATGGGAGCGTCCAGGTAACCTGCATTACCAAGCTGTACGGTTTCGAAGGGTTGGACCGCATCGACCTGGAATCCGCCGCGGCCGGAGACATCGTGGCCATTGCCGGTGTGGAGGGCATCACCATCGGCGAGACCGTCACCAGCGCCGAATCGCCTGCGCCGTTGCCGCACATTCCCATCGACGAACCCACCATTTCGATGGTCTTCACGGTCAACACTTCGCCCTTTTCGGGCCGCGACGGGACGTACGTCACTTCGCGGCACCTGCGCGAGCGCCTGGACAAGGAACTGCTTACCAATGTCTCCATCCGCGTAGAGGAGATGGAGAGCCCGGATTCCTTCAAGGTCATGGGCCGGGGCGAACTCCAGTTGGCCATCCTGGTCGAGATGATGCGGCGCGCGGGTTACGAACTGGCCGTAGGGAAACCCGAGATCATCACCCACACCGTGAACGGCCGGCTCCAGGAACCTTCCGAGCAGCTTATCATCGACGTGCCGCAGGAATTTGTGGGCGTGCTCATGCAGGAAATCGGCATGCGCAAGGGCATCAATCACAAGATCGTGAGTCACGGCGCGGGGCGCGCCCAGAGCGGGCGCGTGCGCCTGGAATTCTCGATCCCCTCGCGCGGGCTCATCGGGCTGCGCGGTGAAATCCTGAAAGCCACGCGCGGCACGGCGGTGATGAATACGCTGTTCGACGGCTACATCGACTGGCAGGGCGATCTGCCCTCACGCCTGACCGGTTCGCTCATTGCCGACCGCGCCGGCCGCACCACCGCCTACGCGCTCTGGAATCTCCAGGAGCGCGGCGAGCTGTTCTTGCCCCCCGGCGTGGAGGTTTACGAGGGCATGGTGATCGGTCAGAACGCGCGTTGGGACGACATGGACGTGAACGTGGTCAAGGAAAAGAAACAGACCAACATGCGCGCTTCCGTGGCCGACGAGGCCATTCGCCTCATCCCTTTCCGCCCATTGACCCTCGAGGAATCCATCGAGTTCATCGCCGAGGACGAACTGGTGGAGGTCACGCCCAAGTCCATCCGCCTGCGCAAGAAAATCCTGGAATACAACAAGCGGCCCAAAAAGCACAAACACCCGATGCCGGAGTGATCAGGCGGCGGAGCGGCGTTCGATGTAGACCTACCCCGGGGTCAACAAGTGCGCGGAGGGGGGAATGCGCAGTCGGGTAATGAGCCCATGATCCTCGTTACTGGCGCAGGTGGTTTTATCGGAAAGCAAGTGTCCTTGGCACTTGCAGCGCGTCGTCACCCCTTCGTGGCTGTTGATCGCGACCTTGTAAAAGGCCTGCCGGGCGAAGCCATACGGGGCGACCTGACACAGAATGATTTCCTTCGTGAGTTGTTTCAATCATATTCTATTGACTGCATCGTCCACCTCGCAGGTTTGTTGAACACCTACTCCCGGAAGTGGCCACAGGAGGCCATGCGGGTGAATGTGGGCGCAAGCCTGGAACTCCTAAGGCTGGCCGCCGAACGCAAGGTGACGCGGTTCATTTATGGCAGCTCCATCAGTGTCTATGGCACCAAGAGCCGCCAGTCCTGCGGGGAAGTGGCGGAATTCGAACCGGCTTCACCCGAAGACGTCTACGGGGTCTGCAAGCGCTATGTTGAGGTCGTCGGCGAAGGCCACCGCGACCGGCAGGAGCTTGAATTTGCCGCAGTCCGCATTGCTTCCGTTGTGGGCGCCGGCTCCGCGAGCGCCACATCCAAGTGGCGGAGCGACATCTTCGAAGCACTCGGCGCGGATCGCCCGGCTGAAATCCAAATACCCTATCGGGCCAGCGAACTGGTTCCTCTCATCCACGTGGATGAGGTCGCGAACATCATCAGCATCTTGGCGGCAGCGGACCGACTGGCCCATTCCGTCTATAACACGCCCGCAGAAACCTGGAGCTTTGCCGATCTCCAGGCCTCGCTGGCATCGCTCCGCCCGGACGTCAAGGTCACCTTGGGAGCGGAATTGGTTTCGGGCATACCTCAGGCTGTGGACGCCACCCGTTTAATCGAAGAGTTCGGATACCGTCCGCGACCGTTGAAAGAGCGGTTCGCAGTCGCAGCTCGGGGTGACAAGCTGCGCCACGCTGACTGAGCGGAGGATTGCAAATTCGATCGCCGCCCTTTCGGGGGCAGCCTGTACAACGTGACACGCCCGCGGTTGACGCGGACAATGCCTTTAAGACTCCGTGGGAAGGCGAATCCCCTTATGGTTTGGAGATGGTCAGCACGGGGGGAGCAATGGTGGCGCCCGGCGATGCCAGGGTCAGAAGCGTCATGAGAAAAGCCAGGCCCCGCTTGGAACTAAGATCGCGATCGTCGATCCAAAACCAGTAGCCGTGGTACGGTATGGCGGCGAACGCATCTGTGGCCTCCGGCTTTTTCGTAGAGGACTTCACATGGATCAGGTGCTGAAGGCTGAGTTCGTCCTCCGTTTTGCCCATGAGCGGCTTGGTGACGCGCCCCTCATCAATCTCAGCTTGCGGGATATCGACCCCCGCTGAGGTTTCCATAAGAATATCGAGCATGGAGCGCGTCAGAAAGGCAATCTCTGTGTCATCTTTGTTCAGGGAGCCGAAGGCAACGTGGAACTCCGCCGCCGTCTGACTAAGGCCCAGCAGTTCCCTGACGGTCTTGGATATGGCCCGTGTCTCCGGGTCCGGGTGTTCTTTGCGGAAAACGAAGACCGTTTCTTCACCGCCTTTCCCTCCCTGGACTCGAATATTGAAGCAATTCCTCATCTGGAGCTCTCTCATGAGCTTCACTACTTGATAAAACCTGGGGTCGCCCTGGTGGCGGGATCGTTCCGCGCCGGAGGCGGCATAGAGACCATTGATACCTTTCACCGCCACTTCAAATACCGCGTCAACCGGCCAGCCCGATTGGATCAATTCCAGGAGCGATAGAGGCGAGGCGGGCTCCAAGAGGCTTTTGATGAACCGATCCCCGGACATGAGGTTGTAAGTGATGGTCGGGCTTTCGGCCCAACGCCCATAAAGGTTTGCCGCTGACCCCGCGGGGTTTCCACTCCAGTCCGGAGTGTTAACGGTCGCGGAGCCTTCCAGCGTGTACTGGGTGACGATCTGCTGAACGTCCAAAAACACCGGCGGCTCCATATAACGGAGTTTCACCACGTTGGTCAGCATCTGCTCTTTCCAGGAGGTGGCAATGGCCGTGGCATAGTTGAACCGGTCACCGGGGATCTTTTTCGGTCCCACCCGGATGCAGGATGAAAGGAGAAGACAAAGACACGTCACCAGAGAACCTGCGCTCCTCATCAGCGAGTGGCGCCAGTCCATTTGCCCTGGTTTCCTCATTGATATACTCCGTTCGGGTTGGAAGTGCAGGGATGGCCAGTCTCCCTGCATTCCCATTGCGGAAGTCTGCGGGCGCGCTTTAACCTTATTAACGCGAGGGTCGACAGCCTGATGGAGACTCCGGTCTATTGGCCGAGGATCGGAATATTCGATGCCAACTGGAGATCGGTTATCAAGCTGAGCCGCCGGTCCACCTGCATGAACATCGCAGCCCGTTTCTGCGACAAGGCCTTTTCAAACAGGGGCAGGTATTTGACTCGCAGGTTGACGGTTTGCTTTTCGATGTCGAGCATCTTCCGCGACAGTTCGGCGGCCTTGGCATCGGTCATCCCGTCGTAATTGGCGGCATAGTCCTTAATCAAGGCATACTTTATGTCCCCGATTTTCTTTTGTTCGTCCGCGTAATTCTTGTAAACCGGCCAGAACGAAGCCGCCTCAGCGGCCGAGAACTGCATCGTCTTGTTGATAAGGTCGTTCTTCCCCGTCTGGACGTCCTGGCGGAGCAGGGCAATGTCCGAATCCGTAAGCGGTTTGGCCTCTACGGTTACGGAATCGGGATTCTGCGCCGCATTGCCTGCGGGTTGGGCGAACATCAAGCCGCACCATCCGGCCAGAAGCGCAACCCCTAACGCCACGATTGAAAGCCTCTTCATGTTTCCTTCTCCTTTGACGACTGGCAGCGCCAGTCGAATAGTCGTTGATATGTCATGTTATCCGCTTGGGTGATCCTCGTAAGAGCGGGTCCTGGATCAGATTTTGGCAGGCCGCTTACAGTTGTCTCCTCTTGAATGGAATTGCTGTTCCACTCAGGTCCATAGTAAACGAGAGGATGCCTTATATCCAGATACAATGGGAACTGTCAATTTTGACAGTTCAAAGCTCCACGTGTTGTGCGCTCCCGCTTCGCTAGACGCTCGAGTTGACTTTGTTGAGAAGGGGCACTCGAGCATAGACCAAGGTCCCGTGATTCAAGCGCGATTCGATGCAAAGGTCCCCCTCCACCAATTTCAGCCGTTCCTTCATACTGATCAATCCCAGTCCCCGCCCCTCCACGGCGGCAGGATCAAAACCTCTCCCCGCATCGCGGACCATCAGCCGGACCTCGTCTGGCGATCCGGCCAACGTGACCCGGAAGTGTCGCGAACCGCTATGCTTGACTGCATTCTGGAGGGATTCCTGCAGCACTCGAAACAAGCAAAGTGAAATCTCGTTCGATAGGTCCGTGGGTACGCCCTCGGAGTCAAAATCGATCTCCACCCCTTGTCGACCGCTGATTTCCCGGATGAGCCCGGCCGCCGCTGAGGGCAAACCCATATAATCCAGCCTGGTGGAATGCAGGCCGCGCGAGAGGCAATGGATGTCCCTCACCAGGTCTTCCGCCTGTTTCCTCACTGCCTCGATCACATTCGTGAGCTCCGCCGCCCCAGCCGGAACCTGGCGCTTCAGGACATCCAGGTCTATGGCCAGCAGCGCGAGGCGCTGGCTGATGTCGTCATGGAGTTCCCGCGCAATTCGAGTGCGCTCTTCCTCTTGTGCCTGGATGAGCCTTTGCCCCAACCTGGAAAGGGCCTCTTCAGTTCGGATACGCTCCGTGATGTCTCGCAGGATAACCGTAAACAGCCTGCGGCCTTCCGCCCCGATTTTTGAAATCGTGGCCTCGATGGGAAACTCCTCCCCATCGGCGCGGATTCCTGAGACTATCCCCAAGGCGCCCATGGTTCGGGACGTGGCGCCGGTTTCGCCGAAATCCCGCAGGTGGCGCTGGTGAATTGCCTGGAACCGTTTGGGAATGAAACGATCAATCGGACTTCCTATTGCCTCCCCGGCTGGACATCTGAACATTTTCCCGGCCGCGGCATTGAACAAGACGATTCTCCGGTCCTCATCGACCGAGATGATGGCGTCCATCGCGGTGTCAATAATCCCCTGGACGAGCCGCTGGCTTTCGTTCAACTTTCGCTCAATCTGCTTCAGATCGGTTAAGTCCATAGAAGTGGAAGACAAGCAGGGCTGCTAGTCAACGTGAACCAATCCCACGGTGTTCCATCTCCTCCCCACCGGATCGAGTTTCCCACCCAGAAGAATCAAAACATCGGCACTGACGGTGAACCGACCCAAACGTGGCAATCCGGCTTCCAAACGCCATTCTTCCACGGCGTGTTTTGCGGATTTGGACTTAAAGAGATAGCGACGTCAATGGATGGGAAAAAAACCGCAAACCGCAGATTATCGGTGCATCCTCCAATATGTTGGAGGTGTGAGGCGGTCGTATCCTTGACCCATCTGCGCTCATTCTATTAGAATTGTGGACCAGTTTCATCTATAAACGAGTGAGGCAGATACTTCCACGTCAAGAAATGCCGCTCTTAGGTGCCAATGGATGGGCAATCCCCTGTCACGTCTTCCCCAAAACCAAAATGACACCGCTGACGAGTTCTTTGAACCTCGTTACCGCGAGAGGTTGCACCGTATCTTCTTTGAGTCGGCTCCAGACCCCATTATCTGGAGCGACGAGCAAGGGTGCATCCTACAAGTGAATCCCGAGGCGGAAAGGCAGTTTGGTTACAGGCAGGAGGAGCTGCTGGGAGAATCTCTGGACAAACTCATTCCGGAGTTTGACCGAATCACCCGGCAAAGCCACCTCGTGGCGCTCCAGTCGACGCCCGGATTTCATCCCGTTAACGATGGGGTGGAAATGTTCGCCTACCGCAAAGACGGAAGCGACTTCCCCATTGACCTCATCCTGAACCCGGTTCCGACGGAGAAGGGATTTACCTTTTACAGTATCATCCGCAACCTCGGGGAGCGCGGAGCGGCCAAGCGGGTCAGGCGCCACTTGGCCTTTGAACAAGCGGTGGTTGGCCTCTCTGCCCGGTTCATCAATCTGCCGGCGGACCGAGTCGATGAGGAAATCAACCATGGTCTGCAAATCCTGGCCGAAGCCATGGATGCGGATCGCGTGACCTTCGGCAAGTTCGACCCCACCAGCGATGAACTCGTGGTGACACACGAATGGGTTCGCTCTGGCTTTCCCGCTTTCGGCATACGGATTCTGAATGGAATGCTGCCTTGGCTTGAGAACCGCATCCGGCAAGGCATCATCACTGGTGCCGAAAAGCCTTCCGACCTTCCCCCCGAAGCGGAGATTGAGCGGGCCCTCATGGAATCGACGGGAGTGAAGTCGGCCCTTGTCGTCCCCTTTCGCGTGGGGGGACAGGTGACGGGCGGTATGGGAATTTCCTTCTTCTGTCACCACTGGAATTGGGACGAGATCATCTTGAGCCGGGTCAAAGATACTGCCGACATCTTCGCCAACGCTTTGGCCAGAAAGAGGGCCGACGCGGATCTGCAAAACGCCCTGGCCGAAATCAGGAAGCTGAAGGATCAACTGGAACGGGAAAACGTGTATCTGCGTGAGGAAATCAAGCTCGACCATGCACACACCGGGGTGGTCGCGAATAGTGTGGCCATGCGGGGGGTCTTGAAAAAAGCGGAGCAGGTTGCCGCCACGGATTCGGCGGTTCTAATCCTGGGTGAAACCGGAACCGGCAAAGAACTTATCGCCCGCACCATTCATGACCTGAGCCGGCGCAGCAGCCATTCTATGATCAAAATCAACTGTGCCGCTCTTCCCGCCACCCTGATTGAAAGCGAGCTCTTCGGACGGGAGAAAGGGGCGTTCACGGGCGCATTGGCCCGGCAGATGGGGCGGTTTGAACTGGCGGACCACTCGACCATTTTCCTCGATGAGATCGGCGAACTCCCTCCCGAGTTGCAGCCCAAGCTGCTCCGCGTCCTTCAGGAGGGGGAATTCGAGCGCCTCGGCAGCCCCAGGACTCTCCGAGTAGACGCACGGGTGATCGCCGCCACCAGCCGCGACCTGCCCGCCATGGTGAAGGAGGGTAAATTTCGCGAAGACCTCTTCTATCGCCTCAATATCTTTCCCATCGTCATCCCTCCCTTGCGCGAGCGCCCGGAAGATATCCCCGCCCTGGTGTGGCACATTCTGCACGATTTGGGGAAACGTATGGGGAGAGGCATTGAGGGCGTCCACGCTGCTACAATGCGGGATTTCCAGGCTTATGACTGGCCGGGCAACGTGCGGGAGCTTCGCAATGTGATTGAGCGCAACTTGATCCTGAATAGCGCTCCGGTCTTTCGCGCCGACCCATCCACCCTGGAACGGTTGCAGCGGCAAGGCCCTCAACGTATGAACGATGTCGAAGCCAACCACATGCGGAGCGTCTTGCAATCGACGCAATGGCGGGTTAGAGGGCGAGGGGGCGCGGCAGAAATCCTGGGGTTTAAGCCCACTACCCTGGAAGCCAGAATGGCGAAGCTCGGGATTCGCCGGCCTCCGTCGGCCGCCTGAGCGCGCCATCGCGCATTTGA
>DATJVT010000428.1:0-4275 GCA_035501695.1 Terriglobia bacterium | reverse complement strand
GTGAACGGCGCCCGGCATACGCGCGTCCCGTCCCGTGAGCGGTCCCAGGTAGCGGCACCAGCGCGTGCCGTCGTTTACTGGAAAATTATCCCAGACCAGCGGCGGGCGCTTGATGTAAGAGGCCCATTCGTTGGCTTGCTCGACGCTGATGGCAGGAGAAAAGACTTTCGGCCCGGTCCACACGATGGGCACGGCGGGGTCTACGCCTGCGCCCAGTTCCTGTAAATAGGCACGATTGCCCCATTCGTTCGTATATGTAGTGGGAGTCAGCACCAGGCGATTGGAGGGAGATTGTTCCTTGAGATGCTTGTAGAGCTGGTTGGTCAGGTAAGTGTGAGCTTGCGCCAGGTCTCCGAACTTCCCCCGGTCCTGCACATCCTGTAAATCCTGCGGGACGTCGTCCAGGAAAAGGGCGAAACATGAAACGCCCAGCCTGCCGACGCTCGCAAGCTTATCGGCCAATACCTGGAAATCGCGCTCGCTGGAGTAAGCCATGGTGAGGCCCGGGCTGATGGCGAAGCAGAAATCCACGAAATTGCGCTGGGCGGTCTCCACCAACTCGCCCAGCTGCCGCTGCGCTTCCGCTGGGTAAGGCTCGCGCCAGAGCTTGCGATGGTAGGGGTCATCCTTGGGTGCGTAGTAGTAAACGTTCATCCCGTGCGCTCCCTCGAACCGCAGAATGTCAGCGCGGTCCTGGTGCGTCCAGGGAGTTCCATAAAAGCCTTCGACCACCCCGCGCTCTGGGAAGGAGGGATAATCGACGATGACGACGGAGAGGCCGTTCCTTTCGGTACGCAGGGATTGCGGGCGAGGAATGAGGCCGCTGGCGAGGCCGGATGGCAAGATCGCCAGAAGATCCGGTACCCTCAGCAGGGCATTGTGAATTCCCCGCCAGTTGCTGGCCGTGATACGCAACAAGCTGGGAACCGCCGCGCGGGGATAATTAGCCTCGATTATGTAACCATCCGCCGCGGTCTCCGCTGTGGGGGGGAGGGCGGCGGCGGCCGCCTCGCGTTTGAGCGCGTCGAGAAACGCCTGGCTGCTGTTCGCGAGGCGCAACTCAATGGTCAGGGCGCCCGCCTCGGAAGCCGCTCGCGAGGGTTCCGCGCTGCTTTTCATGAAGTGGATCAGCGCCTGGTCCTGCCCCGCGAGTTGGCTAAGCTGCCGCCCGATGCGCTCGTCAACCTCCCCGGCCGAATAGACGTCCCAGGAGTGCTCGTCCGGGCGGGCGACTGCAACCACTGAGGTAAGTGTGAGAATCAACAGACCAGAAATGGTGCGAGTTCGCATGGCGTCTCCCAAGGGAACAGGCCGCATGAAAGGCATCGAGTTTAGCAGCTTAGCGTGAAGGGTTCCAAGCAGGGAATGAACGGCTACTCACTTTTGGCCATGTAATCTCCGCCCATCCCGTTCGGCCGCTTGGAAGGGAAGCCCAGATGACCCTAATAATCAGGTGATCAGCGATTTGCGTTCGCGAACTGGCGGACTCGCTGAACATGGATTTGCTTCTCGCGCTTGCGCGTCTGGGCGATGTCAAACGAGGATTGCATGCGCAGGAGCGTGTCCATCTTCACTCCAAATGCTTTTTCAATGCGCAGCGCCATGTCCCCGGAGAGAGCGGCCTTCTCGTTGAGCAGGCTGGAGAGGGTAGGCCGAGAAACCCCCAAAGCCGCTGCGGCAGCCGTCACGGACAATCCGGCCGGCGCGATGATCTCAGTCCGAATAAAATCCCCAGGATGGGGGGGATTCTTCATAGGCATGGCATTTGCTCCTTCCGCACTCATGATAGTCTTCCAAATTCACATCGTAGATTTCGGCCTCTGCGCTTACAACACGAAAGGTCAACCGCCGGTTGCGGGTAACGCTCAAGCTCCAGGTTCCTTTCCGGTCCCCAGCCAGCACGTGGGCCTTCCAGCTTGCCAAGGCATGCAATTCCTTGGGATCCTGCATGTCATCAAGAAACGCCAGCATCTTGCGCAGCTTATCCGCAGTATCGGCGGAGACTCCTCGCGGGTTATCTTCCTCGTAGAGCTTCTTCAACCCCTTATGGATGAAGTTCCGGATCTTCACAGAGTCGAGTGTAGCCTGTAGCCTTACACTTGTCAACTTCCAAATGACGATGCCCCGTTTGCGCCAGCAAGCTCGATGCCGTTAGCCCCTCTTCGCATGGGGCAATCAGGAGGATTTGTATAGGCCACTATTGGGCCTTGCTTGTCACCGGTCACTTGTCACCCGTCTCCACGTCCCAAAACTGCGGGTCCTCCACGCCCAGGCGCCAGGCGGCGTAACCACGCAAGTGATAGAGCTCGACCAGCTTCAATTTTTCGCGCAAGCTGCGCGCGTCGTCGAACCAGGCAGTGCGTAGTGTCTCCCCCTCGCGCAACCGGAACCAAGCCGTCTGCCAGAGGTCGTCCCAGCGCTGCTCGCTGCCGGGATCTTCGCGGAAGAGCTTGAGATCCTTATAGGCAAGGCTATGGGAAACGGTTCCGTGCGGGGTTTCCAGCCACTCTCGGCCATAAAGGGGAATGCCCAGCAGGAGCTTGCCAGGAGGCACACGCTGGACGGCGTAGTCCAGGGCCGCCTTGACCCAATCGTAGCCCGCCACAGCCCCCGGCGCGGTCGAGGGAGTGTGCTGATCGTAGGCCATGAGCACCAGGAAGTCGGTCACGCGGCCGAGCCCGGAATAATCGAAGGCCGCGCCCCACTCGCCGGTATGAAAACCTGAGGGGGGACTGTCGGGATAGGCGTCGGAAAAGCGCGGCACGACGGCAACGCTCATCAGCCGATGGTCGTGGTGCAGGCGGGCCGCCATGCGCGACACGAAACGGGTGTACGCGAACTTGTCCGCAGGGGAGAGGCCCTCGAAGTCGAGTTGCCAGCCCACATACTGGTTGCGCGCCGCAATTTGTGCCAGTGAGGCCGCGGCCCGCTCTTGCGCCTTGGCGTTGTGCAGCAACGCGTGGGCCGTCGAGCGGTCGAAACCAGGATTCATGACCAGCGGCATGACGGGCAGTCCGGCGCGCCGGGCCGTGTCCTGAACCCCGGGGGGAAGCCGGCCGTGCAACACTCCCATGCGGTCGATCGTATAGCATTGGGGCGCCACCACCGTCATAGCTCCGGCATGCGCCTGTAATGACTCCATCCCCACTGGGTCATTGGCGTAATAGAACATGGCCAGCGGGATCGCGTTCATGACCTCGTCGCGCGCCTTCACGAAAGCGGCCTCTGCCTCTGAGTTCGTGGGGGGTGGCTGTGCCGTGATCCATGCGGCCGATGCCGCCCACATCGTGGCTGTTACGCGAAGCACGAAAAGCCTGCAGCGGCGGGGTTGATGGATCGGAAGCCCCGAAGGCCGGAAATCGTAACTCGAAACCTCGTAAGTGTCCCGCGAATTTCGATTTTCGATCGTCGATTCCCGATTCATGAAGAATGGCGCTTCCATGTCTTCCAGATCCAGTAGGCGGGGATTCCGCTGCCGACCAGGACCAATCCCCAGAGGGAATCCGTGCGCTGCTGCCAAAACGTGTTCAGCAGCAGGAACACCGCGAGAATGACAAAAACCGCAGGAATCACGGGATAGCCCCAGGTCCGATAGGGGCGCGGCAGGCCAGGCTCCCGGCGGCGGAGCACAAAAACCCCGGCGGCGCAGAGAGCATAAAAGAGAAACTCGGAGAAGATCGCCTTCGTGTAAAGCGACTGGTATCCTCCCGTCAGCGTGAAGAGTCCCGCGATAACAGCTTGCGCCACAAGAGATACGGCAGGAGTGTGGAAGCGGGGATGCACCTCAGCCAAACCGGCGGGGAAAAGACCCTCCCGTGCCGTGGCGTAAGGGACACGCGAACCCGCGAGAATCGAACCATTGAGCGTGGCGAAGGTGGAAATCATAACGCCAACCGCGATGAATGCTCCCCCCGCATTGCCCAAGAATCGGCGTGCGGCGTCTGACGCCACGGTGTTTGTGCCCATCACCTGAGAAACCGGCAGCACGTGGAAGTATGCAAGGTTCACCAGGACATATACGGATAGAACCAGCAGCGCACCACCGATCAATGCCAGGGGGACGTTGCGCTGGGGGTTCTTCACCTCGCCCGCCACCATGCTCAGGTTGTTCCACCCGTCGTAACCCCAGAGCGCGGAGATCGTTGCCACACCGAAAGCCGCCAGCAGGCCACCCTGCCCATTCGAAACGATGAAGGGGCGGAAACTCTGCCAGGACCCCTGTCCGTAAGCCAGGCCCAAGACGATTAGAATGGCGAGCACCAGAAGCTTCGAAGC
>DATJVT010000427.1:0-4031 GCA_035501695.1 Terriglobia bacterium | reverse complement strand
GTCTTCGGAAAGGAAGATGAACTGCGCCCTGCGCGAAAACGATTCTAGATCGGTGGAGTACATCAACCGTCCGCAGCGCACATTGCGGCGGATCACCTCGGTGAGGTTCTTTTCGTAGAAAGGAATATTGCCTTGCGCCATCTCGACCATGCGCGAACTATCAGGATGGCAGCAGGTTACCGGGGTCCCGAAATCGGCCAGACAGGCAGAAATTACGGTGCCCAGATACCCAGACCCGTAAACCCCTATTTGCATAGACACGCCCTCATGCCCAAAGGGGCGCCTTGGGGGCGGCATCGCCGACGGAAGCGGCAATCCCCTCGCTTTTTAATTTACCCCCGGCGTACGGCTTGGCAAACGCACCGCCGATACATGTACCTCCGGAACCCGGCGGGTTACAGAAGTTCTTCCGATTTTGGGATTGGGCAGAAGCCAGTTAGCGGCTGTGGGGAGAGACCAGGCGCGGCCCCAAAGGAACTTCGGCCAGATCGAGCCAGTGGTTCTCGCGGGCTTCCCGGACGAAGGTCAACCCGCTGAGCTCGACCGAGCGGCTGCCTTCGAATTCGGCCCAGTGGCGGCGGGCCAGAAGGTATCCATTCTGGGCCTCCGCTTCGGTGGACATTTTGGCGATGGTGAGATGCGGTAGGTAGGGCCATTCTTCCTGGCCGGCGAGAATTGCACTGGCGCTCAGGCGATTGTGCAGCTCCAGCATGCGATGCGCGTGGGCCACGCGGATGAATACGGTCGGGGTAACGGGAATGAAGGTCTCCACTTCGCCCAGGTGCACCTCAAAAGGCTCGGTTTCCGCGCAAATCTGCTGCAGCATGGCGATGGCGGAGGCTTCATCAGGGATGGGCCGGGGCGGAAGAATGGTCAGGTGGGCAGCCAGGTGGGGCAGGTGAGGGTGGAGTTCCCGCCGGAGTTGCTCAACAAATTCTCCAACTGGGTTTTTCAAATACGCCACCAGGGCGTAACGGGGACTCGCAACCATCGAGTTGAAATTATAGCGCGGGGAGAACCGCCGTGGGCGGATGTCCCATTCCACTACCGGTTTTGAAAACGATCCCAGCTCTGGCGGTTAAGAACTGCGCCGGAAGCGATTCGGCGCAATCCCACCAAAGTGCCTGGCCGGTTTGTAACCTCATGAGAATAACCGCCGTAAGTTTCATTCCGTTCGATATCCACCTATGATCCTGGCAACCTTTTCGAAGGGGTGCGATATGGACCGTCGTCGGAATCCGCGAGTTACTGCTCTCCTGCCCGTGCGGGTGTGGGGGGTGGACGCGCATTCCCAACCATTCATGCAGCTGGTCAGGGTGAAGAACATTAGCCACGGGGGAGCGGTGGTGCAGGGGATGCGCCGCCGGGTCAGGCCGGGCGAAATCCTGGAGGTGCAGTCTGGTGCGGAGAAGGCCCAATTTCGCGTGGTCTGGGTGGGCAGCCTCGGTTCCCGGCGGGAAGGGGAGATCGGGATCCAGAGTCTGCCCTCAGAACCTGATATCTGGGAGTTAGAGCTGCATGCCTGCGCCCAGACTGCCGGACAAGGCTAAGCGGCTCAATCGCCGGCATTTCTCCACGGCATTTCTCATCGCTCTCTTGCCACCCGTAGGCCGCGCATTTGTGAACTAGCGGCACTTCCACTATCCTGCCTTTTCGCCTAGCGTCGTAGTAAATCTCGTCGGGAATCGCTTGCATGCGGACCTTCTTTTGCCTTCTTCTCGCGCTATGCTCACTGGTGCGCTTGGCCCGGGCGCAAGCTGCGATGGACCTGATGCCCATGCCTTCCAGCGTGGAGCAGGAGATGGGGTTCCTGACCATAGACCCATCCTTCTCGGTCAGCGTGAGCGGGGCGAAAGACGTGCGGATCCAGCATGCGGTTGCGCGCTTTCTGGACCATTTGCGGCATCAGACTGGCATAACCTTGCTGCAGATGGAAGTGTCTCGTTCCCCGGTCGCGACCCTGGCCATTCACGCTGACCACGCGAGCAAGGAATTTCCGCAACTCGGGGAAGACGAATCCTACACGCTCGAAATCAGCGATTCGGGGGCGAAGCTCAGCGCGCCCAATACGCTGGGCGTTCTGCACGGGCTGCAGACCTTCCTGCAGCTGGTGCAGAACACGGCAGACGGGTTCGCCGTTCCCGCGGTCACGATTCACGACCAGCCGCGGTTTCCCTGGCGCGGGTTGATGATTGACGTCTGCCGCCACTTCATGCCGGTCGCGGTCATCAAGCGGAACCTTGACGGCATGGAAGCGGTGAAGCTCAACGTGTTTCACTGGCACCTTTCGGACAATCAGGGTTTTCGGGTGGAGAGCAAGGTATTTCCCAAGCTGCAGGAACTTGGTTCCGACGGCCTTTTCTACACGCAAGCGGAGATTCGCGAGGTGATCGAATATGCCGCGGAGCGTGGCATTCGGGTGGTGCCGGAGTTCGATATGCCCGGCCACTCTACCTCGTGGTTCGTGGGATATCCGTACCTAGCCAGCGCACCCGGGCCTTATCAGATCGAGCGGAGGTGGGGCGTCTTCGATCCGGCCATGGACCCGACCCAGGACCGCACCTACAAGTTTCTCGATGAGTTCATCGGCGAGATGGCGCACCTGTTTCCCGACGCCTACTTTCACATCGGCGGCGACGAGGTCAACGGCAAGCAGTGGGACGCCAACGCACGGATTCAGGTGTTCATGAAGCTGCACAAGCTCGAAAATAATACCGAGCTACAAGCGTACTTCAACAAGCGCGTTCAGCCCATCGTGAGCAGGCACGGGAAAATCATGATGGGGTGGGACGAAATTCTGAACCCGGACCTGCCGAAAAATATCGTGATTCAATCCTGGCGCGGGCAGGAGTCGCTGGCGGAGGCCGCGCTACAGGGCTATAGCGGCCTGCTTTCTTCGGGCTACTACCTGGATCTGAATCAACCGGCGGTGCAGCACTATGAGGTGGATCCGATGAGCGGGCAGGCCTCGGAACTCGCGCCCGAAGATGCCAAGCGCATTCTGGGCGGAGAGGCGTGCATCTGGTCGGAGTATGTTTCCGCGGAGAACATTGATTCGCGTATCTGGCCGCGCACGGCGGCCATCGCCGAGCGCTTGTGGTCGCCGCAGGAACTGATTGATGCCGACTCAATGTACCGCCGCCTGGACGCCACCAGCCGCCGGCTCGAGTTGCTGGGCCTGACCCACAACGCGATTTATGCGGACATGCTGCGCCGCATTGCCGGCTCGGACAATATCGCGCCCCTGCGCACGGTCGCCGACGTGGTTGAGCCGGTGAAGGGTTACGCGCGCGAATCGCTGGCAGCGACAGAACCCACTTCTCTTACGCCGCTGAATCGCCTGGTGGATGCGGCGCGGCCGGAGAGCATGCCGGCGGAACATTTCACCAAGCTGGTGGACGACTACCTGGCGGGGAACGGCACGCCGGATTCCGAAGCGGAGATCAAGTCTCTGCTGACACAATGGCGGGATTGTCCGGTGGATTTGCAGGACCTTGCCGATAAATCTTCGCTGCTGCAGGAAGTGATGCCGGTGGCGAGCGATCTTTCGGCGTTGGGCATTGCCGGTTTGCAGGCGCTCGACTATCTCGACAAATCGGAGCCTGCTCCTGACGAGTGGAGGACCACGCAGCTGGCGCGCATCGAGCAGGCGGAGACGCCGGGCCCGGCGCAGGTGCAAATCATGGTAGCCACACCGGTGCAGAAGCTCGTGGAGGCCACATCAGTGGCCGCGCCGGCCAGTCCGGCTGCGCAATAGCGCGCGTTTCATCCTCAACCACTACTTGCTTCATTCTTGCGGCATTGTTTGCCGGGGCGTGCTGGCGGACCATCGAGGACTTGAGCAAAGCGAAAATTCGTGCCGGTCAGTCGTCTTGTATAGAATTGTAGCGTACAGGGGGGCGGCCATGAAAACATCGAGCGAACCCAATCCCAAGCAGGATTCAGCGCAGGCAGTGGCGCATCTTGCAAGTGCTCACCAGATTCTAAAGGCGCTGCAGGACAAGATCGGAAAGCATCCAGAAATCGGCATA
>DATJVT010000426.1:0-4006 GCA_035501695.1 Terriglobia bacterium | reverse complement strand
CTGGAATTCCGTGAAAAACGGGTCGGCGCCCCCGCTGGGATTCACGCTGGCACCGCCACTCCTGGCGATGCAGCACAGGTCAGAATGCCTGTGTCACCGCACCTGAGCGGGGCAGCTTTTATGAGAAGGAGAATCCAAGATGTGGACTCCGCAAGTACCTCCTGCCTACCACCAGCGAGGGATCGGGCCTGCCCGGCAGCGCCACCTGCGCGTGCGGACGTTGACGTTTCTGTTGGCAGGGCTTACCCTTCTGGCCGCCACCGGCATGGGTCAATTTCCTACCACTCCGCCGGATCACTACGAGCCCGATTGGATGAGCCTCACCCGGCACCCCGTGCCGAAATGGTTCGAAGATGCCAAGTTTGGAATCTTCATTCACTGGGGACTCTATTCCGTGCCCGCCTGGGCGCCGACGCTGAAGGGGCCAAAGCAGGAGATCGACTGGGCGCAGTTCGCGGCAGACCCGCGAAAATGGTTCAGGGAGAATCCCTACGCCGAATGGTACCTGAACTCCATGAAGATCAAGGATTCGCCCACCTGGAAGCATCATGTCGCGACCTACGGAGAGAAATTCGATTACCTCGATTTTATTCCCACGTTCAATCAGGACGTGCAGAAGTGGGACCCCGGCCAGTGGGCGGAGCTGTTCAAGGAAGTCGGCGCCCGGTATGTGGTTCTGACCACCAAGCACCACGATGGATTCACGCTTTGGCCGAGCGGCGTGCACAACCCCAACCGGAGGCCGGACCAGCAGGGCGCCCAGCGCGACCTGGTCGGCGACCTCACAAAGGCCGTTCGCGCCCGGGGGCTGAAGATGGGCTTGTACTATTCGGGCGGCCTGGACTGGAGTTTTGTCGGCGCGCCCATCGAAGTTTTTCCCGACCTCTTTTCCCACGTGCCGCAGAGCGACGAATACGCGCGTTACGCCGACGCGCATTGGCGAGAGCTGATCGACCGCTACCAGCCCTCGGTGCTCTGGGATGATATTTCTTACCCCAAGAAAGGTGACGTGCTCCACCTCTTCGCGGATTATTACAACCGGGTTCCCGACGGGATCATTAACGATCGCTTCCAGGTGGAGCACTCCGACTACACCACGCCGGAATACACGCAGTATGGAAAGATCGTGGAGAAGAAGTGGGAGACCTGCCGCGGGCTGGGCTTCTCCTTTGGATACAACCAGGCGGAAGGCCCCGAGCAGGTCCTTTCCGCCGGCGAATTGGTGCGGCTCCTGGTTGACATCGTGAGCAAGAACGGCAACCTGCTGCTCAATATCGGGCCGATGGCCGATGGGACCATTCCTCCGATTCAGGTGGAACGGCTGCGCGCCCTGGGCGAGTGGTTGCGGATGAATGGAGAAGCCATCTACGAGACTCGGCCCTGGGTTTGGGCCGAAGGCCGCGCCACTGACGGCACGGGTATCCGCTACACCAGAAAGGGTGACGCCGTGTACGCGATCCTGATGGATGCGCCCAAGGGTCGGGAAATTACCATCGAGTCGTTGTGGGCGGATCCCGGGACGAAAATCCAGATGCTTGCCACCGGCGCGGAATTGTCTTGGTCACAAGACAAGAAGGACCTGCGCCTGACATTGCCGGCGCAACTTCCCGGATCGTATGCCTATGTGCTGAAGTTCACACCCCGGCCCTGGAAGCTGCTGAGAGAATAGACTGTTGTGGCACGGGCACTCTTGCCTGTGCCTGAAGTCCCTGGATTCTTGCAACCCGGCCTTGATTTACACCAGAGGCACAGCCAGGAGTGGCTGTGGCACACGCTAAGGAGGGTAGTTATTTGAACTCATTGACCAGGAGATCATTTGTCAAGTCCGTAGGGCTAGGGGCGGGGCTGGCCTCGCTTCCCGCAGTCGCCGGCGCAGCGGAAGCCGGCGGCCTGCCGGATGTTCCGCTGCCGCAGTCAACCGCCCGTCCGGGCGAGCTGCGTTTCAGGCAGGTGCACCTGGATTTTCACACCTCGCCGCTCATTCCGGACGTGGGCGCGGACTTTGACGCCAACGAGTTCGTCCGTGTTCTGAAGGGGGCCTCGGTCAATTCCATCAACATCTTTGCCAAGTGCCACCACGGGATGGCCTATTACCCCACCAAGGTCGGCGTCATGCATCCGAGCCTGAAGATCGACATGCTGGGCCAGATGATCGAAGCGTGCCATAAGGCGGACATCCTCACCCCCGTGTACTACACCATCATGTGGGACCAGTACGCGGCCATGCAGCACAGCGACTGGCGCGTGCTGGACGAGAATGGCCGCGACGACGGGGCGGGGCCGCTGGAGGCGGGCTGGGTGCGCGTCTGCCCCAACACGCCCTATCTCGATTACGTCGCCGCCCAGTCCGAGGAGATCGCTAAGAATTATGAGGTCGACGGCTTCTGGTTCGACATCCTGGAGTATTCCAGGTTCGGCTGTTGTTGCCCCTACTGCATGCGCGAAAGGGAAAAGCTGGGGCTCGATTCGACCAAACTCGAAGACCGGGTCAAGCATGCCCAGATGGTTATCGACCGGACGCTGGCCCGGCTCTCCGCGGCGGTCAAACCCTACCGGCCCAACGCGATGATCTTCTTCAATGGCCAGGTGCGCGTCGGGATGCGGCCCCTCCTGAAGTATTACACCCAGGTGGAGGTTGAATCGTTGCCGGGCGGGGAATGGGGCTACGGGCATTTCGCCGTCATGTCGCGTTACGTGCGCAACTTGGGCTTGGATTACCTGGGCATGGACGGCCGCTTCCACCGCAGTTGGGGCGACTTCGGGGGCCTGCGCAACCAGGCCGCGCTGGATTACGAGTGCTTCCGCATGCTGGCGCAGGCGGGGAAGTGTTCGGTGGGCGACCAGATGCACCCCCGTGGCAAGCTGGTCCAGCCCGTCTACGACCTCATCGGGCGCACCTATCGCAGCGTCGCGGAAAAGGAGCCGTGGTGTGCCGGCGCCAAGGCGGTGACGGAGATCGGATTCCTCTCCACCGCAGATTTCAATGTCCCGGTCTCCGTGGCGAAGTCGGACCTGGGCGCCACCAACCTGCTGGCGCAATTACACCAACAGTTCGACACGCTCGACCGTGAGTCGGACTTCACCCGGTACAAGCTCATCATCCTTCCCGATAGTCACCGTTTTGATGAGGAGTTAAAGCAAAAGGTGAGGAACTATGTGGCCAGGGGCGGCTGTGTGATTTTAAGCCACGAGTCGGGCCTGGACCCGGAGGGCAAGCAGTTCGCCCTGCCCGAGCTGGGTCTGGAATACGTTGGGCCCTCGCCAACCCTGGGGAACAAGGGCGATTACTTCGAGGCGCTGGCGGAGCTGGGGGAGGGAATTCCGCCCATGGTGCATTTCACCTATGCCTCCGGAGCGCTGGTCAAGGCCGGCCCCGGCGCCACCACCCTGGCGCGACTCTGGAAACCCTACTTCGATCGCAACTACCTCCACTTCAGCTCGCACCGCCAGACGGCATACGATCAACCCACCGAGTACACTGCGGTGGCGCAAAAGGGCTCATTAATCTACATCTCCTTCCCGGTATTCAGCGGCTACGCGGATAACAGTTACCTGCCACAAAAGCTCCTGGTTCGAAATTGCATCCGGCGCTTCCTTACGGAGCCGCTGATCAAGACCGACGCTCCTTCCACGGCGGAAGTTTCCGTGACGGAGCAGAAGGGTCAACGCATCGTTCATCTGCTCCACTACCCGGCGGAGCGCCGCTGTCCGGACCTCGACATCGTGGAAGAGGCCATCCCGCTCTCCAACGTGAAGCTGGGATTGCGCATGGAAAAGGCCCCTGCGAAGGTGTATCTGGCTCCGCAGCGGCAAAGCCTGAAGTGCGACTTCGCCAACGGCTACGCGCAGGTGGTGGTCCCGACGGTGCAGGGTCATCAGATGGTGGTGTTCGAGGCGTAATCCATGGTCAAAGCATTCATGGCCGCCGCGATCGGTGTGGGTTTGGCATGTTCCATCGCGCTCCCGGCGGAACCTTCCAGTGACTCGCGTTATCCAGCGTGGTATC
>DATJVT010000425.1:0-5667 GCA_035501695.1 Terriglobia bacterium | reverse complement strand
CCTGATGGGTTTCCCCACAGTGTTAATCGGGCCCTGAGAAATGGAGATTGGAAGGATGAGTCCCATGTCCTTGTTGGAGGTCCAACCCGAGATTCCATCTCACCCGCAGGGTACGCGCGACTGCGGCGCCGCCTGCCTGAGCATGGTCTACCGTTCCTTGGGCAAGGTTGTCACTCCGGGTGAGATCTGGCCCCGCATTGCCAAGGAGAACCACCTCCGGAGCCTGGCCTCCACGACTCACTTGATGGTCCAGGACGCTTTGAATCGCGGCTTTGCCGCCGTCGCCTTCCAGGCGCGGGATCCCGTGTTGTCGCTGCGGCGATGCCACGATGCGGGCATTCACGCCATTCTGAACTACCGGCTTCGACCCGATGTCCCCACCGGCCACTACGGAGTTTTGGCCGGCATCGACAGCAAGAACGTGGTGCTGCACGACCCCTCTTTCGGCCCCTCGCTCAGCATGTCGCATGCCGAACTGCTGGAGCTCTGGGAGCCGAATTTCCCCGACGCGGAGATTGCGGGCCATATCCTGATTGGCATCGCCGCCCAGCCGGCTGGGGCTCCGGCCTGCTACCTCTGCCATACGCCCATTCCCTCCAGCGTGGAGTGCCCGAGGTGCGCTCAGGCCGTGGGGTTGGAACCCAACCTCCTTTTGAGTTGCGTGAATGGTGCCTGTATTGCCCGGGCGTGGAATTACGTTTGCTGCCCGTCCTGCGACTTCACCTGGAATCTCGCCTCGCCGCCTCAACCTGCCCCGGCGGCGGCTTCCTCCCCCGTGTCCACTCCTTCCCAGTCGGATCCGCGAGCGGCAGCGGGAACAGCGGGGGAGCTGGACGTCAACAAGTTGTTTGGCGAACTCGACAAATTCACCGCTTACCTTCTTGCCATACCGGGAGTTGCCAGCCACCCCGACATCAGGAAGCAACTAGACTTCATCAATAAGTGTAAAAAGGAATTCAAGCCGGCCTTCGCGGAGCTGCTTGCCAAGCGCGACGCGGGACGGGCGCAATTGGAGGCCCTGGTCAAGGCCGAGAAGGAAAAAGGAGAAGCCCTCCTGAAGCAGCAGATGCAGGGGAAGGTGGCGGAGCCCTCCTCACCCTCGCCCCCTCTGGATGCTCAAGCCTTGGGCCGGGCCCTCTTGAAAAACCTCGGGTGGGAGTCATAACCCGGCCATCGGCCGTGCTTGTTTGCCCTCGCCTTTCAAAATCCGGACAATGGCGCTGATGGTGTTCCAATTCCGTGTTGTCGCGGGCACCCCGAAAAGCCTGTCGAACTGGCCAAGATAGCCAATCGTTTTCATGTGGCGCCGGTACTCTCCGAAGACGAATCGGTTTTCCACTGCAACCACGCGCACGAACCACTCCCCGCCGGGTGGAAGTGTGAAGGGAGTAGCAGGCAGGCGACGATCGGCCTTCGACAGGATGCTCAAAAATCGAACCCTGTCGGGGCTTGGCGGTTCGGATTTGAACGGGTTTTCCGTCTCCAGCCGGATCAGGTCCCCACCGTCGCAGAGCACATACTTTGTTTCAAAAGGCAGCTGCCGCAGTAGCTCGGCACAAAACCTGGCTCGAGGCCCGGGTTTCCGAACCACAAACGTACCTGCCGCGCCCACATTTACAACGCCATACCTACTCAGTTCGCGGGCCAGGAGGCTGGGGCGGAACGTCCTGTGCCCGCCGACATTAACGCCACGGAGGAAAACGACGAGAGCCATGGCAGAATTATAGCGAAAAGGAGCGGGCGATACCCACCTGAGATAAGAATTTAGCTGTAGATCCTCCGTACAAGGTAATTCCCCATCCGCCGCTTGCCTGTAACTTCCGTGTACCGTGGCTACTCGGAAGTTGTTCCGAACGGCCCACAACTTTCGCGCTCAACGGCGTAGTGGGTAGCGCGGATCTGTTCGGCAGAGCCTGCCCTGAGAGTAGCGAAGCGTCCGCGGCTTTTCGTCACTCCGAATTGAATCGCCAACCGGGCGTTCATGAACAACCCGGCCAGCAAGAACATACTTGGGCCTACTCCCTACTCCCTGTCCCCATTCCCTGTTCCCTGGTACGCCTACCCGGCAGCGGCAAGTCTCGGAAGAGCCGACTGCACGGCAAATTAACCGCGAACATCGTTTAAAAACCAGAGTCACGCGACTGCACGAACTCGTCATTGTGGTACACTTCGGCGTCATGGAAGCGAAGATTCAGCGGACGTCGTTTTATTCGGACTGCTTGGGAGTCTTCCAAGGTGGGGGTTGTCGTGCGGCTGCATTTGCGGGCGCCTTCGCGGAGGGTTACAAGATTGGAGTAAGGTTTTCCGAGGTTGCTGGCACCTCGGCCGGGTCAATTATTGCTGCGCTGATCGCTGCAGGAGTAGATGCAGACGCACTGGTTGAGCGCGTTCGGAAACTCGATTTTCGCAGTATGCTTGTGCCCACAAGTCGGCCTTTATTTTCGGATTACGGCTTCCGACCACCTTTTCTCCTCCGGCTTTTCGGGCGTGGCCTCCTTCGCAAAGTTGTGATCAACGTGCAGCTTGTTGCGAGGCGTCTATTACTCGAGACTCTTGGCTTCTGGCGCTGGCCAGAAGAGAAGAACCCTGCAGCATCCTAACCCACCTGGATGTATAACGGCCTTGCCACGGCCGTGTCCGGCGTCCCCGGCAACCATGACGTTTTGTCATGCTCACCGCCGAGTTCAAAAACCCGTTTCCTACCGGTAGGAAATTTTCCGCGGGAATTGTAAAATTTTGCCCTTCCGGCAGGGAATTCCGCCAGAATTCTGTTGACAACACACCTCGCCTATGCGCTAGCCTTAGAGGGTGAGGTTGCCGGCGTTGGCGGGAGGGCTGGCAACCACCCCCGGCGCGAATGCAGATTGCTCACTACGGTTTTGGAAGGGCGGGGGTTCATGGGTTGCGGGAAAACTCGTGGGTACTGTCATTCTGAGGAGCCCGCAGGCGGTCCTAAAAGATGTTAAAAATGAAGGTTGCTCCTCAGAGTTTATTGAAAACAAAGGGGCAAAAAAAGTGCTCCTCGGAGTTTTATGAAAACAAATGGCTTATAGTGAAAACGTCACGATGCGTAGGATGTTTATGAAAAGTAATTGACTTAGCGCTTCGAAACCCAAGCGTTGCGGTCGAACGGCCAAACGTCTGGCAAGCCATTGTGGGTGGACCCGAGAGGGTAAAAAAAGATGTTAAAAACGAAGGTTGCTCTGGATGAGTTATTGAAAACAAGGGGGAAAAGAAAGTGCTCTGGATGAGTCGATGAAAACAAGCAAGTTAACTCTTTTTCACGATGAGTTGATGAAAGGAAAGGAGATAGATGAGATTGTGAAGTGCGAACTCTGAAGCTATTCGGTAATCTGAACCAGTAAAATAACGCCCGGCGTCTTCCTGAGAATGGCAGAGCCTGTTATCCTGAAGCGTGCAAACTCCCGGCGGCGGTCATCGGCCGCCGGCCGGGGCTCGAAGACCGCCCCACAATCTATGTCGCTCTGTACATCATCCCAAATCGAGAATCCCCCTGATGCCCACTAAACGTCTCCACGTCCTCGTTGTTCTGGGCACGCGCCCGGAAGCCATCAAGCTCGCTCCGGTGATCAAGGAACTGCGCCGGCAGAGCGACCGGTTCCAGACGCGCGTCTGCATCACCGCGCAGCACCGCCACTTGCTGGAACCGATTCTGAAGTGGTTTCACATCCCGGTGCATGACGATCTCGACGTGATGCGGCCCAATCAGGAATTGTGCTCGTTGTCCGCCCTCATCCTGGAGCGCTTTCATGCGGTGCTCGCGGCGCGGCGGCCCGAGGTCGTGCTGGTACAGGGGGACACCACCACCGCCATGGTCGTAAGCCTGGGCGCCTTCTATCACCGTGTGGCGGTGGGCCACGTGGAAGCGGGACTGCGCACCATGGACCGCTACTCGCCCTTCCCCGAGGAGATCAATCGCCGTCTGGTGTCGCACCTGGCGACCTTGCATTTTGCCCCCACCGCCTGGTCCCGAGAAAACCTGCTGAAGGAAGGAATTCCCCGGCGGCAGATTATCCTGACCGGCAACACCGTGGTCGACGCATTCCTCGAAACCCGCGACCGCGTGCTGCGCCGCCCTCCCGTGATTCCCGGCCTCGAAGGGCTCAAGCTGGGGACCCGTAAGCTGATCGTGGTCACGGCTCATCGACGCGAGAATTTCGGGCCGGGACTGACGAGTATCTGCCAGGGAATACTCCGCCTGGTGACGGAGCGCGACGACATTGAGATCGTCCTTCCCGTTCACCCCAACCCCAACGTGCAGTCGATTGTGCGTCCCATGCTGGGCGGCCACAGCCGTATTCACCTGGTCAATCCCCTGGATTATCCCCATTTCGTCTGGCTCCTGAGCCAGGCCTACCTGGCCCTGAGCGACTCGGGAGGGATTCAGGAGGAGATGCCCTCGCTGGGACGCCCGGCGCTGGTGATGCGCGAGAATACTGAACGGCCCGAGGGTGTGAAAGCCGGCGTGTGCAAACTGGTGGGCACCTCCGCTGAGGTTATCTATCGCACCGTCACCCGGCTCCTCGACGACAAGAAGGCCTACGTGCAATTCGCCCGGCGGCGCAATCCGTTTGGTGATGGCAAAGCCGCGCAACGCATCGTGGCCGCGCTGAAAGAGCTTCCGTGCCGGCTCTAACCCTCCTCTCCTTGGACCTTCGGCGGTGGCGTCCTGGCAATAGACATCCCCCGCCACGCCGCTTGACTCCCGCGGCGGGTGACGGTATCTTCTCCGGCAACCATGATGTGGACAGCCTTTTGAAAGCAGGATGACAAATCGCGAAGGCGGTACGGCAATGGCCAAACCCTTATCCGCAGTGGATTGCATAGCTCCGGCATTTACCCAGACCAGGAAGCAGCTTTTCGCCCCCTTTCGGTGGGGCCGTTGGGCGCGCCTGGCGCTCATCGGTATTATCACCGGCGAGGGAGCCGGCGGAGGGGGTGGCGGCTTTCCCGGGGGAAACTTCAACTTTCCCAACGCTCACCCTCGAGGCCGCAGAGCCTTATTTGCCCTCCCCAATTTCGAGTGGAGTAAAGTCCTTCCCTATTTGCCCTGGATCCTGGCCGGAGTTGTACTGCTCCTGGTACTGGTTTTCCTTTGGATCTATGCCGCGTCGGTGTTTCGTTTCGTCCTCTTTGATTCGGTTCTGCATGACCGCTGCCAATTTCAAGGGAGCTGGACGCGCTGGGAACCCTGCGGCCGAAGCTACTTCTTGTGGTCGCTTGCCCTCGGCGCGCTGGCGATGGCGGGATTCGCCGTGGTCGTCGGAGTCCCGTTGCTCCTCGCCTGGCGCGCCGGACTCTTCCACCATCCCGGCGAACACCTCGCTGCGTTGATTCTGGGAGGCGCCGCGCTTCTCTTCCTCCTGGTCGCCTATGCCGTGCTGGTGGCGATCATCGGCCTCTTTGCCAAGGATTTCTGCGTTCCTATCATGGCGATGGAAAATGTTGGCGTGCTTGATGCCTGGCACCGCCTGCTCCCGATGCTGGGAGCGGAGAAGATGGCCTTTGCCGGCTATGTTTTGATGAAGATCGTGCTGGCCATTGGCGCCGCCATCATTTTCGGTATCACTACACTCCTGGCCTTAATTCTCCTTCTCATCCCGCTGGGGATCGCGGGGGTCATCGGTTTTTTTGGCGGGAGAGCGA
>DATJVT010000424.1:0-14326 GCA_035501695.1 Terriglobia bacterium | reverse complement strand
TGAGCAGGGCATTGCGAGAACTCAGCGCCAAGCCCTCTGCGTTGCGCACGATGGGGCAGATCACCAGCCTCACGTTGAGGTTGAGGTCTTCCACCATCCGCCGGATGACCTGGACCTGCTGAAAGTCTTTCTGGCCGAAGTAGGCAACATCCGGTTGAACGAGATTGAATAGTTTGAGCACTACGGTGGCGACGCCGCGGAAATGACCCGCGCGCGAGGTCCCTTCCCAAGGCACCGCCAGCTTCCCCGGCTTGACAAATGTATCGAAGCCCGGAGGGTAGATAGCGTCCTCGGGAGGAGCAAACACCGCATCCACGTTATGGGCGCGCAGGGCTTCGGTGTCCCGGTCAAGGTCGCGGGGGTAACTTGCCAGATCCTTGTGGGAATTGAACTGCTTGGGGTTAATAAAGATGGACACAAGGACCGTATCGCACTGCTGCTTGGCGCGGCGAATGAGGCTCTGATGGCCCTCGTGCAACGCTCCCATGGTGGGTACCAGGCCCAGGGACCTGCCGCGCGCGCGTCCCTCCCGCACATGTCTCTGCAGCTCCGGGATCGAGGTGATCAACCGCTTCGTCATGGTTGTTGGAGTGGTGCAACGACTGCCGGCAGATAACCTCCGCGAGCTGTTATGGAAAGCGACCCGGTAGCAGGTTCAATCGGTGCAGGTCGCCGCCTCAAACTGCTGTCGAACCTCGGCAGGCCAATGGTATGACTCGCCATCATCGGGATAGCGGCCCTCGGCGACGTCGGCGCGAAACGCCACCAAGGCCTGGTGGATCGAGGCGCGCAGGTCGGCGTACCTGCGCACGAACTTGGCGGGCCGCAGGTAGCTGAGGCCCACGAGATCGTGAAACACCAGCACTTGGCCATCGCAGTCAGGCCCGGCGCCGATGCCAATGGTAGGAATGCGAAGCCGGCGGGTGATCAAGGCCGCGAGTTCGCGCGGCATTCCCTCCAGTACGACCGCAAAAGCGCCCGCTTCCTCCAGGGCTTCGGCATCCGCCACCAACTCGGAAGCGGCATCGAAGGTTCTCCCCTGCACTCGATAACCTCCCATCGTGTGCAGGGACTGGGGCGTCAGGCCAATGTGTCCCATTACGGGAATCTGCGCCTCCACTATTTCTCTCACCAGGGACGCCCGCTTGCGTCCCCCCTCGAGCTTGACCGCCTCAGCGCCGCCTTCCTTGAGGAAGCGGATGGCATTGGCCAGGGCATGCTCGGTACCGAGATGATAGGCCCCGTACGGCAAATCCGCAATCAGCAGTGCCCGGCGGACCCCGCGCCGTACGGCCCGGAGATGGTGGAGCATCTCCTCTACTGTAACCGGCACCGTGGAATCATAGCCCAAAACCGCCTGGGCAAGGGAATCACCCACGAGAACCATGTCGATTCCGGCCTCGTCCACCAGGCGCGATGTGGGGTAATCGTAGGCCGTCAGGCAGGTGATTTTCTCGCCTCGCAGCTTACGTTCGAGGATGACCGGAACGGTTGCTTTGCTCACGGCCTGTGAATTCTGGTCCATGGCACCTCCAAATCATCTGATCATTTGGCCATCAGGTCATCGGATCATTGAAAGTCGGGGGCGCTTAATCACTTCCACCGTCCAGTGCGTGGCCGTGATCTACTTATCGATGGTCATTGTTTTCGCAATGATTCAATGACCCGATCAAGCGTTGACCCGATGAAGCAGTGACCCTATAAATAAAAGACCCTCTCAGTCTCAGGAGATCATTCCAACGCTAAGCGTGTAGCGTCCGGGGTCCGGGAGGACCGCCACCTGCCTGGACAGAGAGGGTCTTTGAGCTCTCGGGGATTGCGCCATAGTGGCATCGAGTAATGAACGACTCAATGGTCCGATGGCTCAATCACCAAATCTCCTAAGGTCCCGTCTCAGTCCGCAGATGCGGATCCGAGCGGCAAGAAATACTGCGTGCCGGTAACAGGCTGGTTTAGACGGTGCAGTAGTTCCTGCAAATCTTCGTTCCGGTCGACAAAATCGATCTCGGACGTTTCGATGACCAGCAAGTCACTGGACTTGTAATGAAAGAAGAAGTGCTCGTAAGCATTAACCACCGCTTCCAGGTAGTCATCGGAAATGCGGGGTTCGAAGGGCACGTTCTTCTTCTCGATCCGCTTCCTCAGCGCCTCCGGCTTCGCTTGTAAGTATATCACCAAATCCGGGATGGGGACCTGCTCGGCGAAGACATCATAGTACTGATCGTAGATCTTAAGTTCCGCGTCGTTCAGGTTGAGGGATGCAAAGATCTTGTCCTTTTCAAAGATGTAATCGCTGATGAATGGACGGTCGGTTTTGGCCGCCGAGTCAAGTGCGTGCCACTGCTTGAAGCGCTGGATGAGGAAGTGGAACTGGGCTTGAAAGGCCGCGCCGGGCTTTTCCTGGTAAAAGGCCTCCAGGAAGGGATTGGCCTCATCGTCGCGAATGCGATTACCGCGGAGCCGGTCGGCCAGCCTATCGGCCAAAGTGGTCTTTCCCACTCGAATAGGGCCTTCGATAGCGATGAAGTGCAAGGGTTCGTGGGATTTGGTCATCGGATCATTGAATCATCGTATCATCGGGTCATCGTATCATCGGGTCATCGGGCCATTTGGCCCCCTCACGGTACTTCGCCCAGTTAAATGACCCGAAGATCCAATGACCCGATGAGTCAATCCAGCGGTTTGTAGCGCGTCACCTGGCTCAGGTCCGGCGCGTCCTGAATCATTTCGGTCACGGTTCGCCGGTTGACCGGGTGCCGGACAGCCGGAGCCAGTTCCCGCAACGGCACCAGCACAAAGCGTCGCTCGCCCATCCGCTCGTGAGGGATGGTTAAGACTGGCGTCCGGACCACGACATTCTCGTAAAGGAGGATATCAATGTCAATTGTCCGCGGGCCTTTGCTGACACCGGGCCGGCGTCCCAGAACCCGCTCTACGGATTTTATGGCCTTGAGAAGTTGCATCGGCATAAATCCGGTCGATGCCTCCGCGACGCAGTTCAGGAACCATGCCTGCGGCCCGAAATCCACAGGTTCGGTTTTGTAAAAGGACGAAACCCGGCAGACGAGGACTCCCGCTTTGCCCAGTTCCTCCACAGCGCGCCGCAAATTCGCCACCCGATCTCCGCGATTAGAGCCGAGTGAGAGGTAGACACACTTGGCGGCATGTAAGGGAGCGGCCTTTATTGGAGTGGTGTCGGCCGGCATGGAAGTTCTCGGTAATCGACCGGAGGATTGCCGATGGTCGATTGATGATTTTCGATTGCCTCAATCATCAATCGATCGTCAAAAATCGGCAATCGTCAATCCGAATGACCGGACGATTCCATCATTCGAATAACGTTCTCGGGCCGCCAGGCAAAGGCAAACTCAGAAGGCGGTACGCCGGCTCATTGGCCTTCCGCCCTGACTTGGTGCGGCTGACGAATCCCTGCTGGAGCAGGTAAGGCTCCACCATGTCCACGAGCGTTTCGACTTCCTCGTTCAAGGTGGCGGCGATAGCTTCCACTCCGACCGGCCCGCCGCTGTAAATGCGGACGATGGTGGAGAGGAAATTCCGGTCGAGATCGTCCAGACCGTGATCGTCCACTCCTTCCAGCTTAAGAGCTTCGCTCGCGACATCGGTATTGATGGCGCCGCCGGCTCTGACGTCGGCATAGTCGCGCACCCGGCGCAACAGGCGATTGGCAATGCGAGGCGTGCCGCGTGCCCGGCGGGCGATTTCCGAGGCCCCGGCTTCATCGAGTTTCGCGTTGAGGATTCCCGCCGAGCGCCGGATGATCCTGCGCAGCTCGTCCACACTGTAGAACTCGAGATGATAGAAGAGGCCGAAGCGGTTGCGCAGAGGTGCGGAAAGACTCCCGGCCCGGGTGGTGGCGCCCACGAGCGTGAACTTCTTGAGGGGCACGTTTATGGTTTTGGCAAACATCCCCTTGTCGACGACGAAATCCACCTTGTAGTCTTCCATCGCCGGGTAGAGGAATTCTTCAATATTTGCCGGCAATCGGTGGATCTCGTCGATGAAGAGGATATCGCCTTCGGCAAGATTGGTGAGGATACCCATCAAGTCGCCGGTTCGCTCCAAAGCCGGACCCGAGGTGGTGGTGATTTTGGACCCCATGGCGTTGGCGATGATGTAGGCGAGGGTGGTTTTGCCCAACCCGGGCGGCCCGTGGAACAGGACGTGCTCCAGCGCCTCGCCCCGTTGCCTCGCCGCCTGCAAAGCGATCGACAGCTTCTCGACCACTTTCTTCTGCCCCACATACTCGTCAATCTTGGAGGGCCGAAGAGTGAGATTGAAGCTCTCTTCTTCCTTCGAAATCAGTTCCGGCGAAACTAAGCGTTCACGAGGCATAGAAAAAGAGGAGTCAGGATTCAGAAGTCAGGAGTCAGAATAAGGCAAGGCTCCTGACTCCTACCCTACTAGGGTTTGTTCCCCGGGTGCAACTGTTCAAATACTTTGCGCAGAAACTCCTCGGTGGTTTTCAGGTTCTTGTTTTTGGCGAAGATCTCTTCCACCATGCGGAGTGCTTCGCCGCGTGAGTACTCCAGTTGCTCGAGCACCTGGAGGGCTTCCTGCTTCAATCCCGCGGCAGATTCCGTTTCGACGGAAAGGGGTTCTTCCGTGCGAGCCAGGGCAAATTTAGCCATCTTGCCGCGCAGTTCCGTGATAATCCTCTCCGAGGTTTTCGCGCCGATATATGGGAGTTCTTTCAGGAACGCCGCATCGCCCCCCTCGATGGCCGTGGCGATCTCATTGAGTGGCCGAATGAGGCATTTCAGCGCCCGCATGAACCCAACGCCCGGCACGGTGGTGAAGGTTTCGAAGAATTCGCGGTCGAGCGGATCGAGAAAGCCGACCAACTTGGGGGTCAAATGGCCACCGCCCAGGCCGCCATCGATGTAGTAGATGGTGTAAAAGGTCAGGGGATTGCGGCGCTCGGTTTGCGGTGCGCCGCGCAGGCGGGCGGCAATGCCCGAGGGCACAAAGATTTCGTAGCAAACCGCGTCCACCCGAACGAGGAGCGAATGGCGCTGAATGCGGTCGTATAGAACTTCACCGGTAATTTCAGAAATCATGTTAGTCCTTGGGTTCTGGGGGCCGGGGACTGGGTGCCAGGGGTTGGAGTTGATATCTTACCTTGCCCCTAGCCCCCAGTCCCTCTTTCCCCCAAACCGCAGCGCGTTCATATAACACAGCGCCACGGCCAGTGCGTCGGCCACATCGGGCGGGTGCGGCGTGCGGTCGAGCGAGAAGTAGTGCTGCACCGCCCGCTGCACCTGAAGCTTTGAGGCGTTGCCGTTGCCCGTTACTGATTGTTTCACGCGTTTGGCGGAAAAGCTCAGTACGGGGATTCCTTCCAGCTTTGCCGCCAGGCAAATCACGCCTCGCGCGTGGCCCATCAAGATGGCCGTGCGGGGATAATCCGCATGGCTGTAAACCTCTTCCAGGCACATGGCCTGGGGGCTGAACTCCTTGATGACCTGCTGGAGGTCGTGGAAGAGTGCCTCCAGTCGTGCCGGTAAATTCTCCCCCTTACTGGCCGGCAAACGGATCAACCCCGCCTCTACCAGCTTGATCTCGCTTCCCAGGGAAACGACAACCCCATACCCGGTAATGTTCAGGCCCGGGTCGATGCCGATCACGCGGGTTGGAACCAGGGAAGTGCTGGGCATGTTACGTCATCAGTGCTCAGTCATCGGCCGGGCCGTCGAGACTCGACCCTGAGGGATTGTAACATTCAGCGGCCGGATTCCGCAGACGCTCCGGCGCCGCCGAAGGAAAATCGAACAATCGCCGGAACGAAGCCGCTCCGTGAGGCGATTACTCGGGGGCGATCCTTATGATCGCCCGGCGATAGGCGTACAAGCTCGGGGTCCCGTCGTCCTTTACAGCGAGGATGATATGAATGGTCCGGTCCCAGAAGGGGGGCCTGCCGAACCTTCCTGGTCGACCCGCCGGCGCCTCGAAACTTGTTTCCGGGCCCGACTCCGTGGGGAGCCGGACCATGGGAGTAAACAAGCCACTCACTTCATTGTACTGAAACCACTCGTAACTGAGATCATTTCCGTCAGGATCATTCGATCCCGCCGCACTCAGTTTAACGGTTTCACCAACCTTGACGTTGAATTCGACCGGATCCTTGCCCTCCTTCCCGTTCAATACCACGATGGGATTATGGTTCGCTTGCTTATAGGAACTGCGGACCGTCCACAACATCCGGCCGGCAAAATCGTTTTGGTATGCCTCACGCCATCGCCAGACGGTAGCCTGACTGGCCGTGTACATCTCTCCGTCGGCGCCGCGGACCGTATCCAGCGTATCCGTGTAGAGCCCCTCGGACGGTGAAGCCTTTTCATAGCGACCGCCCCAACTTCCGTATCCCGGTTGCTCAGGAACTCCCAAGCCGTTCGGGATCAAATAGAGGAAGCTTGGGGTGTCGCCTTCCATGATGTACTCAAAGCGCGGGTAGAGCGCTCCCATCGGTCCGTATTTGCGGATGTGTTCGTCCAGCCATTCGTTGCTCACCCAGGAGAAGTCCGGACCCTTGAAGCCGTTCAACCGTTCCCCGGAAATCCCGGTCCAGGTGGCCCGTCCATAACGGCCAAATGCATGGATGCTGCATATGTAAAACAGGTCGGGGAAAGTCGCTCGCATCCAAGCCCCAGTATCGTCCTGGTCGGAGATCGTGTAGACGCGGAGTTTCTTGACGAAATCCTCCACGCCGGCGGGTGATCGGGTCTTCTTTACTTTCCATAGCGTTTGAGCAAGATCCACGGCGCCGCCCCAGACCGTGACCCAGACGGGGCGAGGGTCGGGCCGGTCCACGACTGAAATGATCCACTCGGATGCCTCCGTGTCCTTTCCCTCTCCCACTCCTGCCATGCCATATTCCGCCCGCCCTGACTTGATGCGAGCGAGGAGATCGGCGGCCGTTGGGTAGCCGGACGCATGCACCAACAGGTTGTCTCGGACCTTTCCATAGGCTTCCACACGCTCGCGGATCAATTGCGGCTGCACCACCGTCGGTTGCCAAATCGAAGTCGTAGCCACAAGCCCTTCAACGTCGAATTCGTTCGCATAGAGCAAGAAACGGATCATCGACATGGAATCGTCCGGTTCGTTGCCGATGTCGGTCAGGACCAGAACTCGCGTCTTCTGCGGCGTCACAGCTGCCGAGGCCGGGGCCAAGATCGCTAACAGGCAGAGGAACACTGGCAGAAGCCGGCTCCGGCTCAGGATTCGCCACAAGTTGATGGGGTGGGGCTCACAAAGGCCAGGAGGCATATGGGTAACTCAGCGTGGTGTGGAATCAGGCAATCCGCCATCGACGGGAATGGTTGCGCCGGTCGTGGGTGTTTGGCGCGTCGCGAAGAACAGAACGGCCCGCGAAACGTGCTCAGCCGTCACTGCTGCCTTTAAGAGATTGCGCGACTGGTAGTACTGCTCCAGGCCCTTTTCATCCAATCCGCGCGCGCGCATGCGGTCCGGGCCGACTTCTGCCCACAGGCCAGAGCGTCGGGCCCCGTGGGAAAAGACGGCGTCGGGCGCCACCATGTTAACCCGTACGCCCAATTCGGCCATTTCCTGGCTGGCGATGCGCGCCAACTGATGGGCCGCAGCCTTAGTGGCGCTGTAAGCACCGAATTTCGCCCCCGGCATGAAGACGTTCTTGGTGGAAATCAGAATGACGTCGCCCCCGGTGCCTTGCAAGCGGAAGTGGCGTGCAGCTTGCCGAAGCAGCAGGAGAGTTCCTTCCGTGTTCACCCGCTCGACGCGCTGGAACGCCGTCAGGTCCATCTGTTCAAGTGCGGTAACCATAGCGACGCCGGCGTTGATGATCACCAGGTCGACCCCTCCCCAAATTTTTGCGACCTCGTCGAATCCCCCCGCCACGGAGGCGGGGTCGGTCACATCGAGAGGAGTTGTAATCACCCGCTCACCATATTCCTTCTTCAGTTCTGCGCCCAGAGCGTTCAAGGCCGCGCCGGGCAGGTCAGTGAGGGCCACGTGGCATCCCTGCTCCAGCAGACCGTCGGCAATGGCCGAGCCGATTGCTCCTGCGGCTCCGGTGACCAGGGCGACCTCGCGCCCAAGGGGAGGTTCATCGGTGCGCAACTTGGCGTGCTGAAGCGTGAAGTATTCCACCTCGAAGAGGTGTTCTTCGGGAAGGCCGCGATACGTCCCCATGGCGGCGATGCGTGCCTTGGCAGACAGTGTTTGGGCGGTGATGTCGCGCGCGATGCGGGCCGCACGGACGTCCTTGCCTGCGCAAAGAGCCCCCAGGCCAGGGAGCAGAACGACTCGGGGCAGGGAATCGAAGGGTTTCATTCCCGCCGGCATGAGCGGGTCATGGCGATCGAGGTATGCCTTGTACTCGGTCTTGTAGGCTTCAATCGCCGCTCCAAGTTGCTCCTTGAACTTGGGGAGATTCTCAAAATCGGGTTTGTCAACCCACAAGGGTAGAGGCTTGGTGCGGACCAGATGGTCGGAGGTAAGAGTCGGCGTCAGGGCCAATTCTTTGCCGCGGTCCGAACCGAGGAAATCGAGGATCGCCTGACTCACCAACGGCTGGAGGATCATGCGGCGCCAGGGACGATCCGGGTCGCCGCTGGGTTGGGCCAGCAGTCCCCGAACCACCGGGGCGACCGCCGCGAGCCGCTTCTCTGCATCTGCCAGCGATGTGGGCATGACCACTGCCAGGGGCCGGGAGGCGCGCCGCGCCGCGAAGTCTTCCGCTCGGGAGACCAGTTCGATCATGGCCGAATAGGCCTCGCGGGCCGTTTCGCCCCACGTCATGATGCCGTGCTGCATCCAGACCAGGGCGTGGCAGCCAGGATTCGAATCATAGGCAGCAATCACCGCTTTAGCCAACTTGAATCCGGGCTTTACGTAATCCACCAGCGCCACGCCTTCGCCTAGCGCTTCGCGAATCAGCTTGTCGCCTTCCGGTTGGTTGGTCAGCACCAGGATGGCGTCCGCATGCGTGTGATCGACGTATTTGGCAGGGAGGTAAGCATGCGATAGGGTTTCGATGGAAGGCGAGGGGGCATTGGGGCTCAGTCGGTGCATCTGGAATTCAGCCGCCATGGCGTCATCGGAGAGCTCCGCTAGTTCGCACACGCGCCTCAGGTGATCGAGGTCGAGCGGCGTGAAACCCTCGGGCTCGATGCTTGCCAGGTTGAAACCGGAGGCCTTCATGAAGAGCGCGGGGACGTCCTGGCCCAAGACATTGCGGCAAGATCCTTTCACCGATGTATTGCCGCCACCATGCAAAACGAGAGCATCTTCGGAACCCAGCAGCCGAGTCGTGTAGACACGCAGCGCCAAATCGGCTCCCCACTGTTCGCTATATTGCGCTATGAATTGGTCGGCCTCGGAATCAGACCAGAGGTTTCTCATGGGCTTCCCCAAGTCGTCACAACATGTTAAAGGTCAGGGGGTCGGATAAGACCCCACGGGAAGGCACTGACCGTGGCTATTACTGCCTTCCGCTTTCTTCCTGCCGATTCCTTCCCGGTGCCGCCACCGCCTCCAGCATGAAGCGCGCGTTGGCTTCGGGTGCTTTGCCGTCGAAAACGGCGCTGCCGGTCACGATCACCTCCGCGCCGGTGGCGGCGACTTCTCCAATGTTGTCCTTGGTGATTCCGCCGTCGACGCCCAGCAGGATCTTCCTGCCGGATTCGGCGATCATGCGCTGGACGCGGGCAATACGGCCCGTCGTGGAGGGAATGTACTTCTGTCCGCCCCAGCCGGGGTTAACGGCGAGGAGCAGGATGAATTCCACCTCGTCGAGAAGCGGTTCGAGGCCTTCCACCGGCGTGCCCGGATTAAGCGCCAGGCCGCGGACAATGCCCCTCTCGGCTTCGTTTACATTGGCAAGTGTGCCTAGCTTTTGCAAAACGCGATGCACATGGGGGCAGGCTTCCAGATGAACAGTAACCATGTCGGCGCCCGCGGCGACGTAATCCGCCACCTTCTCCAGCGGCCCTTCAACCATCAAGTGCACGTCTTTGAGGAGAGAGGTCTTGATGGCCTTGATGAAAGGCGGCCCCACGGTCATCATGGGGCAGAAGCGGCCGTCCATCACGTCCACATGCAGCAGCTTGATGCCAGTGCGCTCCAGGAGGGTGATTTCCGAGCCCAACGACAGCAAATTGGCGGTGATCACGCCCACGCTGACCGTTGGCACCGCCGCGCGCAGCAGTTCGAGGCCTTTGGAATTTGTCATACCTTCCCTCGTGAAGAGGAGTCAGGGGCGAGAGGAAGAATGGGGAACCATATGTCGAGAGTCAATAGAAAGACGCCATTATTCTGTCTCCTGACTTCCGGCTCCTGACTCCTTCTTCTGGCCTACTTCGCCACGGTTTCCGGCTTCTCATGCCGCAGCGTCTGGTAAAAATCGTAAGCCTGTTCCGGCTTCATAAATTCGTGGACCACTTTTCCGACGGCTTGAATCATGGCGGCAGGGGCGTCCGACTGGAAGATATTGCGGCCCATATCGACGCCTGCAGCGCCTTCGCTGACGGCGCGATAAGCCATGGTCAGGGCATCGAGTTCGGGCAGTTTTTTGCCGCCCGCCATGACCACGGGCACGGGGCAGGACGCTGTAATGGTCTCAAAATCCTCCGCTACGTAGTAAGTCTTAACGACCTGCGCGCCAAGTTCCGCGCAGATTCGGCAGGCCAGGCGGAAGTATTTGGCGTTGCGCACCATGTCCTTGCCCACGGCGGTCACGCCCAGCGTGGCGATGCTATAGCGCAGGCCGGCGTCCACCAGGCGCGTCATGTTGTGAATCGACTGCGTTTCAAACTCGCCGCCCACAAACACCTGTACCGCCATGGCGGAAACGTTCAACCGTGCCGCATCTTCCACGTCCACGGCGATCTGCTCGTTGGAGAGCTCTTTCAGGATGCTGGGCCCGCCGCTCGCCCGCAGCACCACGCCATGGGTGAAGGAGGGGGGGATCGTGCTTCGCAGGATGCCGCGCGTCAGCATCAGGGCATTGGTGTAGGGCAGCAACGGCACGATATTCAGGTCAACGCGTTCGAGTCCAGTCGTAGGTCCCTGGAAATAGCCGTGGTCGATGGCCAGCATGACGGTGCGGCCGGAAGCAGGGCTAAAGACCCGCGCCAGGCGGTTCTGCATCCCCCAATCGAGCGCCCCGGCGCCCTTCAGAAAGAAGGGTTCATGTTTGGCAGGTATGTCGGCATAGAATTGCTTCGATTCTTTTTCGGCATCGTGTTCGGGCATGGCGATTGCTTCCTTTCTTAGGTTCGATCAGCCTGTCGGGTTGGGCCGGTAATCCGCCTTTCTCAGCAGGCCTGAGAAACCGCGTTCCGCGAGCAGGTGATTGTCCTTTCTCCGGCGGGGTTTTGTCAACCATGGGGAGGCCGCATATCAGCTTGAGATACTCGCACCGGCTTGCTAAACTATACATTCTGGTCAATTCAAGTCAGGGACGGTCAACCACTTATGCCACCGCGCGCTAGTCTTTTAGATCCTCTGGAGCCAGGCAATGGCGAGCACGGGAAACTTTTCGTGGTCGGCACCCCCATCGGGAATCTCGAGGATATTACCTTGCGCGCCATCCGAATCCTCAAAGAGGTGGACCTGATTGCCTGCGAGGACACGCGCCGCACACAGAAGCTGCTTAACGCCTACAAGATCTCCACCCACACGATCAGCTACCACGAGCACAATGAGATGACGCGCGCGCCCGAAATGGTGATCCAGATGGAGGAGGGAAGCAGTATTGCCCTCGTGACTGACGCCGGCATGCCCGTGGTTTCAGACCCGGGGTTTCGCCTGGTACATCTCGCCGTACGCCACGGCATTCCGGTCATCCCTGTGCCGGGCGCCTCGGCCTTCGTGGCGGCACTGGCCGCCTCCGGCTTGGCGGTTGACAAATTCCGCTTCCTGGGATTTCTGCCCAGCAAAAAAGGAGAGCGGCGAAAGGCGCTGGAAGAGCTCAAGGACCCTGTGCGGACTCTGGTTTTCTATGAAGCCCCGCACCGCCTGCTGGAAATGCTGAAGGACGCGCGGGAGATTCTGGGCGACCGGGAAGTCGTCATTGCCCGGGAGGTAACCAAGGTGCACGAAGAGTTCGTCCGGGGGACGATCAGTTCCGCACTCGACGGCCTGAAGAAACGCCCCGTGAAAGGCGAAATCACCGTGTTGACCGGCCAACCTGTTGCTGCCGACACGGCCGCGGGCGCCTCAGCTCCAGCCTCCATCCTGGTTGAAGTCCAATCGATCATGCGGGAACGGAATATCGAGGAGCGAGCAGCTCTGAAAATCGTGGCCCGCGCTCGCGGGGTGTCCAAGAGCGAAGCCTACCGCCTGCTGCAGGCGGAAAAGACCCGCAAGAGTTAACCACGATACTTTCACTGGTTCTCTGATGTCCACATGGGAAGGGTCGCTCCCATGAAGCGAACTCCCACGCGATAGAGATTCCCGTCCTCTTTGACAATACGGACGACGGTCGCTTCGGCGAAGAAGTCGGACGGCCCCTCGTAGGGACGCGCCGGGCCGCGGCCAGGGAGGACGACGGTCAGCGCAGCGAAGACCTCCAGGTTGCGAGGGGTGAGAAAGGAGAAACCGCGCCGGCTGACTTCCAGTGCCGTGGTCGAATCCTCGAATTCATGGCCGCTCGTGTCCAGCCCTCGAATCAGGATGGGCACCGCCGCTTCCACTCGGTGCTGAAGACGCTTTTCCTGTCCTTGTTCCATGGCGAATCACCCAGGCTGACAATTGAAAATCCGGCGCTCCGGGATTTCCGGCCTTTAGCGCCCCGCGCCGGCGGTGGAGGCGGCGAGCCCGGCGAAGAACGTATCCACGCGCGCCAGCACTTCGCCTGTTTCGCGGGCGCTCTGCACCTGCCGGCGTAATTCCGTTCCATTGCGCACGCCGTGCGTGAACCAACTGGCGAATTGTTTCATCTTGCCGAGAGCGCCGGGAATCTCCTCCGCCACCAGCATGGAGTAATAGGTGCGGATCAGTTCGTAGCGGTCGGCGTCCAGGGGTTCGCGGTATTCGCCGGCGTTGAAGAATTGCTCGAGCTGGCGGAAAATCCAGGGATTGGAAGCAGCGGCGCGCCCGATCATCACCGCATCGCAGCCCGTCTGCTCACGCAGGGCGAGGGCATCCGGGGGCTTGAAGACATCGCCGTTGCCGATGACGGGAAGGCGCACCGCTTGTTTGACCTGCCGGATAATTTCCCAAAGCGCCCGGCCGCTGTAGCCTTGCAGGCGCGTGCGCGGGTGGATGGCCAGCGCTTCCACGCCGCAGTCCTCCGCCAGGCGGGCGACCTGTAATGCGACGATCTCCTCCTCGCTCCAGCCGGAACGCAGTTTGATGGTGAAGGGGATCTTCACCGCGGAACGGATGGCGCGCAGGATTCTTTCGAGCAGGGGCAAGTCCCGCAGCAGGCCCGAGCCGCCGCATTTCACGACTTTCTTGGCGGGACACCCCAGGTTCAGATCCACCAGGTCAAAACCCAGGTCTTCGATCTGGCGCGCGGCATCGGCCAGGTGAGCTGGGTCGGCGCCGAAAATCTGCGCGCTGATGGGCCGCTCTTCTTCAGTGTAATACAGGTAGCGTTGGGAGCGGAAATTCTGGCGGATCATGCCCTCGCTGGAAACGAACTCCGTCATGATCAGCCCGCAACCGCCGAGTCGCTTGATGAATCGGCGGAACACCGTGTCCGTAATGCCCGCCATGGGCGCCAGGATGTGAGCCGGCCGGACGACCACGTCGCGAATCTTGAGTTCTTGAAATACCATGCTAAGACTAACGGTCAAAGGAACTACGGAATCGTCGAACTCGTGCCAGCGCGATTGTCGGCCCTTTCGGGAAAGTTGTCAACTCGCCGTACTCGATGCGAGGGACCAGACAGGCTATCGACGGTGCGCGTCGGGTGAAATACCGCCCTTCCGCGATGCTGTGGTTTCAGCTAAATAATTGTCTTTTCTATAACATCGTCTCAAATAGCTATAAGCCATTTAGAATCAAAGACATCCTCTCAGCCTCACCGTATTGGGTTTTTTCTGCCTTTGTTATCAGTAACATTCCCGCTTTGATCGTAAATTTCTGGGGCCCCCCTTTTTTCGGACTTTTCCGGTTTGCTAAGTGTTTTTAATTCAGTCGATTGAGGGGTTGTGTAAATCGCAGGAAATTCCATTAATTGCCTGTATTATGAATGACATCCTGGGAAGAAGATCATTCCGGCATTTTCGCATTCGCCGTCCGAAGTCCCTGCCGGCGTGCCGCCGGGCCCTTGGGAGGCTACCAGACTAACATAGAGCCCATACGTCTTGTCAAGGGA
>DATJVT010000423.1:0-16774 GCA_035501695.1 Terriglobia bacterium | reverse complement strand
GCGGTTCCCGGTTGGCGCAAACTTCGCCATCAACTCAGCGGCGCATCTGCCATTCAATTCGGGATCGACGCAAACCACTGTGGACCTGCCACTCGTAGGGGCATCCGAGGCGACGCAGACGACGCGGATGTCTCGATTCTCGGCCTCGTCAATCGACGCGGCCAAAGATCGCGGGTCGCCCGGCGAAACGATGAGGGCGCGAATGTCGTGACCAAGCATATCCCGAACGTGCTCGACTTCGCCTGCGCCGAGCCGTGGTACGGGATCGTAATTTACACTCACCCCAAGCGACTCGAACCGGCGGGCCTCGGCCAGGATGCCGTCACGCACCTGATCGTAGAAATAGTGAATCTCGCGCGGGATGCATACACCGAAGCACAAGGGAGCATGGCCCACTGCCAACATACGGGCGGCAGGGTTGGGCGTATAGCGCAATTGCCGGGCAACCTGCAAGACGCGCTTCCGCGTTTCCACTTTGATGCCGGCACGCCCATGCAGGGCACGGTCCACCGTCCCGATGGAGACCTTAGCGAGCCGGGCTATATCGTATACTCCCACCCTTTTCATTATGTGGAACCAATCGTGCAAAGTATAAGCGATTCACTAGTAGCCGTCAAAGCAGGGACCTGTAAAGGACAAGCGTTTGACAGGGTTCCGGTGAGGTGCTAGAAAGGACTTATCCTCGAGATTGAGGTTGGCAAGGGCAAGGGCATATTTTGAATGGAGGGAGTCTATGCGACGACGGGATTTTCTTCGAAAAGGCAGCGCGGCGGCCGGCTTGGCGGCGTCCAACAGGCTGCTTGATCCTCTCGCCAAGGCGGGCGACCAAGCTAACCCGGCTACTATACCCAAACGCCGCCTGGGAAAGACCGGCGTGGATCTGTCCATCATCGCCATGGGCGGAATCGTGGTGATGAATGCCGAACAATCGCACGCTAATGACGTGGTCGCCGAAGCATTCGACCGTGGCATCAACTACTTCGATGTGGCGCCTCAATACGGCAATGCGCAGGAAAAACTGGGGCCGGCACTCGAACCCTACCGTAAGCGTTCCTTCCTCGCCTGCAAAACGCTGATGCGTGACAAAGACGCCGCTGCCGCTGAACTGGAAGATTCGTTACGCAAATTGCGGACCGACCATGTGGACCTCTATCAGTTTCACGCCGTGACCACCAAGGAAGACGTGGAGAAGATATTTGGTCCTAACGGCGCCATGGAAGCGTTTCAGGCCGCGCGCCAGGCGGGCAAACTCCGTTTTATCGGTTTCTCGGCACACTCGGTTGAAAACGCATTCTCGATGCTCGATCATTACAATTTCGATACTATTCTCTTCCCCATCAACTTTGTCCTTTTTTCGCAGGCTAACTTTGGACCGCAGGTCTTGGCGAAGGCGCACGACAAAGGCATGGGAATCCTGGCGCTGAAGGGCATGGCCAAGACCGTCTGGCCGGAAACACAAAAAAAGGATCACCCCGACTCCAAATGCTGGTATCAGCCCGCGTCGCTGCCGGACGAAGCGGCATTGGCTTTGCGTTGGACTCTCTCGCAGCCCATCACCGCCGCCGTCCCTCCCGGCGAGGAGCGGTACTTCCGGCGTGCCATGGACGTGGCTCAGAGTTTCACTCCACTGAAGCAAGAGGAAGAAAAGACTTTGATGGCGGGCGCCCGAGGCATGGAACCAATTTTCCACCTTGCCAAAGCTTGAGATTTTGAAAAAAGCGACCCCAGAGCCCTCAATTCGAGAGAAGGATTCTCCTCCTTTGTTCTCAGCGGCTCTGCGCCTCTGTGGTGAGACCAATTTTGGAGGATTCAAATTCGAACCCCCTCCCCAAACAACTATCCGCACCTCCGCAGCCGCGCCTGGTTTGGCAAGCGCGATCGCTGGGGCATGGGGCACCGCGCCTGGCTCCGCTCCGAGGGCTTCAGCGAAGGCGTATTTGAGGGCAAACCCGTCATCGGCATTTGCAACTCCTGGAGCGAACTTAACAACTGCAACGCCCACCTGCGCACCGTTGCGGAAGCCGTGAAGCGCGGTGTCTGGGAAAGCGGCGGCTTCCCTCTGGAATTCAACACGATTTCGCTCGGCGAGATGTTGATGAAGCCCACCACCATGCTTTACAGGAACCTGATGGCGATGGAGGTGGAGGAGAGCATCCGCGCTTATCCGCTGGATGGCGTAGTGCTGCTGTGCGGGTGCGACAAGACCACGCCCGCGCAATTGATGGGCGCGGCCAGCGTGGATGTACCAGCCATCATGGTGCCGGGCGGTCCCATGCTGAGCGGCATGTGGCACAACAGGGAACTCGCCGCCGGCACAGACGTGCGCAAATTCTGGGAGGAAGTGCGCGCCGGCCGCATGGGGGAAGAGGAGTGGTGCGAGATTGAAAGTTGCGTGTCGCGCAGCGCGGGCCACTGCTACGTAATGGGAACCGCCTCTACCATGGCCAGCCTCGCCGAGGGCTTGGGGATGACCCTTCCCGGCGCTGCCGACATTCCTGCGGTCGATTCCAGGCGCATGATGATTGCCGAGGAGAGCGGCAGACGCATCGTCGCGATGGTCAATGAAGGCCTGCGGCCTTCTCACATCATGACCGCAGCAGCTCTCAAGAACGCTATTCGCCTACTGATGGCGCTGGGGGGGTCAACGAACGCCATCGTGCACCTGGTTGCACTTGCCGGGCGATTGGGGATCAACCTGCCATTGTCCTCGTTTGATGTAATTGCCACCAGCACGCCCTTCATCGCCAATGTGAAGCCCAGCGGCAAATTCCTGATGGAGGAGTTCAGTTATGCGGGCGGGGTGGCTGCCGTGCTGAAAGAACTTGGCCCCCTGCTGCATTTGGATGCCCTGACCGCCACCGGCAAGACACTGGGTGAAAATCTGAAACGCGCCGCGTGCTTCAACCGCGAGGTCATCCGCCCCTTGAGCGAGCCTCTGTTTCCCCAGGGCGGCGTGGTCGTCTTGAACGGAAATCTGGCCCCCTTGGGCGCCGTGATCAAGCAAACGGCGGTTTCACCGGACTTGATGAAACACCGCGGGCGCGCCGTGGTCTTCCAAAACAACAAGGACCTGCTGGCGCGGCTCGATGACCCCGATTTACCGGTCGATGAAAGCTGCGTCATGGTCTTGAAGAACGCCGGGCCCAAGGGCGCTCCGGGAATGCCGGAATGGGGGCATCTTCCCATCCCCGCGAAGTTACTCAAAGCCGGGGTGAAAGATATGGTCCGGATCAGTGATGCGCGCATCAGCGGCACCAGTTTCGGGACCATCGTTGTCCATATTGCCCCGGAGGCGGCGGTAGGCGGGCCACTGGCGGTCGTCCAGGACGGAGATGAAATTGAGCTCGACGTTCCGGCGCGGCGGCTCGAATTGTGCCTGCCCGAGGCGGAAATCAAAGCTCGCCTTTCCCAATGGAAAGCCCCTGCGCCGCACTATACGCGCGGCTACGGCAAGCTCTTCCTGGATCACATTCTGCAAGCCGACGAAGGTTGCGATTTCGATTTCCTGCGCGGCGCCGACCGCGAGGGCGCCGGCTCGCCCCTCCAGCGTTTTCCCAATCCTGCGCTCTAGGCTTTACCGCAGCATCGAGAAACTCATGGGGGTGAGAAACAGGTTGGTAATGTTGCGCACGATCTCCCCACCATGCTGAACGGATTCGGCGCGAATCCTGACCCAATCCGGGTTGGCGTTGAACGTGGCCCACGCCTTTTCGCGCTGCGCTTCACTTTCAAAAGGGATCAAATAAGCCAGGTTGGGCAGGTTAGGCCCGAAGATGGTGTTCGCATAGAGGATGGGATGGATTCCGCTCTTGTGAAAGATCTCGATCTCCCCGTCGCGACCGAACCGGTCGTGCAGGTATCCCAGTTGGCGGTTGGTGGGTGATTCATAAATACGCAATTCGTAGAGCTTGTGTGTCGGGTCGCCGGCCGGCGTGGCGGCAAACGGCGGGCTGAAGGAAGTGGCGCGCAGCAGCGTCGCCTCCGTGCGGTAGAACGCCGGCTCGTCTTTCTCGGGTTCCGCCACCGCGGCCGCATAATCGGGGTCGGCGTTGAGCTTTCCCCACAGCGCCTCCATATCGGCCAGGCTGGGATAAGAGAAGATAATCAGAGTTGTGGGAAGATCCCGCCCGACCGTCACCGTGAAGAACCCCAGGGGGCCGAAGCCGTGCTTTTGACAGATCGGCATCAGGCGAGTTTCCAGCCACTTTGACATCCGCGCCGTTTGGCTGCCGTTCTGCATGTGAACGTAGTAGAACTCAAAGTAGGAAGAACTCATTGGCTTGTCTCCTTCCGCCGAGGCAGCAAATGAGGGTTTCCAGGCAGCCGCCAATCCCATCGTCGTCGCAGGGATGCCTCTTACCAAGAAGGATCGCCGATCCATCATTCACCACCTGTTACGCAGAGTTATAGAAACGTACGATGGCTCGGTTTAGGCGAAGTGTCAAGCCCCTTTGCCAACGCGTTCCACGCGGGTCACTCCTCAAAACGACACAGAGACCATATCGACCAACCCCCTTCGCCACGGGCGGAAGGGGCCATAGTTGTGGTCAACGTGATGCGGCGCTCGTTAGTGCTGTCCAAGGGAATACGGAAGGGAACCAGACTGCGGTCATCGGCTCGCGAGCAAGGCTGCAAGACGCGCACGAACTTTCGGGTACCTTTACCGGATCGATCCTGAACGTCAATCGCGACGGTCACGTCCGGCCCGAGTCCCCGGCGGCTGCCGATTTCTTCAGGGATGCCAAAATAGCCCGAGAACCTTACCGCCTGTTCGGGGATTTCCAAGACGATCCTACTGGGAGCGTGCACCACCAAGGCCGGCGTACCGCCCAGAATCGCAAGGCGCGCCGGGGCCGCACTATCCAGAGATTTCGGCTCCGGCCAGAAGACCTCGCCCTGCACGTCGGCGAGCATGCGGGGCACCGGGATCCGCCGCGCCGCTCCGGGAAAGTCCGGGCAGTTGTAGAGTCGAACGCTGAGATGGTCCTGGTATTCAAATGCCCCATGCGGCGGACGCTCAAATTCAACTTCTGCGGCAGGCTGGCCAAGCTGGGCAGTAAAGAGATTCATGACGTCGAAGTTGCTCTCCAGGATGGGGTTCACCAGGAACGGCCGTTCCACCATGGAAGGGACAAGGCGGTATCGCCTGTCCCCTTGAGCGGTCGAAACCCTCATGTGGAGGGGTTGCGGCTGGTACAGAAGCGCCGCAACCTGCCCTACCAGGGTCGGGTGGATCGCAACCGACATGAAGAGTGGTCCCTTCACCCATGGGCGCAAGTCGATCGACTGGCCAAAGTGCAAGGTTTGCTCGTGTACGAACTCGAATGCAGGTTCCCGAGTGGACCGCTGCTGCAAAACCAGGAAAGTCCCATCTCGGGCCACGGGAACGTAGTTGTTGAGGACGTAGTCTAAGGCCGCAGAGTCCTCCGTCATGGGAAACCGTCCATCCGTAGCCTGCTGGCGAAGCAATACAAAGCGAGGGCGGTCTTGACTTCGAAAATATGCCGCGTTGAGATCTTGCAGAACCGGAGTGTAGGCGACAAAGCCTTGAAACACTGGGCGCGGCCGGTAGTTCATCCTATTGACCACCGCCGCCAGCGCGAGATAGTTCATTACGTCCACCGATTGGGTCCCGATCACATCTTTGGCGCGGTCGAGTCGGAGCATGGCGTCCTGACTGGCATCGCGGCAGCCCGCGTAGGCGTTATTGGCACGGCCCCCCAGTGTGGCAATGACCAGCTTCGTGTTGTGCCCTATGCGACCGGGCCAACCGGCCATCTGCCGCCAGGCGAATCCGGAGATTTGATAGTGCGCCGCAATCAGGCAGAGCGCCATGCTGGCCCAGAGAGTAATCTTCAATACCCACTCAGGGGAAGGCGATGGCGCAACGGCAATGTCGTCGCGGAGGCAGAAAACCAGACTCAGGGGCAGGAACCATAGAAAAACAAAAACGTGCCAGTCCCCGGAGCGTGTGAATCCCTCCTTCCATGCCAGAAATACGTATTGCACGATCGTTATCAGGATTCCCCAGGTCGTGGTTCCACCCCGTGTCCGCGCGATCGTGGCGAAGAAGGCTACCACAAAGAGCGCCAGCGCTCCCAAGGCAGAATAGAAAACCGGGGTCTTGGGAACCAGGTTCATCGCCGCGCTGTACCCTGACTGCAATTCCCAGCCGTGGCGGAACCAGGGAGCGAGGTGGGACATGGATTGCCCCAACGCCATCCAGGAGGCCGCAAAGGCTGCCAGGATGGTCACAGCCAGCACAATCGCATCCCGGATCTTTCGCTGCCAGATCAAACAGACAGTTACAAGGCCAAGGCTCACGATCCCCGCCGTCAGAAAGGAGCCTTTGATGAGAGAGAGAATAATGAGGGCCAACCCGTAACCTGGCGCTTGCCACCGATGCTTGGGATTGTCGCTGAGCAGGAGCATCGCCCCACAGGCCATCACGAAAAAGCCGGTCTGGTCGAGTCCCTCCGATAGAGTGAAGACCACCAGCCAGGCAAGAAAGCCGTAACGGATCCATCCCGTCAAGCGCTTTGCCAGAGAGGTTGCTGCGAGCGCAACGATGCCACTCCATAAAAAAGCGAAGGCCACGCGAGCGCCCACGAGATGTCCCAAGCTCGTCGGCGCGCTCAGGAATCCAAGCGGCCCGAAGGTGAAGACAATCTGGGTGCCGAACTGCAAACGGTGTGTTTCGGCGTACTCAAGCGCAACCTGCCAGGAAGGGTCAAGATCAAGGCGTGGTGGCCGTGTCCCGCTGAGGGAGAAAGCCGAGATGAAAACCAGCGTGAAGCACGCAGGCCAGCCAATCCATCGGGCAGTTCGGGGAGAGGGCCAGAGACTCATCACGATGCCTTGCGCACCACAACCAGGAACTGTTTCCCCCATAAACGCTGCAGCAGGGGAAACTTCAGATAGAGCCGAACCCAAAACGCGCGATGAGGAATGCGCTGGCTCATTGTAAAGGGAAGGAAGCGCGGGATCACCAGTTCCTTTCGGAAACCGGCGATTTCCAGCGCTTCCAACATGGAGCGGTCGCTGAGTGGCAATTGGTGATCCACGAAGTCCCAGTAGACATCTGGACAGAACCGGATGTTGGGCCCCAGCGCAATCAGCAATCCCTGCGGTCGCAGCACGCGGTGAGCCTCAGCAAGACATGAGCCTAAATCCTGTTTGCGGGGGAGATGCTCGAAGAAGTTGCTGCTGAAAACGATATCGACAGATGCTGGGGGCAGCGGCCACGGCCGGGTGGCTTCCTGCGCCAGCACGGTGACATCCGCCGCGGCTCGCTCTGCGGTGGCAGGGTTGGAGTCCAGCGCGAACTTGTGGGCCGCCGCAATGCTGTTAATGAACTCGCAGTATCCGGCACCCACATCCAATACCGTATCTGCCGGATTGATCCATCGTGGAAAGTAATAGCGGACAAGAGTCCTCCAAACATCTGCCCGGCGCTGTTCGAGCCCGGCAAACCGGCGTTTATATACTGCCTGTTGATGCTCTGGAAGCGTCATGCAGTCTATGCCTGCGAATTGATTCCCAGAATCCGGCGCATCGCCACCACGCAACATCGCTGTTCCCCGCCGCAGCGCCCAACTGTGCCGCGCTGGCAAGGTTGTTTACAGTATCGCTCAAGTCAGTTCCTTTTGCGTCGACAGTCCCCCGCGCGACAGGCTGCGCTGCCTCTTTTCCCTGGAAAGTTATCAACTGTATGAGTACTCACGCAATTGTATATACCCCTGAAATTTGCACTGGTTTGTAGCTGGGCACCGACCTTCGGCCATGCTAGAATTACCCGGATGTTGCCTTCTGAAACAACTTGCCCCAGTTGCGGGTCTTCTCGGATGGTGCCCTCACCCACCGGACTTCACCTGATGTGTGCCGATTGCTATCGTATCCTCATTGTCGATCGGGTCAGAAAGCCCCGAGGCAGAAAGACGCGCAGCCAACCCCGCCGGCGTGAGCCGGGGCCCTCGCCAGGAAGCAAGAAAGAATAGAGTTTGGATCCACCTCCTACCTCCAGATTAACGGCATGAATTCAGGATGCGGCCGGGGTTTGACTTCCGACGCTCACTATGCCACGTTAGATGGACATGCGGCGCAATCCAGTAACCTTCCGCCGGTTTCATGGCAAAAGAGGCCTCACGATTATTCTGGCGCTATTCGCCGGCGGGGCAGATCTGTGCGTGGCTGAAAACCTTCAAACCTTGGTCAATCGTCTGTTTCAGGGAAAAGTGGGAGCGGCCATCGTTTCCGATCCCCACACCGGTCGAATTCTTGCTCTCTGGAACCCTGAAATCGCGTTCAAGCAAGCTTATACTCCGGGTTCAACTGCAAAGTTGGTCGCAAGCGCCGCCGCGCTGGAAGAGTACCGAATCTCTCCTTCGGAGACGATTATGTGCCGCCGGGTCCCGCGCCTGCTGGGAGAGCCTTTTCACTGTTCCCATCCGCCCGTCGCCCAACCCTACGACTTGGCCACCGCGCTGGCCAATTCCTGCAACTACTTCTTTTCGGAGTTGAGCACGAGGCTCTCTTCCCCCACCCTGGCCCACTGGTATGCCGCGTTTGGTTTTGCTGCGGGTGGAGAGGACGGCTCACCCGGCGAGGTGCAGATCTCCGATAAACCCCGCGAAAAGGCCTTGGCGACCCTGGGCGAGCAAGGCGTGACGGCCACCCCGGCGCAAGTGCTGTCGGCGTATTCCGCCATTGCCTCGGGCGGCAGGGTCTACCACTTAATCCTGCCAGGGCAGCGAAAGGCGCCCAGCCTGGAGCGGGAGGTCCCTTTGCGGAAGAGCACCCTGGATATCCTTACAACCGGATTGCGCGCCTGTGTGGAAGAAGGCTCCTGCCACGCTGCCGCGGTTCCTGGCGTGAGTGTGGCAGGCAAGACCGGCACCGCCCCCGCCCTGGACGGCAGCCGGGTGACGCACGCCTGGTTTGTCGGTTTCGCGCCCGCGGATGCGCCGGAAGTTGCACTGGTGGTTTTCTTGAAGCGCGGTACGGGAGGGAACGACGCCGCGCCTCTGGCGGCCAAGATTCTGAAGCAGTGTTTCGCACTCCGGAAGCCGACCCCATGACGCGACTGTCGTTATTGCTGCTCGCTTTGGTACCGATAGGAATTCCAGCACATGCGGCGAATCCGGAGTTTCGCGTCGAGTTGTTCTCGGGGCACACCGTCAAGGCCCTGACCCTGGAAGCCTCCGGTCAAACCTTGAGCGTCTGCAGTTCCAAAATGGACGGTGCCTGCCTGGTCTTGCCTCCTCAAAAGCAACTTGTCTGCCTGGCAGGCAACCCGATCCACTGCCGTCTCGGTGCCAGGGAACGGAGCTTTAGCTTTTTCGCTATTAATTCTCCCTCCGCGTTTCAGATTACCCTCACCTTGGCCGGAGAGGGTAGTTCTTCGCTGAGGTTTGTTGCACGCAACCTACGCGTGGCATCGAGAAATGCGGGATTGCAGCTCATCACGGTGCTGGATTTGGAATCCTATGTTGCCGGAGTACTGGCGGGTGAGGCTTCCGTGCTCCATGAGCCGGAGGCGCGCCAGGCGATGGCAATCCTTGCCCGGACCTGGGCCGTGCGTTGGCGGGGCCGCCACCGCGGGAGTGGGTTCGATTTCTGTTCCCTCACCCACTGTCAAGTGTTCCGGCCCTCGCAGGCGCCGGCAGTGAATTTGCCCGACGGTGTCGATCCAGCCGCCCGGGCCACAGCGGGCCGGGTGCTGCAATATCATGGCGCGCTGGCGGATCCCTATTTCACCGCATGTTGCGGGGGGATGACGGAAGCCGCCGCGAATCTGTGGCCTGACCGCGCCAACCCCTATTTGACTTCCATCCACGACGCTTATTGCCTTGCGGACAGCCACGCCTCCTGGAAACAAACGCTCAGCGCGGAAGACTTGCTCCAGGTTTTCCGCGAATCCTTGCATCTTCCCTTGGCTGGGCCGTTCTCCGAACTTTCCGTTGTGAGGCGCGATTCCTCGGGCCGCGCAATTGCACTCCGCGTCGTAGCCGGAACTGCCTGGACCGTGGATGCCAACAACTTCCGTTACGCCGTGGGCCACCTCCTGGGTTGGGAGCGAATCAAAAGCAATCGCTATACCATCGAGCGTGGCGAAGATGCGTGGGTATTCACCGGCCACGGCCTGGGCCATGGAGTCGGGCTTTGCCAGGCGGGCGCCGAGCAGATGGCGCGCCTGGGCTATAGCGCTTCACAGATCCTCAGCACCTATTTTCCGGGTACTGAAATCTCAAGCTCGGACGCCGACCCCGTCGTTTCCAGCGAACACTTCGAACTTGCCTACCCTTCCTCGCAGGAACCTTGGGTGAAGCAGACTCTGGACACCTTGGAACAATGGCGAAAGGAATTAGGTCTGCACGCCGATGTCCTGCCGCCGCGCGTCCAGGTGCAAACCTGGAGATCGGTGGGGGATTTCATCCAGGCCACAGGGCAACCCGGATGGATGGCGGGTTCGAGCGACGGCCATGCCATTGCTTTGCAGCCACTCGAATTGCTGGCAAAGAGACACATCCTGAGTCAGACGCTGAGGCACGAACTCGCGCATCTCGTGGTGCACCGGGTCCGCGCCAAGGATGTCCCATTGTGGTTCGAGGAAGGGTTCGTGTTGTATTTGACCGGGGAAAGAATGGAAGCCTCTTCCGCCGCACCGATGGGAGCGACGCAGTTGGAAGAGGACATCTCCCACCCGCGTTCGGAAGCCGAAATGAAAGCTGCCTACGCGCAGGCTCTCTATCGCGTGCGGCGCCTGGCGAAGCAAGGCGGCGAGGCGGGACTCTGGGACCTTCTGGAACACCCGAGCAGTCTCCAGTCGCATCCGCCTAACAAATAAAGGGATTGAACACCGGCCCCTAACTTTTACTCGATGGCCGGATGGTGGGCGTTCCAACTGCCTCTTTCAGTTCCGGATCGCTGTTGATGACCTCCACCACTTTCTTGGCCATTTGATCGTCAATCTCGGCCTCGCGTTGCAGAATCACGGGAAAGCGCACAATGAGGTCCAGCCCCTTTTCCGCCAACTGAACCCGGGCTTGCGGGCTGGGAGGCGGGGAGGTTACCGCCATCAACCCCGCCTGGGCCTTATGCTGCTTTTCCATACTGTCGCGATATTGGGAGTGGACCGCCATGACGGCGTCCAGCAATTTGCTTTCAGCCAGGGAATAGTTGCTACCCGCTTCCAGGTTCACCACTACCTCGTGCCAGGCATACGCCGTGCCGGGCATTTGCTTGAACAATGGCGTTCCCTGGAAAAGCACCGCGTTGGAGACCACCACGACACGACCAGTGGGATGCAGGTCAGAGCTTGGCCCGCTCAATTCCATCATCGATAGCCGCACCAGTCCCACGTCGATGACATCCCCTGTAACACCGGAAACGGTGACGCGATCGCCCACCTTAACGCCTTGCCGCCCGATCAGGAAGAAATACGCCACGACGGAAAGGATGACGGTTTGCAAAGCCACCGCGATTCCGGCGGTCAGGAAGCCGGCGAAAGTGGCCAGCGAGCCGAATTGGCTGACGAAACTGAATATCAGGACGAGGGCCAACAAGGTGACCGTGGCGATCTGGCGCACCAACAGAAGTTGGTGCCTCCGCCGCGCCTCCTGGACGTATCGGAAGGTCGCTTTTCGCCAGAGCTCCGAAATGCCCAATACGATGAGTATCCCGGCCAGGAGGATGGCAATATGGACCATGAAGTCTTGAAGAGCGCGCACCAACCCGCTGTGTGCCGAGGCTTCCCATTGCCGCAAACTGGATTGGCTTTGTTCCAGGAGGATGATTTCCTGGGTCAGGGGTAGGGCAGCTGTGGAAACCTGCTTGAACTGCGCCATAATGGCGTCGATCTTCTGGCGCGCTGCTTCCCTGCCTGCGGGGTCCGGTGGCGGGGGTTGGCTGGCCAGGGTGCGCCCCTGGTCAACGGTGATCCGCATCCGGGTGCGGAGAGGCGATTGCACCTGGTGCGCCATTTGAATGACCCCGGTGGCGCCGTTCACCAACTGGTGAATATCGCGCATGTCGCCCAGCTTTGAGAACAAATTCGAGGCTATGGTAATCAGCCCCGACCCTCCCGAAGGAACGGCGGGAGGAGGGGCAGGGGCAGTTACTTTGGTCGGTGCCTTCGCGAACAATTCCGGAACCGATTTCTTTAAGTCATCGATCTCCTTCTGCAATCCGCCCATTTTCCCCAGCGTGTTACTGGCGAAGGTGGAGACCTTCTGAACGGCTTCCAGCATCGTCTTGTTGAATTCCAGTCGCTGTTGCAAGCTGTCGCGCGTGGAAGTCAAATCCTGGCGCTTCTTTCCGGTGGCCTTCGGAATCTGGCCATCCAAATCCGCAATTTGTTTCTCGAGTGGTGCGATCAGGTTTTCGAGCGTGTCAACAGCCTTCGACAGTCGTTGCTGTTCATCCGTCGCCTGGGGCGAGCCACCGGCGGCTTCGCCGCCCTTCTCTGTGAGAAGAAGCGCAGCTTCGGCATCGGCGGATTGAAAGGCGAGTTGCAGCGCCTGCCGGGCGAGGGTCCGGGCATTGTCCAGGTAGAAGAAATCGCTCGGCTGGCCTGCGGATTCATCCGCACTGGCCACTTGCCGGTACCAGGTGATGGCGGAATTCAGATGGCGGATGATGGCGGCGTCTTCGGGGTGATTTCCCGGCGCATTTGACGGGGAGGCCTTGGCTGGCGGCGCCGTGGCAGTTTGCGGCGCGGCGAGACCAGGGAGAACCGCTGCGGTTATTCCAACCGCGCCGAGTAAGCACATCCGCACTCCGGAGTCTCGCCTCATTAATTCCTACCTCAGATCTTTGTTAGCACGATTACCCGGGGACCGCAAGATCGGCGAAGGACGACGCAGGGCACAGGTTATCTCTTGCGCCGTTCGAGCAGAGTGACAATCACGCCAGTGTCCAGCAGGATCGTTTCACCAGCCGAATGTATCGAGGTGCTTTACACTTGGTTGTCGGGGGAAAAACTACGCAATCACGAGAAACCAGTCCACCTCACTCCGTGCTGTCGGATACTCGGGGTGCTCCCAACAGATATGAATAAAATCTAGCTGACGGGGCAGGACTAATCTTTTTAGCTCACGGTCAGCGTGAGCGTGGTGCTGTGGCTGACGGCGGAGCCGCCCGAGCCCACGGTCCCAGTGACGGTCAGCGTGTAATTTCCGGCAGGTGTTCCGGGATTGCTGGGACCGGGACTGCCGGAGCCCCCACCCCCACCGCAAGCCGCGATGCCTAGGGCGAAAAAGACCCCCACGGCCAGGGGAAGGAGCCGCGGAAGCCATCTTGGTCGCGAGCTACCCCATGCCATGAATAACCAAGTCAGGACGACGAGCGGAGCGGCGGACAGTGGAAGGAATTTTCTTAGCGGCAGCAGGGGAGGAGGAAATGACCGCGGCGCCATGCCGGAGGGTGCCGTGGTGGTCACTGAAACCGTGACATTGGTTGCCGAGTTTCCGGGGGTGAGGGGGTTGGGCGAGACCGTGCAGGTAGCCTCCGAAGGCGCGCCGGTACAGTTGAAAGCTACGGATTGGCTGAGCCCGCCCAGTCCGGACACCGACAGCCTGTAGCTGGCCGACGAGCTTGACCCTGATGCCATTCCCATGCTGAAGTCCTGACCCACGGCGTTCAAGTTGACGGTCTGCTTGCTTCCCGTGACCCCACCGCTGTTGTCATTGATGGTCAGGGTGCCGGTGACCGAACCGCCGGCCGTCGGCGTAAACGTGACGTTAATCGTGCAGGACCCGCTGGCCTCTACGCTGCTACCACAATTGTTGGTCTGGCCGAAGTTGGTGCTGGTGGCGATGCTGCTGATGACAAGCGCTGCCGTGCCCGTATTGGAGAGGGTTATGGCTTGCGCGGCACTGGTGGTCCCCACCATCTGACCGCTAAACGTTACACTTCCGGGCGAGACGCCCGCCACGGGAGTGCTGCTCATGGAATTGAAACCGGCGACCAGATTCGCCACATTGACCGTTCCGATTCCCGTTGCGAAATCCCAGCCCGTGCCGGCGATATACGCCGGCTCGTAGGCGCTACTAGTGTTCACAGCCTGGACGGCGCACGTCCCGCCTGTTCCCCCACCGCCGCTGAGAAGGCAGCGAGGCAGGGTAATGTAGCCGCTGCCAGAAGCAGTGAGGCTAACCACAACTCCGGGCGCGACGGTAGCGGTGCAGGCCGCGCCCGCCCCGCCACCCCCGGAAAGTGCACACGTCGGCGCGGAAGTAAACCCGGAACCGGGAGTAACCAGATTCAGCCCGCTGGCGGCGTTGTTCGGCAGTGATGTGCCATAAACGAAACACGTCGCTCCCGTTCCGCCGCCCCCCGTCAAGGTGCAGGTTGGAGCGGATGTATACCCGGATCCTCCGTTGGTCAGCGTCAGGGAACTGACCACCACGGTCAAGCTGGCGCTGCAGGTGGCGCCCACCCCGCCCCCGCCGCTGATACTGCATGAAGGAGCGCCCGTGTACCCGCTTCCGATGTTCGTAATATACGCTGTGGTCAGGGCCTGGGGAGCGGTGGAGAGCACCCCGTAGGTCCCCGAGGGCTGGTAACAATTCATCCCGGAACATGGCACATCAATGTCGCCGCCCTTACCGGTTCCCCCATAGAGGAGTGGAATCTGGTTAATGTCGTAGAAGATGCAATTGCTGGCCACCTGATTGCCGAGGGCGGCGTTGCAGGAACTACTGCCACCTGAACCATACTCTTGACGGGCGAGCGCATAATAGGTGGGATTCGGGTTGCCCCAACGAGTGCCGGAAGCCTGATTGACGAGCGCCTGAATCCCCGCCAAGATGGGGGCAGTGAACGAGGTGCCGCCTGTCCCCGGCCAAGTTGTAGGCGACGCGCTGCAGTCATAGCCGAATAACGGGTCAGAACGGCAATGCAATAAGCAGTGTCCCCAGGCGCCATTGGAAGCGAAAAGTGATACGTCGGGAAGGTCGCGGACCCCGTCGCTAGGGTTACCCACCAGGGATGACTGCCAATCAGGCTTAGGGTACCCCACGCACGTCCCGTTTATCGGCAAAATATTGATCGACGAAGGGCCAGTCGAATCGCTCGACCCTGTAGCGCAGCCGCTAGGACCGCCACTTCCTGCGACGAGGGTCTGGAAAACATCGCACAGACCGTTCGCACCGGAGGGGGGCAACTCCTTCATGTAATCCGCGCGGAGTACACTGGCGCACGAGTCGTTCCAAGGAATCTCAGGAACATAAGAGAGGGCGGTCGCGTAGTTGCAGAGGTTACTCGAACTCCAATACGCCTCAGTGCTACCGGTATAGTTACAGGCAAAGTCAGTGCCACCCACGGCGACGTTGTACGGTGTAGAGGCCAAGCCGTTAACGGTGATTCCGCTGCGAGCGTAGTTCTCGCCGAAATCCGCATCGGCCGCGCCTTCATCGCCCGCCGCAACGAGGACGGAAACTCCCTCCGTTACTGCCTGTTGATACAGCGAGCTAATGAAGGCATTAAATGCCGCACCCATGGCGGTTTCCGGGGCCCCAACACTCAGGCTAACGACGGCTGGCGGCGGGTCAGTGCCGTTGAGGAGATTCTGGAGGGCAAAGAATCCCCCAAACATGGTGCCGGAGGCGCACGATGCCACTTCGATAGTGGCACTTGGCGCCGCCGCGCTGGCCCATTCCGCGTCGATGCTGATTTCCATGTCATTCCCATTAACGCCGGGGTCGGCACAGTTATTCACAGGGTTGCTGGGAGGGTGAACCTGCACGATGGCCCCCTGTGGAAACGCCGAGGAAAGCCCCAGAGAAGACCGGAAATCATCCCAGTCGTCGAGGGAGTAGAGGTCCGTACTTGCGAGCACCACTACTGTCTGGCCCTGCCCGGAAATGCCTGAGGCGAAGGCGGGACTGAAGTTGTAGATCGTCCACAGATCCGCCGGCACCAGGGGGTTGGCACCGTTGGTTTCGGCGAATTCGGACCGCGGCTCGACCAGCGAGCTAGGCATGAAGTCGTGCAAGGAGACCACTCCCGCCACGGTCGCCGCCAGCGTCGCGGGAATCTGCGGATCGCTCATATTTGCGATGTGGGCCTCGCCATTCACGCGCAGGTTATGGATCTCCGTGTGAAAGGCCCGGCCTATTTGGCCTGCCGTCCCGCTGAAATCAATCAGCATCCGGTTGGGGTAGACCAGGTTGACCGTGAACCCCTGCGACTCGAGCCACTGGGTAACCCGAGCGACGTCGGCCTGAGGCAGGCCATATTCCTGCCCGAACTCCGCCGCCGTGAGCCAGTGGTGAAAGCGCGAAGAAACGGGATCGTGGATATCTTTGATGAACTGTTCCAACGCCTGCTCTTGCCCTTGGCCCCGCTGCAAGAGGAGCATCAGGTGAGGCAGGGGAAAACCGTCGGAGACCCGGCCACGATCGTTCTTCGCCATAGCTTCCGGGCGTGTATTGCCCCTCAAGGTAAACAACCCGCCTTCCCCCACGGACTCGTGGTTAATCGGGATAGCTCGCGGGTTGGCGCCTGCCGCAGCTTGTACCACTGGGAGTCGCCCCCACTGGAGGAGGACGAGAATTGCAATGACAATAGGCCTTAAACAAAGAAGAATACAATTCGATGGAGTCTTGGAATACGAGTAAGCATTGTTGTAGCAGAGTATAGCACCACCGCGCTTATAGGGAACGACCGCACGGAATACTATCTTCAACACTAGCTGATATCAATCCGCAAAAGTTGTCAGAGGCAAATTGTCTCTTGAGTTAAGCAGGTAGCCCCAGTCAGTGACTTTCTGTTG
>DATJVT010000422.1:0-4303 GCA_035501695.1 Terriglobia bacterium | reverse complement strand
GCTGGAATCTGGATGGCTCAGCTTCTGACAGGTCCGCGGGGGCGTCCGGAAGACAAGGTGCAACCCCTCCGTTCACCTGGACTTGGACCCTCTCTTCCGATGGCAAGATGTTAGTCAATGAGACGCATCTTTATGGTGACGTTACCGGTGATATCGTAGAGCGCCTGGTTTATGAAAGGAAGCGCTAGGAGAAGCCGTCTAGAGAAAGGTGACCGCTTTCCCACGTGCCTGCAGGGCCTCACCCCTTAAAGTCGGAATGGTGCCTGAGAACAGCCTACTCGCAAAAGTGTAACCTCTGACTCCCCCCCCATCGGGGAACTTACCGTACGTTCTTGTGATCACTTGGCTGTATAGTCGCCGCGGGACTGCCATCGTGAAATCGGGTCAAACGATTTATGCCGTCTCGGCTGCGGGCATAACCGTAATCAAACTCCCCGAACCGCTCGACCCAATACCGGCCATGCAGTGGCCCTCCGACGTGCATTCCGGTAGCGATAAGTCGGCGCTGCACGGACCCATCTCTCAGCGGATGGGCGCCCTGCGCAGCAAACATCAGAAATAAGGATTGTTGCAGATTGGGCGTTAACTTTGGTTGAGATTGGGCAAGGGGCAGCAAGGGTGGTAGCGCCTCTCATGAATCCTCTCCTTGCCAACGACGCGACTGACTCCGCCCCGATAGGAATTCTGGCGCTTTTCTCCTGGAAAGGAAAGACGACACCGTTACCTAGACGGCCAAAACTCTGGGGGCACACGGCCGTGCGCCCCCACTCATCTTCCCATCGAGGACGGTCCGCAGCCTGGCGATTACCCTTGCTCATCGGCCGAGGGGCCGTAGAGGGCGGGCACCGGAAGGTCATTGAGCCGCAAGTAAACCCCGAGCTGGGCGCGGTGGTGGATCATGTGGTTCATGATCATGCTGCGGAACACCGCGACGCGCGGCAAGGAGAAGATCGTCTTCCCCCCCGCCAGCAAGCTCCACTTCTCCATCAGTTGGGCATCGCTCGCCCCCTTCAACTTCTCCCGCGCCTTCGCCAGATCGCGGTCGAATATCTCCAACAGATCCTGGCGGGAATTTACCACGGGTGGCTTGTAAGGCTCGCCTCCCACCGGCGCGTAATCAAATGACGTCTTTTCCAGGGTGTCGGTCATCCAGCTTGGAAACAACGCCAGGTGTAAGGCCAACTGCCGAACGGTCATGGATTTGGCATGGGGCTTCCAGTCGAGCTTGTCGTCGGGCACCCGTTCCAGCGTCTTGCGAGTGCCGGCCATCTCATGGTCGAATTCCGGTAGCAACGCTTCACTCAATGCCATGGTTTCCTCCGTAGTGTGAGATTTACGGCCCCCCTTATGAGCCGCAGGGAAGAATGGTAGGCGAATAAAAAGCGAAAGTCAATCCTTTTTCGACGTGAACCGGGGCTTTCCAGCCCTATGGCAACCCCTTATCCTCGAGATGAACTCCCCACTCTGCCTCCCCAACCCTACCCTCGCAGGTGTTCTGCCAGCCAAACGATATAGCGCGAATTCCGGCTCCGGACTTCGGATAACAGGTCATTCGGCAGTTCGTCGAGCTTCTCTTTGAAGAAACGGTGGTCGCCGTCGGGTGCTTGCACGTCGCGGCTTCCCACCACGTTGCCCAGCCAGAAAACCTGGAAGAGATTTCCATCCACGCGACCTCGGGACGCATCACCAAGATAATACTCGCGCCCCAATTTCACGTATTGCTCCGCCAGTTCGCTCTCTGATCCAAAGGCGCCGTGCGCGGCGAACGCGCGGGCGCGGTCCACCATGCGTTTGAAAAGTTGGCGCCATTGCGAGCCCTCCGGTTGCTCGGAGAGGACGTCGAGAAGTTGGAGTTGGAGCTCCCCGGAAATCTTGTAATTCACGCGGCCGCCAGTAGAGCGCCCGATGGCTTCCAGGACTTCCGCCTGCTTGCCGCTGCCGGAGTGGATGCTCAAGGTGCCGTCGAAATATCGGGCCACCGCGGCAAGCTCGGCCACGCGCGCGGCCAGTTCTGCCAGCGGTTGCGAGTCAAACCTGCTCACCACGCGCGGTCTCAACTCCGGCCACATCTTACCGTGTGCGTAATCCTCCAGTCCTTTCCCATGCTCGGTCGTGGTTTCCATTTTCACAGGATAAGCCTGGCGCTTCTTGAACCCGAGGTTGGGCGGCACCAGTTGCGCCGGGCGGCCGCGCGCCTTCAGCCAGTGCATATAGAAGAGCAGCTCTTTCGCCGTAGTCAGCGTTTCCGCTTCGTCCAGTGAGGGCTCAAAATCGAAGTCCGTTCCCGTTCCCAGCTCCGCTTTGGCAGCGCGGATGAAATCGAAGAGCTCCTCGTTCAGCTTGAGGCTGCGGCCGAACTTGACGGCCAACCGCAGGATTTCGTCGCGAGAAAAAAGGTACGTAGTGGAACCGATTTTGAAAGGCCGGGCAAACTCCTCCAGCACCCAGCGCGCTTCCTCCGCGGTCAGCGCCTGGTGAAAACGCTCCTCCACGGCGGAGGCGCTCCAGACGCGGGGATGGCGCAGGTCGCTCTCCAGTTCAAACAGGCGCGAGGTATCGGTGGTGAATTTGGTGTAACCGGCGGCGTGGCGAATCGCCTCCTTGACCATTTCCACGGAGCGCGCAATTTCCGCATCCGTCGAGCCGGACACAATGAAGTGGTCAGCCTCCGCCGTGTACCCGGCTCGCCAGCCGGCCCGAATCGCCGCCCAGAGCCCCGCGTGGTACAAGTGCCGGATGGAAACGCGAGTGTGGCCCACCGCGACCGGGTCTTCACCAGTCCGGGCCGCGATGGCGTCATCCGTGGTCATCTCGCGCGTGGCGGAGAGCTGCACGGTAGACGCCCAATTGACGCCAGATTTTTCCAGGTTGGTCTCGAAGGCTGCAAACGCTGCAGGCAGGCTGATTTCCGGATGGCGATTTCCGGTGGCGATGGCGGGCAGGGCACGTTGCGGGCGCGGTAGAAACTCCGGAGCCAGCTCCCGGGCAAAGGTCCGAATGGTGTCATGGTCGTACGAGGTAAAGGAATACCCCGCCACTTCCACCTCCTGGCTCCAATCGGGACGGAATTTCACGACCAGCGACGGGCTTCCAAACCTGGCGGCCGAGGCCCCGGGTCTGGACCGCACCATCAACAGCAGCGGTTGAACCGAGTTCCCGCCCAGCGCGTCCGCCGCCACCCAATAAATATCCGTATTCGACGGGTCTTCTACCAGGGAACCGGGATGCACGCGCAGGCTGGAAAGATGGCGCTTCGCCAGTTCGGTGCGCAATTGTGCCCGCGCCGCATCTGTCAGCCCTCCGCCCTCGGCGAGGGATGCCGCCTCCACCAACATCGCCAGCGCCTGAAGCTCACCAGGCTTTAAATTCACCGCCTTGCTGATTGACATCGGACCGCTCCCCATAGAGTTCTGAAGACTGACCAGGAAACCCCCAGCGTACCAAGACCCAATGAGCAGCCGAATTCAGCCGCTCGCGACAGAAGAACACTTGTTTCCAGTTCTTGCTTCCTCTCATTTTACTTGGTGTCTTGGTGTCTTGGTGGTGACTTCTTCGAAGCCTAGATCCAATCCAGCGCGCCGCGTTTCCACAGCCAAATGTAGCCAATAATCAGGATCCCGAGGAAAATCATCATCTCCACCAGCCCGAGAAGCCCCAGCACTTGGTACTGCACCGCCCAGGGATAGAGGAAGACCGTCTCCACATCGAAGACCACGAAAAGAATGGCCACGACGTAGAAGCGTATGGTGTAACGGTGACGAGCGTCGGACTCTGGCGTAATGCCGCATTCGTAGGGCATTACCTTTTCAGCCGTGGGACGAAAGGAGGGCCGAATAAATCTGAAAAGCCATAGGGTCACCGGCGGGAAAAGCGCCGCGATCACTCCAAATATGACGATCGGTCCGTAGGAATTCAGCACGCCGTTGAATCCTCCTTCTGCTTGAAGCCAAAATCATAGCACAAATCCAGAACCGCTACTCATGGTGCGCCGTGCGACCCTGGATGAGGTCGACGATGTGAGGGAGCAGATCCACAATAAACTCGAGGGATTCGCGAGCGCCGCGGGGGCTGCCGGGAAGGTTAACGATGAGTTTGCCCTTGCGCACGCCCACCACGCCGCGCGAGAGTACCGCCCGCCGCGTCTTTTTGAAACCTTCGGCGCGCATCAATTCCGCGAGGCCGGGGATTTCCTTCTCGATCACCGTGCGAGTGGCCTCCGGGGTCACATCACGCGGGGAGACACCTGTCCCACCGGAAGTCACCACGACGTCGCAGTCATCACCATCGGTGAGGTCCAGCAAGC
>DATJVT010000421.1:0-4785 GCA_035501695.1 Terriglobia bacterium | reverse complement strand
TCGACCAAAAGCCGCGGGAACTGCCGGAGTTGAAGTTGAGTCATCTCTCGCGGATGACCGATTCGACTGGAATCTTCCAACATGCCATTTTTAGCATCCCGAAGTTTTCGGAAGGCTACTGTACGGATGACAACGCTCGCGCATTCATCCTCGCGGTACTGCTTAGTGAATTGGGGGAAGAGCCAGAGCGCGTGCGGACCCTGGCCACAACCTACGCGGCGTTCTTGCATCACGCGTTCGATTTCAGAGTGAAACGCTTTCACAACCACCTGAGTTTCGACCGCCGCTGGCTCGATGAACATGGGTCGGAGGATTGTCAAGGGCGAGCGCTCTGGGCGCTGGGCGTGGGCGTGGGGCGTTCGCCCTATCGGAGCTTCCAGGTCATGGCTGGACAACTTTTCGCGCTGGCGTTGCCAGCTCTGACGGAGTTCACTTCGCCGCGGGCGTGGGCGCTCGGCCTTATCGGCATTCATGAATACCTGCGCCGGTTGAGCGGTGACAGCCTGGTCAACCAAAGCCGTGAGACACTCACTTCGCGGCTCATGGAACTTTTCGAAAGGACCGCCCAGCCGGAGTGGTGCTGGTTTGAAGAGGAGTTGACTTACGACAACGCGAAGCTCCCACACGCCTTGATTCTGAGCGGACGTGCAACCGGACAACAAGCGGTGTTTGAGCGAGGCCTGCAGGCCCTGCGCTGGCTCACGGAATTGCAAATCTCCGAGAAGGGTCACTTTCGATCCATTGGCAGCAACGGATTTTATCGCCGCGGCGGCATGCGCGCCAACTTTGACCAGCAACCCATCGAGGCGCAAGCAATGGTCTCAGCCTGTCTTGAAGCCTATCGGGCCACATCGGACCTCTGGTGGTACGAGCAGGCGCAACGCGCCTTCGACTGGTTCATCGGCTGGAACGATCTCGGATTGGAACTCTACTCTCCCAAAACAGGCGGCTGCCGCGATGGGTTGCACGTCGATCGGGTCAACCGGAACCAGGGTGCGGAATCCACCCTGGCCTTCTTGCTTTCGTTGGCTGAGATGCGCTTGGCGCAAAATATGCTGACGAGTTTTAAGGAACTGATCGCGGTCTAAGAGTAATCGCGGCTTACGGTCTCGTTTCTCTGGAATAACCAGTCTATGAACGCCAACTCGATTCACGTCGAACGCACGGCCACGGTCCTCCGGCCTGACCAGTCACGCGTTCTTCTGCGGCCATTCAGTCCGGCGGATCCCCAGCGGGCTGGCAGGATTATCGCCAGGATCATGTCGCTCCCGGAAAACCGAGTCGGCCCTCTCCTGGACGAAGTATCCGCCGAATTCTCCCAGCGACACCAGCAGATCCACAGATCCTTTCGAGAGCGATTCGAACAGGTCCGCGACCTCCTATTGACCGATGAGGAAATTTCCGAACAAAGACAGCTGTTGATCGGCTCCTATTTCGTTTGCGAATTCTCCTTAGAATCCGCAGCCCTGTTCAATCCGTCCATCGTCCCACACCCTGACCAGTCTGACCTGCCTCCCGGCGCTCTGCGTTTTATCCTCAGCTTGCGCGCCACCGGGGAGGGTCACATCTCCTCCATCACTTTTCGGACGGGTATCATCCACGTCGACCATCGGATCGAGGTCCTACCCCCAGCCGGCTTCCTCACCGAGCCGCGTCAAATCCCGAACCCCCGTTATGAGAAGGCGCTCTTCGAGCGGAAACTCTTTGAGCTGGGATTGACCAGCGGATTCACACGCCGGGTCATGGACAAGTTTGGGGAGTCGTTTGGATTGGAAGAACTGCGCGCCAATCTCGAAGCCGAAATGAAGCAGTCCCGCCGGTCGGATCGGAACGCGATCCGGGGAATTTTGATGCTGGCCCGGTCCAACTACGAGGTTCAGTTTCAGCCCCAACAGCGGCTGTCTGAACGCGTTATTTTCCCGGCCACGCCGTCGCAACGCAACGGCATCGAAGACGCCCGGTTCGTCTGTTTCCAAAACGGCGACGGTACCCACGTCTACTACGCCACCTTCACGGCCTTCGATGGCAAGGTGGTCTTGCCAGAGCTGGTGGAGACTTCTGACTTCCTCCTCTTTCGGTTTATCACCCTGAACGGTCCGGCCGCCGAAAACAAAGGCATGGCCATCTTTCCCCGGAAAATCAACGGCCTCTATGCCATGCTCTCCCGCCAGGACAACGAGAACATTTACCTCATGTTTTCCGACAACGTCCACTTTTGGTATGAACGCAAGGTGCTCCTTAAACCGATGTTCCCCTGGGAACTGGTCCAGCTGGGGAACTGTGGGTCCCCCATTGAGACCGAAGCGGGCTGGCTGGTCCTCAGCCACGGTGTCGGCCCCCTGCGAACATACTGCATCGGCGCGTTTCTCCTCGATCACGATAATCCCGGCAAAGTGATCGGCCGCCTGCGCGAACCCTTGCTCAAACCGGACCAAAGGGAGCGTAAAGGGTACGTGCCGAACGTCGTTTATACCTGTGGCGCTCTCCTCCACAACGGCGAATTGATCATTCCCTATGGCATGGCCGATCACGCCACCGGTTTCGCTACGGTTCCCCTCGATGAAGTGCTGGCTGCCATGCACTAGGAACGATTGTCGAACAGCATGCTAAAGCCCGACAAAAGAGTGGCTGTCCTGTCGCCGATAGCCTGGCGAACACCTCCTCGGCAATACGGCGCCTGGGAAACGGTGGCAAGCAACATTACCGAAGGGCTCGTCGCCCGTGGCTGGGATGTGACGTTGTTCGCCAGCAGGGATTCTGTGACCCGCGCTCACTTGCATGCCGTGGTGGACAAGGGGTATGAAGAGGATTCCGCCGTCGATCCCAAAGTAGCCGAATACCTTCACATCTCCGAAGCGTTCGAGCGCGCGGCTGAGTTTGACCTTATCCACAGCCACTACGACTTCATGGCTTTGACTTACACCCGGCTGGTCAAGACACCGGTCCTCACTACCATCCACGGATTCTCGTCAGCCAAAATCATGCCCGTCTATCAGAAGTATCGTGACGGATATTTTGTCTCCATCAGCGACTCCGATCGAGCCGCAGGGCTGAATTACCTAGCGACAGTCTACAACGGCATCGATCTCTCGTTGTACCCGCTTCAGGAACCCGGCGGTGATGACCTTATTTTCCTCGGTCGGATCCATCCGGATAAAGGTGTTCATCTGGCCATCGAGGTTGCTCGTCTGAGCGGATTGCGTTTGATCATCGCTGGTATTATCCAAGATGAGGCCTATTTCCGGGAGCAGGTCAACCCCCATCTCGATGATCAAAACATCCTTTATATCGGACCGGTGGGCGTGCCGGGCAAAAACGAATTGTTCGCCCGGGCCCGAGCTCTACTGCACCTGAACACCATCCCGGAGCGATTCGGACTTGTCCTGGTCGAAGCCAATGCCGCCGGCGTGCCCGCCATCGCGATGGACCTCGGCTCTTGCCGTGAGGTGATCAAGGACGGGCAGACCGGTTTTTTGGTTGACAACGTCACTGAGGCAGTTCGGGCCCTTGGACGAATTTCTGAAATCGATCGTCGTGCCTGCCGCAGCCGTGTCCGGCAATACTTTTCAATCGATACCATGGTGGAGGGATACGAACGGGTTTACTTGACGATTTTTGATCTGGAAGCGAAGAGACGATTATGAAGCCGGACATTGTTAGACGATACTGCCACAACCCCATCCTCACCAAGGCCGAGATCCCCTACCCAGTGGAAACCGTTCACAACGCGGCGGTCGTGAAGCATGGGAACCAATACATCATGCTTTTCCGCTCCCATCTCCGCACCGGACGGTCGATCATTGGTTTGGCACGCAGTCCCGACGGATTCCGCTTCACCGCCGATCCACAGCCCTTTCTGATTCCTGACCGGGACAGCCCTTTTGCCGCCTATGAAGAGTTCGGCGTGGAGGACCCACGCGTGACCCGGCTGGAAGGCGAGTACATCATCACCTACAGCGCCTACTCGCGAAATGGAGTGCGGATCGCCCTGGCCAAGACGAAGGACTTCAGTCAGTTGGAAAGAGTTTCCCTAATCACGCAGGCGGATTATCGGAATGTGGTGATCTTTCCCGAGAAGTTTGATGGGCTTTATGCGCGGCTCGACCGTCCTCATTCGGAAATCGCCCCCTGGTCAATCTGGATTTCCTATTCTCCGGATCTATGCTATTGGGGCCAATCTCAGCTCATCATGAAGCCTGAACCATATCACTGGGATGAGATGAAGATCGGTCCCGGCGCGCCGCCGATCAAAACGGACCAGGGATGGCTTTCGATCTACCACGGCGTGTTCAAGACGATGGATGGATCGGTGTATCGCTTGGGCGTGGCCCTTCATGATCTGGCGAACCCGGCGAAGATTCTGGGAGTCAGCGACTCGTGGATTTTGCAGCCGGAAGATCCTTGGGAAATAACTGGATATGTCCACAATGTAGTCTTCAGCTGTGGCGCTGTTCTGGAGTCCGATGGAACCGTGAAAATCTATTGGGGGGGCGCAGACACGGTCATGTGCGTGGGCGAAGCGAATGTCTCGGATCTGGTCGCACTATGCCTCCATCACGGCAGACCGGCAAAGTAAGCATGGCATTTCAAGCGTCCTCAAATACCCCTGAATGGTATTTACTCCCCGGAGCAGCGCTCCCCTTTGACTGACTATTGCGAAGGGCAACACTGGTTCCAGCGCAACAGGCAAGAGTGAAAGCTTGGGAAATGCCGGTCAAATGGGGCCGATTAAGTGATGATGGTCCGGGACACTATAACCCGGACCGGAGCGAGGGCCCCGGAGCA
>DATJVT010000420.1:0-6017 GCA_035501695.1 Terriglobia bacterium | reverse complement strand
GGACGGGATGGTACACTTTTCCTTCAAAGGAAAACCTATGAGTGACCAACCCGCCCCTGCCACGCTTTTCAATGACGCTACCATCACGGTTCTGGGGTTGGGCCATATCGGGCTTCCGACCGCCCTAGGTCTGGCCGAGTTGGGGAGGCGGGTGATCGGCGCCGACGACGACGCAGGCAAGATCGAACTCGTCCGGGCGGGAAAGCCGCCTTTTTACGAACCCGGCCTGAATGATCTCCTGGCCAAACACTTGCAAAGCGGCCGGTTTCAACCCGCCGATGACGTGGAAGCCGCCGTCCGGGCCGGCTCCATCATCTTCATTTGCGTTGGCACTCCCCAGAAACCCAGCGGGGAAGCTGATCTTGCCCAAGTGGAGGCGGTCGCACGAGTGGTAGCGCGCAACCTGAACGGATACAAACTTATTGTGGAGAAGAGCACCGTCCCGGCGATAACGGCTCAGTGGCTGAAACGGACGATCATCCGCTATAGTTCCGGGAAATCCCCACAGGGAGCGGGCGAATCCCTGTCGAGCCCGGCGCCGGCTGATTTCGAGGTGGCGTCCAATCCCGAATTCTTGCGCGAGGGCAAAGCCCTGGAGGACTTCTTCCATCCTGACCGCATTGTCTGCGGGGTGGAATCCGAGCGGGCGCGCGAGATTCTTGCCAACCTCTACCGCCCGCTGGGATGTCCCCTGGTGGTGACCGACACCAGCACCTCAGAGCTGATCAAACACGCCGCCAACGCTTTCCTCTCCACCAAAATATCTTTTATTAACATGGTTTCGGATCTTTGCGAGAAAGTGGGCGCCGATGTTACCGCCGTCGCGCGGGGCATCGGCCTGGACGCCCGCATCGGCCGGGCGTTTCTCGATGCCGGCATCGGTTATGGAGGCTACTGCTTCCCCAAGGACTTGCGCGCTTTCATTCACCTGGCGAGTGAAAACAGCGTGGATTTCTCCCTGCTTCAGGAAGTGGAGCGCATCAACCAGCGCCGCGTGGAGATCTTCGTGCGCAAGGTGCGCCAGGCAATCTGGAACTTGTCGGGAAAGACCCTGGGCGTACTCGGCCTGGCGTTTAAGGCAGGCACAGATGATATTCGGGAAGCGATCAGCCTGAAGATTATCCAAGCTCTATTGGACGAGGGGAGCCTCCTGCGGCTATACGATCCGCAGGCAATGCCGAACACCCAGCAGGTGTTCCCCCCCTCTGCGGCGCGGCTCAATTACTGCTCCTCCGCCTATGAGGCGGCACGCGGCGCCCAAGCTCTGCTTCTCCTGACCGAGTGGGAAGAATTCCGCCAGTTGGACCTGGCGAAGGTTCGAGCCCTCATGGAGGTTCCCATCCTCGTGGACGGGAGGAATCTCTTCGACCCAGAAACCGTACGGCAAGCCGGTTTTGAATACGTCTCCATGGGCCGTGACGGGTCCAGGCATCCGGCCCTGTTGTCAAGCCGGGCATGACCGCAGCCTGAAGCAGCCAGCGCATTAATGGAGGAAAGGCCCCGATGGCCAAACCTACAACCAGCCAGAATACCCATCCACTGACGCTGGTTACCGGCGGGGCGGGTTTCCTGGGTTCCCATCTCTGCGACCGCCTTCTGGCGGAAGGGCATGACGTCATCTGCCTCGACAATCTCATTACGGGACGGAAGGAACACATCCAGCACCTCTTCCCGAATCCACGCTTCCGGTTTGTGCTGCATGATGTAACCCAACCGATTAATCTGCCCGCCTTGCTCGCTTCACCGGCGGGCGACCCGCATTTCGTTTCCCGCCCGCTGAGCTACATCCTGCACTTTGCCTCGCCGGCGAGTCCCAAGGACTACGCGCGGCACCCCATTCACACCCTCAAGGTCGGGGCCCTGGGAACCTACCACGCTTTGGGTTTGGCGAAAGCGCATGGGAGCGTGATGCTTCTGGCCTCCACTTCGGAAATCTATGGCGACCCGGAGGTCACTCCGCAGCCCGAGACGTACTGGGGGCACGTCAATCCCATCGGTCCCCGCAGCGTTTACGACGAAGCCAAGCGCTTCGCCGAAGCCATCAGCATGGCCTATCGCCGCGAGCACGCGGTGAAGGTGCGCATCGCCCGCATCTTCAACACCTACGGCGAGCGCATGCGCCTGGAGGATGGCCGCGCCCTCCCCAACTTCATGGTCCAGGCGCTACAAGGCAAGCCCTTAACCATTTACGGCAACGGCAACCAAACTCGCAGCCTGTGCTACGTCAGCGACTTGGTGGGAGGACTCCACCGGTTGCTCATGTCGAACGAAACAGGACCCATCAACCTGGGCAATCCGGAAGAGGTTTCCATCCTGCAACTCGCCGAGGCGATCATCCGGATCACCCAGAGTAAGAGTTCCATCACCTTTGAACCCCTTCCGGATGACGACCCGCAGCGGCGCCAGCCTGACGTTACTGCGGCGCGAGGCAAGTTGGCTTGGGAGGCGAGTGTCAATCTGGAAACCGGCTTGGCCAAAACCCTGCCTTACTTTCGGTCGGCCTTGACGATGGCTTCCGGCATCATGGGGGCGTCGAGGGAGTGACCGGAGCGGTTCCGGTGATTTTGGACTCCACGTGGAACTTGCGGTAGTCGCTATACGTGGCGGTGCCGTTGAACGACTTGTGAATGAGCAGCAGGCGGGCATTGAGATGAAACTCGGCGTAGGAGGGAAGCCAGACCTCGCCGTTCACGAAGCGCTGCTCCAGGATGACGTTGCCGCCCTTCTTGACGGAGCCCAGCAGGCCGCCGCCCACCTTCACGCCCTCGAGGAACCGCGCCTCCAGTCGCACTCCCTGCTTGGCCTGCTCGTCGATCCAAAGGGTCCCGCCCAGGGCCTTCAGGACTCTGTCGACCAGTGAATGCGGTTGGAACTCGGGCCGCGGGGCGAAGTCCATGGCATATACCTCGCGACCCTCGTATGCCTCGCGGCGGAGATTATAGAAGCGGTCGGACGCCAGGAACTTCGCCAGGGTTATGGTGTCCTTATCAGGTTCCGCGCCGGACTCTTGCTTGTCCACCCTCTCGCGCGCTTTCTTCTCCTGTTTGCGAACTTCTTCGTCTTGTTTGTGTTGCTCTCCCTCCGTCAGAGGCTTGCCGTTCTTGGTCAGCAGACGCTCGATTTCCCAGGGGCCCAGGAAATAGACCTCATATTCCTTGACTTCTTTGGTTTGAAAATGGCCCTGTGCGTCCGGCTCCTGGTCTTCGTCGCGGCGACGAAAGATGTAATCTTTGCGCGCCTCCTCAATCTGTTTCTGGTTCTCCGCCACGACTTTGATCAGTGCCACGGGGTCGGTAGGAGGAGAAGGGCCGTTGGCCTCGTGGGAACCCTGGCCCTGGGCGCACACTGCCGCTGGCCATCCGCATGTGAGCGGCAAGAGTAACGACCACGCCGGAATCGTAAAGCCACGCGACCGAAGGGTCATGAGTTTTCCCTCAGGGTCTGCATCAGAGGACCCGCCTCTCCGGGTGCACGTCGGTGAGCGGTTGTGGATTTGGACTTCCCCCGCCGTCGGCAGGCTGGTTTGGGGCAAAGCACTGCAATTCGCATACGTAATCCGATGCACTTCAATACGTCGCGGAATGCGGCGCTGCCTCCGGATTCACTTCCCGGCAGGGCCGTGGCCTCGACATCTTACATCTTAGCGCTTCGCCTCCGGCAAAGGCAGGAGAGCCGGTGCCGCAACCACTCTTGGCTGTGCCGGGGAACGCGCGGGAAACCGAAGTGTGCTCATACCATCTTGTGTAACACCCGATCATGCCGGTTCCCGAGTTCTGCGGCGGGGCTTATCCGGGAGAAGAGCAATTCGCCTCCCTGACAGCGCCATGGGACGCCAGTTGCTCCTCCGCGATGTTGCAATCTCTTGCAGACAAAAGGCAGGACATTCCAGCCGGTTTTCGTTCTCCTACAGGGACAGGTCTCGTTTATGTTTGCTATCACTTGTAAAATCAGCGGCTTGCATTTTAAGGAAAACGGTCGTCTTTGGCTTGCTACGTGCTCCCTGTCAGTTCAGGCGTGCGGACCGGACGAAGGGAGTCTATCGGTAGGTTCGCATTACTTAACAACTCTATTACTTGGAAGGAGATACTGTATGAAGAGAACAGTCTTGCTGTTAGTGTCTCTGCTCGTCCTGTCCGTCGTTTCCGCAACGGCAGGTACGACCGTCCTGACCTTTGAGGGGCTTCAGGACGAGGAGGCGATCCTGAACTACTACAATGGCGGCTTTGGTGGAAACGGTAGTGGTCCCGGCCCCAACTATGGGATTACATTCGGAGCGGACTCGCTCGCGATCATTTCGGGCGCTAATGGCGGTTCGGGCAATTTCTCGGGTGCCCCCTCCATGCCTACGATTGCGTTTTTCCTCTCTGGTGCGGGCGATGTGATGGATGTGCCGGCGGGGTTCGACACCGGGTTCTCGTTCTATTACTCAGCCATCAACGACTCTGGGACCGTTGATGTGTACTCAGGGCTGGATGGGACGGGTTCCCTGTTGGCCTCAATTTACTTGCCGGTCACGCCGTCGGGCGGTTCCCCGGAGTGCACTTACGGTGCCTTCTGCCCGTGGTTCCCGATTGGCGTGAGCTTTGCCGGTACGGCAGAGTCGGCAGTGTTCACAGGGACCGCCAATCAGATTGGTTTCGACAACATCACACTGGGTGCCAGCACCCCGGTGGGAGCGCCCGAACCGACAACCCTGGCGCTTTTAGGTTCGGGTTTGCTTGGCTTGTTGGGAATGAACCGCCGGCGCAAGTCGTAAGCTGGCCGTTCAGTAGACACAGAACGTATTCGTGAGTTTTATAGGGTTGGGCAGCCGCCCGCCAAGGGGGCGGCTGCACCTGCCCGCTGTTTGCCCGCGAGTCTCCATCGCCTTTCTTTCTTGCCCCCCCAGATTCCGTCGCGGTTGACTGTTATGTATCGGGTCGGCATGGGTTGCGCCCCGGCGATTGCGATCATTACAATCGAGGGACTCGGGTAAGAGCGTCTGTGTCATCTTGTGTAACAGCCACCGATGCGTGCTCCCGAGAACGGCGACCGAGTCCCTCCAGGCAAATGCCGTAGCTCCCATCCCTGGCTGGGCCAGGGAGCGTCCGCCGTTTCCCCAGAATGTTGCAATCTCTTGCGGACAAAATGCAAGACATTTTAGCCGGCTTCCATCCTCCGGCAGTGGGAAGCTTCGTCCCAGCTTGCTATCATTCTTAAAATCAGCGGCTTGCATATCAGAAGAAAGCTGATGGCTTTGGCCTGCAACGTGCCATATATCAGGTCAGGAGTGCGGACCGGGCGAAAGGGAGACTGTTGGTAGGTTCGCATCACTTAACAACTCAACTAGTTTAAAAGGAGATACCCTATGAAGAGAACAGTTTGCCTCTTAGTGTCTGTGGTCGTCCTGTCCGTGGTTTCAGCCAAGGCAGGCACGACCGTTTTGACCTTCGAGGGGCTTCAGGATCTTGAGCCGATCGGAAGCTACTACGATGGCGGCTTGGGAGGGTTTGGAAGTGGGCCGGGCCCCAATTATGGCATTACATTCGGGCCCGATTCGTTGGCGGTCATTTCTGGCGCTAGTGGCGGCAGCGGCAATTTCTCTGGTTCACCATCGGGGTCAACGGTCGCCTTTTTCCTCAATGGATCGGGCGATGTCATGGATGTCCCCGCGGGATTCGACACCGGGTTCTCGTTCTTCTATTCGGCCGTTGTGTACCCTGGCTCAGTAAGTGTGTACTCAGGGCTGGACGGAACGGGTACCTTGTTGGCATCCTTGAACCTGCCCGTAACGCCTTCCGGGGGGACGGGATGCACGTATGGTGCTTACTGCCCCTGGTTTCCCGTTGGCGTGAGCTTTGCGGGAACGGCAGAGTCGGCGATCTTCAGCGGGTCGGCCAATTACATTGCTTTCGACAACATCACGCTGGGTGCAAGCTCCCCGGTGGGAGCGCCCGAACCGACAACGCTGGCGCTTTTAGGTTCGGGTTTGCTTGGCTTGTTGGGAATGAACCGCCGGCGCAAGTCGTAAGCTGGCC
>DATJVT010000419.1:0-11692 GCA_035501695.1 Terriglobia bacterium | reverse complement strand
GTTGGCCGCCACGCTCAACGGCGCCGCCTTCCTCGGCATCGAAGTTGACCCGGAACGCATCAAGCGCCGCATCCGCACCGGCTACTGCGACATCTGTGTGAATTCGCTGGACGAGGCCGTCCGCATCCTCAAGAATGCCGTGCGCCAGAAACAGGCCGTCTCCGTGGGCTTGGTGGGCAATTGCGCGGATATTATCCCGGAACTCGCGCAACGCGGCATTGTCCCCGATCTTCTTACCGATCAGACCAGCGCCCACGACCCTCTGAACGGCTACATCCCTTCGGGACTGAGTCTGGAAGAGGCCGCGGAGCTTCGCCGTACTGATCCCGACGATTACCTGAAGCGCTCCTACGACTCCATCGCACGGCACGTTACCGGCATGCTCGAATTGCAGAAACTCGGTGCGGCCACGTTCGATTATGGCAATAACATTCGCACCGTTGCCTTCGAACACGGGGGCGTGAAAGACGCTTACAATTTCCCCGGATTCGTCCCCGCCTACATCCGTCCGCTCTTCTGCGAGGGCCGTGGCCCGTTCCGCTGGGCGGCGCTTTCCGGTGAGCCGGCTGATATCTTCCGCACCGATGACCTGGTGTTGGAACTCTTCCCTGACAACGCCATACTCAATCGTTGGATTCGCCTGGCGCGGAAGCATGTGAAATTTCAGGGTCTTCCCTCACGCATCTGCTGGCTGGGGTACGGTGAGCGGGCGCTGTTTGGCGAGCGCATTAATGATCTTGTTGCCAAGGGTGAAATAAAGGCGCCCATCGTCATCGGGCGAGACCACCTCGACTGCGGCTCCGTCGCCTCGCCCTTCCGCGAAACCGAGAGCATGAAGGATGGCAGCGACGCGGTTGCTGATTGGCCGGTGCTGAATGCCCTGCTCAATACCGCTTCGGGCGCGAGTTGGGTGTCGTTCCACCACGGCGGCGGCGTCGGAATCGGGTACTCGCTGCACGCCGGGCAAGTCACGGTGGCGGACGGCACGCCCGAGATGGCGAAACGGTTGAATCGGGTATTGACCAACGACCCGGGAATCGGCGTTGCGCGCCATGTCGATGCGGGATATGAGGAGGCGGTGAGTTTTGCGCGGAAGGCGGGAGTGAAGATTCCGAAAATGACCCCGGAGAAGTAACGGGAAGCCGCAAGGTGAAAATCGAAGCTCGAATTCGCTCCGAGTTTCAAATTTCAAGTTTCGAGCTTCGAGTTCCTATGCTCCGGGCTCGTCACCCATCACTCATCACTCGTTACAGCCTTTCAGCTTTTCTTCGTGGTTACCGCAAAGAACGAGCCGAAGTGCTGCTCAACTTTTCTGCACTTGCATTTGGGGCAAGCAACCTTCTTCTTGTCGTGTTCGGCAATCGTCATGGTGAGCGTAAAGGTCTTCTTGCACTCGTTGCAGGCGTATTCGTAGCTGGGCATCGGTTAAGACCTCCGGAAGACTTTCGAACGGTATTATAGCGTACTGATCCTGCCATGCCACACACTTCCCTACGCCCGTTGTTCTTCCGCAATGCCGCACAGTTGATTACCCTGGGGGGCCTGCCGGGACCCCGCCGCGGGACGGACCTCGGCGAGTTGGGGATTGTCTCCCGGGGCAGCCTGCTGACCATGGAAGAGAAAATCCTTCGTACCGGGTCGACACGCTCCCTGGAGCGCGAGGCCCTGCGCCTGCGCGCCGAAGCCATCGATTGCCATGGTTGCGTCGTTATGCCCGGCTTTGTCGATTCGCACACGCATTTGGTTTTTGCCGGCAGCCGGGTGATTGACTACGAACTGCGCCTCCGCGGCAATACCTACGAGGAGATTGCGCAGGCTGGGGGCGGAATTCAATCCTCTGCTAAGAGGATTAAAAAAGCCTCGGTGTCATCTCTCGTGGGACAAGCGAGGGAGTTTCTCCGCGCCTTTGCTTCCCACGGGACCACAACTCTGGAGGTGAAAAGCGGCTACGGATTGGAGATCAACCAGGAAATGAAAATCCTGCGCGCCATTCGCGTGTTGCAGGCCGAGTCGCCGCTGGAAATAGTTCCCACGCTGCTTGCGGCCCACGCCCTTCCCGCGAGCTTTCACGGGCGCGCCCGGGAATATGTGGATCAAATCATTGAGCGGTTGATCCCCATGGCCGCGGGCGCCTCGGTAGCGCCGGGCTTTAGCCCCGCACATGGCAGCGTAGCGCCGGCTTCCAGCCGGCACCCCTCTTGGTTACACAAGAGCCGGCAAGATGCCGGCGCTACGTCGCGCGGCCAGCCGGCGACGCCCGCGAAGTTAGCCGAATTCATCGACTGCTTCTGCGACCGTGGAGCCTTCAGCGTAGAAGATTGCCGCCGCGTGCTGGCCGCCGGCCGCCAGTATGGCCTCGTGCCGCGGATCCACGCCGAGCAGCTCTCCCGCACCGGCGCCGCGCGCCTGGGCATCGAATTGGGCGCCGCTTCCGCCGACCATCTCGACCAACTCACGGCACAAGATATACGTTCCCTGGCGGGTTCGGAAGTAATCGCCACCTTGCTGCCAGGGGCCAATTTCCACCTCGGGTTGAAACATTACCCTCCGGCCCGTCAACTCATTGCTGCCGGGGCAACGGTGGCGCTGGCCACGGATTTCAATCCCGGGACCAGCCCCACCCTGAACATGCAATTCATCCTGTCTCTTGCCTGCACGCAAATGCGGATGACGCCCGCTGAGGCCCTGGCGGCAGCGACGATCAATGGCGCCTGGGCCCTGCGCCGCGGCGATCGCCTGGGTTCGCTGGAAGCCGGCAAGCAGGCCGACTTGATTGTGCTGAATGTCAGTGATTATCGAGAGGTTCCATATTATTTCGCGGTGAACCATTGCGTAATGACCGTCAAGCGGGGGAGGATCGTCTATTCCAGGCTCCCCGCATGAATAACAGCTACCAAAGAGGCAACGCATGCCTGATCCCCACATCCGCGGTTCAGTAGTATTCCTGACGCTCTACGATATCTGCGAAGAGATCCGGCTCCCCGAGGTGCGCGAGATTCTGCGGCTGCAGCCCGCCGGACGCGAGCCGAGCTTCAAGCATACCGCTCCTGAGTACGTTCGGTTCGAGCAACCCCCGGTGGTGGAACCGCTGGATGAGTTCACGCTCCCTGCCGGCGAGAGGCTGCGGGGGCGGATCAAGTATTACGATTATGGCGTCGCCGTAGTGGAACTGTTGTTGGCCTTTGAGGGCGGATGGCAGCAGCTTGTCGACCTTTCTTCGCGCTACGTAGCCGGAGCCGAGATCGAACGCCACGCCTCGCAGATCGCCAAACAGAAGGTGGAAGGGGTGGCGCGCGCCCTCGTCAAACCCTACGAGAACTGGCTGACCGAAGACTATTTCATTTTTCATGTGGCGGAGATCGAGGGCAACCCCACGGCCGCCGACGTTTACCGTCTGCACGAGGGGGAAATCGCCCAGATCGTCCGCGGTGAAAACTGCCTCCTCGCGGATGCCGAACGCCATGAGATCCTCCAGTCCCGCATGTCCTACTATCCCAGCGACCTCGTGGTGATCGGCTGGAACGGCGCCTTCCTCTACGACACGGAAGCGGGTGCGGAAACCACCATCCAGTTGCTGGAGTATGCAAACTCGCAGCTCCTGGAATTCCGCTATTACGACGAGGTTTTGACGCGGCGGCTGCGGCAGGTCTATCAGTCTCTGGATCGCGAGACGGGGTTCCTGGCCCGCTGGCGAATGGCGCGCGCCGCCGCCCGGCTTTACACCCTGCTGCTGGATGTCACCGAGCTCACTGAACGGGCCGACAATTCCATCAAGTTCCTCAGCGATATGTTTTCCGCTCGCCTTTATCGCCTGGCTGCCGCCAAAGTGGGTGTCCCGGACTACAAGGAGCTGGTGGACCGGAAGCTGCGCACCGCCGACAATCTTTACCGCTTCATGGTGGAACAGTTCAATCAAGGACGTGCTTTCGCCCTGGAGCTCCTGGTGGTGGTGATTCTGATCGTTGAACTGGTCGCCCTCTTTTGGCCCATGGTGATGAAGTGAAACTGACAACTGACCACTGACAACTGTTCTTCGTGTTACATTCACCCCATGCAAACCCTCATCGAATGTGTTCCCAACTTTAGCGAAGGCCGCGATCCAGCAGTGGTCGAGGCGATCGTGCGCGCCCTGCTGGCCGGTCCGGATGTCTACCTGCTCGATCGCGAGATGGACGCGGACCACAACCGTTCGGTAATTACCCTGGTGGGAACCCGCGAGAGCGTGGGCAAGGCCGCGTTGCGCGGCATCGCAGAGGCGGCTCAGTTGATCGACTTGAACCACCACCAGGGGGCGCACCCCCGGCTGGGCGCCACGGACGTGGTGCCCTTTGTCCCCATCGCGGGCGTGACGCTGGAAGATTGCGTCCACATTGCCGAATGGGTAGCGGAGGAAGCCTGGCGGCGCTTCAAGATTCCTACTTACCTCTATGAGGCGGCGGCGCGGCGGCCGGAACGCGTCAACCTGGAGAATATCCGTCGCGGCCAGTTCGAAGGAGTGAGGGACGAGATGGGTACGAACCCGGCCCGCCTTCCTGATTTCGGCGAGGCGGCCCTGCATCCTACGGCTGGCGCCACGGTGGTCGGAGCGCGCAAATTCCTGATTGCTTACAACGTCAATCTGGAGACGCCAGACATTGAAGTGGCTAAGGCCATCGCCAGGAAGATTCGCGCCTCCAGTGGCGGATTTCCCTGCGTCAAGTCCATGGGAGTGGAATTGAAGGCGCGCAACATGGTGCAGGTGTCCATCAACTTGACCGATTTTGAAACCACCTCGGTCGGAACGGTATTCAACGCCGTGGTGCAGGAAGCGGCGACGCGCGGCGTCAAGGTGGCCGGCAGTGAGATCGTGGGGCTCGTGCCCCGGCGAGCCCTTGAAGACGCCGCGGCGCACTATCTTCGCTTGGAGAATTTCCGTCCGGAGTTAATTGTCGAGAACCGCCTGGAGCAAGTCCTGGCGGAGCAACCCTCGACGATCGAGAACCGAAACTCGAAAATCGAAACTCGAAACTTGCGCCTTGAATCCGGCGAATCTCCAATCTCAAATCTCCAATCCCTGCGAGATTCCACACCTGACGAAGCCCCGCTGCGCGCGATGGCAGAGGCCTTTGTCAATGCGGTGGCCGCGCCCACCCCGGCGCCGGGTGGAGGAAGCGTCGCGGCGCTGGCAGGCGCTCTAGCAGCGGGCCTGGGAGAAATGGTTTGCGGCGTGTCCTTGAAGCGGAAGTCGTTCAGTGAGCACCACCCCGCGCTGGAAGCGGCACGCAATCGCCTGGCCACGCTGCGGGAGCGGCTGATGGGAATCATCGATCGCGACGCGCGGAGTTACGAAGCCGTCATGCGCGCCTTCAGGCTGCCCAAATCCACTGGGGAAGAAGAGGCCGCCCGCCGGCGGGCGATTGAGTCCGCGAGCAAGGAAGCGTCGATGGCGCCGCTGGAGACGGCGGAATTAGCGGCGGCGGTGACAGGTGAACTTCGCAACCTGGTTGGGATCACGATCGCGCAAGCGGCGTCCGACCTGCGCGTGGGAATTGACTTGGCGGAGGCGGCGCGGCGCGGCGGAATCGAAAACGTGCGCGCCAACCTTCCGGGCGTGCAGGACGAGGATTGGTCTCGCGAGATTCAGGCGAGTCTGCGCATCCTGGAATGATTCCCGTTAGGCGCCAAAGAACCGATGACCGTGCGCCGGCAGATGCGCCTTTGCGCCCGTCATGGCGCGAAATCCCCCTTGCGCACGCCGGTCAGGAAACCGCCATAATGTCCGACTCAGGTCGGGACCAGTTGCAGGTTACTTGCAATTGGCCACTTCAGGCCTTCCCGGCCTGCCAACAAATTCACCTCTTATCTGGAACCCCTCTTGCCCTATCAGTGTTGCTATGTTCAACACCGCGAACTTTGGCTCACCCATGAACCTCTACGAAGCCGGCGACCACGCTGAACTTAAGATCCTTCTAATCACTGGCGGATGGGAAGTCCGTCGTTCCTTCAACCAAATGGGAATCCAACCCGGCGACCGGGTTCGAATCCTGCGTCGCGCCCCCTTTGGCGGCCCCCTGATGATCGATAATCAGGGCACCCGGGTTGCAGTTGGCAAGAACCTGGCGGAGAAGATCCGAGTCGAAGTCCTCTCGTGAAGGTCGCGCTGGTCGGCCAACCCAACTCAGGCAAAAGTACTATTTTTAATGCGGTAGCGGGGTATCGTTCGCTCACCTCGAACTTCGCCGGGACCACGGTGGAATACACCCGCGGACAGGCCCGCGTAAACGGCAATATTCTTGAACTTATTGATTTACCAGGGCTTTACTCTCTAACCCCCACTTCCGCCGTGGAAGAGGTCAGCCGCGACTACCTGCTGGGAGGCAATTGGGACGTCATCGTCAACGTCCTGGACGCCTCGCAGTTGGCCCGCAGCCTGGAGTTGACGCTCGAACTGCTCGACTTGGAATCACCCTCGGTCGTCTGCCTGAACATGATGGACGAAGCGGCGCGCAAGGGGATGACGATTGACACCAAGGCCCTGCAAACCGCGCTCGGCGTGCCCGTGGTCGAGGCCATCGGATCACGCGGCCGGGGCATCAACGAGACCTTCCGCGTCGCACAGGAAGTTGCCCAGGCCGGACGTCGTCCGCGCGCGTTCATTTACGCGCCCGAGGCAGAGGAGATGGTGGAGGGGTTGGCCAGGAAGATTGCAGAGAGGGAGGAGTCAGAAGTCAGGAGTCAGGAGTCAGAAGTCAGAAGTCAGGAGACACCAGTCGGGAGTCAGGAGACAGGAGTTCGAAGATCGGGCGAAGCGTATCCTTCCGCCTTGCTTCTGACTGCGGAAAGGGCGGATCTCGGCGCGTCGGCAGCGGGGGGGAAAATCGACCCGGCAAGAGGCGGTGACAAGCCCTCGAAGTCCAAGGCGTTTCGTGGTTTGTCCTGTTCGACAGGTTGTTGCTCGGCAGCGTGCTCCGGTCATCCGGCCAGAGTGGGTGGACGCCATGCCCCGCTGCCCGACCCGCCGCCCGAAGACAGCTATGGGTCGAAGGGCAAAGACCTTATGCCACAGGGTGGCGTGCCCGTACCGTCACTGGCGCCGAACTCGCCAAACGTCGCGGCACAGACTGCCGGGCGCCTGGTGGTTTTAGCTCCACCTTCGAATCTGGAGGCGGGGCAGGCCGAATCACCAATCTCAAATCTGACAGTTCAAATCGAAAACCCAAAATCGCCAAAGCCCTCGTTTCCTCCTGCCCGGTTTCGCGCCCTGCAATTAGTGCAAAGCGACCCGCGCCGGGTGCGAGAAGAATTCGGAAACCCGGCCGAGTGTGCCAAGCCGGATATTCTTGACACGGGACCCCGGACTCCGGACCCCGGGCTCTCGTCCCCTGACTCCCGACTCCTGACTCCTGACTCCTCCCTCGTGGCCTTAGACTCCGGACTCCGGACTCCGGACTTCGGGCCCGCCTTAGTCGAGCTTGCTCAGGCGGGAATCGCAACGCGCACCGGGCTGCCGGCGGACGCGGCAATCTCCGCGGCGCGGCACGCCGCCTGCCTGACGCTTTTTGAGCGGGTCGCGCGCGTGGCCCGGCCGCGCACCGATTGGCGGGAGCACCTGGACCGTCTGGCCATGCATCATTTCTGGGGTTACGTCGTGCTGGCGGGGGTGTTTTTGGGATTCTTCCGGCTGATCTTCGACGTGGGCAAGCTGGGGGAAGATCGTATCCTCAAGGTTTTTGACGCGATTGTGGCGGCGATGGCGCAGCACATGAACGCGCAGGGTGCCGTGTTCGCAGGCGCCAAGGGTGCGGTGCTGGGCACGGCGGGAGCGGTTGCCATTGTACTGCCTTACCTGCTGCCGTTTCTAGCCGGGCTGGCGATCCTGGAGGACATTGGCTACCTCTCACGCGTCGGCTACCTGATGGACGCAGCCATGCACCGCTTGGGACTGCACGGCACGGCCACCCTGCCCGTGCTGGTGGGTTACGGATGCAGCGTGCCAGCGGTGATGGGCACGCGCATCCTCTCCTCGCGGCGCGACCGCTTTATTACGGCGGTCCTCGCCGTACTGGTTCCCTGCTCGGCACGCATGACGGTGATCTTCGCGCTGGTGGGATTCTACCTGGGGCCGAACTACGCGCTGGGCATCTATGTGCTGAACATCGTGGTGGTGGCCGTAGCGGGGCATATTCTGGCGCGCCTGTGGCCGGAGGTTTCACCCGGCATGCTGATGGAAGTGCCCGCCTACCGTGTGCCCGGGCCGCGAGTGGTGGCGCTCAAAACCTGGTGGCGGCTTCGGGAGTTTGTGCTGGTGGCGTTCCCGTTACTGGTCATCGGAAGCGTGGTGCTGAGCCTGGTGGATTATTACGGCTGGCAGCACGGTATCAACGCCGCGCTCTCCCCGCTTACCGCACTCCTCGGCCTGCCGCGCTCGGTCGGCCTGACGCTGATTTTCGGCGTGCTGCGCAAGGAACTCTCCCTCCTGATGCTGATGCAGGCGCTCGGAACCAGCCACGTGCTGGGCGTAATGACCGCAGGCCAAATCCTCATCTTTACCCTCTTTGTGACCTTTTACCTGCCTTGCATGGCCACCCTGGCCTCCATGATGCGCGAACTGGGCTGGCGCCTGACGCTGGCCGCCTCCAGCGCGCTGCTGGTCCTCGCCATCGTCGTTAGCCTCACCGCGCGCGCCGTGCTGCATATTTTGGGGTAAGGCCGGCCCTCGGAGGGATTCAAGATTCAAAATTCAAGATTCAAGATCGGAGAATTCGAAGTTGGATCCGCAGAGCGCAGGGCTGACCCAAGATTCGCGCTTCGAAATTCGGGATTCCTGGTGATCCAAAGAGCATAATGATGCGGAATTGTTGAACCTTGAGTCTTTGTATCTTGAGGTTTTGAATTTTGAGTTTTGGACCTTGAGTTTTGAATCTTGAATTTTGAATCTTGAATTTTGAATCTTGAATCTTGAATTGGTTGGGGGGGGAATACCCATGAAGTACGAGCGCTTCGAGCAACTGCCCGTGTGGCAGGCGGCGATTGACTTGGCGGTGGCGGTGTATGCCTTGACGGAAAAGGAGCCGTTCCGCCACCGGTATTCGCTGCGGGACCAACTGGAGCGAGCAACGGTGTCAATTGCCAACAACGTCGCGGAGGGGTTTGAACGGGGCACCAAGCAGGAATTGCTCACGTTTCTTTACATCGCCCGCGGCTCCGCCGGGGAAGTGAGGTCCATGCTTTGCATGCTGGAGAAGATCCTGGCCTTCGCCGAATTGGAAGTTGCGATCTCGACACTTAAGTCAGGTGCCGAAAGCATCTCGAAACAGCTTGGTGCATGGGTCCGAACGCTGCGGGATTCGGAACTGAAGGGGGAACGTTACGTAGACCAGAGGGCGCGGCGGGCGGATGGGGCAAGAAGGGACCGCGATGAGTTTCTGAAAGAACTGGAGCAACAGCGGGGAGCGGGCTGGGGGAAAGGTACGGCGGGATGATTCAAGAGTCAAAATTCAAGAGTCAAAAATCAAGATTCAAGATTTAAGATTCAAAATGAGAATCGCTCAGGCGATGGCCAGCAGGCGGTCGATATCGGCCTCGTCATTGTACAGGTGGGGGGAGACCCGGATCATGCGGTGGCGCAGGCTCACCTCAATCTGGTTCGCCGCGAGCCGGCGGTGCAGCTCGGCCGTTGCCTCCTGCGTCGAGGCGCGGAAGCCTAGAATCGTCGATTCATGGCCGGGGGTTGACGCCTCGGAGAGCAGGTAACCCCGGGCGCGCAACCCTTCCTCCAATCGACGCAGCAGCCCGCGGCAGTGCGTGTTCACTTCCTTCACCGTTACACCCTCCACAAATTCCAGGGACGCCTCCAGGCCGTGGAGGTTGATGAAGTTCCCGGTCTCCCCGGCGTCGAATACGCGCGCGTCATGGATCAGCGTGAAGTCTTCCTTGGGAAGGGAGTCAAAGTCGTCCGCGCCCACCACCGAATACCAGTTGATCACCGGAATGTCGAGTTGGGGCAATAAGTTACGCGCCACGTAGGCAAACCCCGTCCCGTACGGCCCCAGCAACATCTTGTAAGCCGCACAGGCCATGGCGTCCACCGGGAGGGCCGGCAGATTGACAGGATTCCCGCCTACGCCCTGGGTGCCGTCCACCACGAAGATCCCGCCGCGCTCGTGAATCAGGGAACCGAAAGCGGCGAGGTCCAGGCGGTAGCCGGTGCAGTAGTTTACCCAGTCGAGCGCCAGAACCCGCGTGCGCGGGGTCAGCACCGCTGCCACCTGGTCCAAGGTCACTTCGTCCTGGGCCGGGCGGACCACCTTTACGGTTACGCCTTTACGCCGCAAGTTTAGCCAGGTGAATAGGTTGGAGGGAAAGTTGGAGCTCGCCACCACCACTTCGTCGCCCGCGTCGAGCTTCAGACCCGCCGCCACGATACCAATGGCCTGCGTGGCGCTGGTGGTTAGCGCGATTTCCTCCGGCTGGGCGCCCGCAATTCGGGCAAAGCTCCCGCGCACACGCTGCGGCAAGCCAAAATACTCCGGCGCCTTCAGCCGGTCGGGACGCGACTTGAGTTCGATGGCGCGGTACAGGCGATCCACGGTGACGCGCGGGAAAGGCCCCTGGTAGGCGCAGTCGAGGTAAGTTACAGGCGAAAAGTCCGAAAACTCCCGGCGGTAATCGCGCATGCTGAGGGTCCAGCCTATCTACCGAACAGTCGGTTAACCAGGGACCTGTTCCCTTGTCCAGTCTTTACCGGAATATCCACCAAAAGCCCTTCAATGTTGTCTGACGTGGTGCGAAGCCGCGTCCAAGGCCGCATGCTTACTTCCAGCAGGGAGGTCCAGCGTTCCAGGCAATGGCGACACTTGGCGCGATGCTCATCCGCCGGAGTCTTTTCATACCAACTCGCTTGGCCATCGAGAATCCGGATGAGTTGCCGGAGGGGAGTGCAGTCCTTCGTCTGGCCCGCTCGCGCCGCCTGGCAGATGCCGATCCAGACCGACGGCCATAGGCATCGATCTTCGTTTCGTTCCACGACTCGGGCGTAACCGGCGCGCAGCCTTGTCAATCCATCGCCCGCCACGGCCGGAGTAATGCGGAGGATCTTCTCCAAGGTCGCTTGAGAATACCCAGCAAGAGTCAGGAAAACAACCTCCTGATGAACCAACGGGAGGCCAACCAGAAGTTCGTCGAGTGTTTGGAGCGTGGGCGCAGGGGGCTCCGCCGCGTCGTGCGCGTGTTCCAACCGGGGGGCGGCGGAGTCCTGAAGAAAAGCACGGAGCTCTACCAGGAATTCGCGTTCCGACTGATGTGAGAACTCCTTCAACTTGCCGCATTCGTTGGCGCTCAAGGAGCGGAGGGCAGCGCGCCAGCAGTCCCATCGCTCCTCCGGCGTCCAAGGTGAGTAGACACCAAGGCAATGCAGAGCCATCGGAGTATAGTCCGCGAGAAAGGCTTTCCATGCCTCGATGTTCCCTGCTTCGCACCCGGGCAGGATTTTGTGAAATGTCAGCACGCTTGACATGGTTTAATTTCGGAAGCCCCTTAAGGCAAGGTATCTTAACATGAATCGCCATGAGTGGCCGGATAACTCAAGCTACCATGGCTGGGATTCTAACGCCGCTCTCCTGCCTGGACAGTCTGTTCCAAGTGGGCAACCACAATGCTGGCGGTGTCATTGACGGCTTGTTCCAGCGTAGGGGGATTGAACGGGCGGTAGATG
>DATJVT010000418.1:0-10948 GCA_035501695.1 Terriglobia bacterium | reverse complement strand
AAGTACCGGCTTCCCAGTGACGCGACGATGGTCAACAAGTCCATCGGCCCGCTGCAGGACGCCCAACAGGCCATCCGGGTGACGCGCCTGCACGCTGCGGAGTGGAACCTCGATCCCCATGCGATTGGCGTTATGGGATCGTCGGCGGGCGGGCACCTGGCGGCAACCGTGGGCACACACCTCTCCAAGGATTACATCCCCAACCCCGACCATATCAACTTGCGCCCCGATTTCATGGTGCTGGTCTTTCCCGTCATCAGCATGAAGATAGAATTGACGCACCTGGGTTCGCGCCGGGCGCTGCTTGGGGATAATCCGAGCAAGGAGCAGGTGGAACTGTTTTCCAATGAATTGCAGGTGGCCGGCCACACTCCTCCCACCCTGATCCTGCACGCCACCGATGACTCGGCGGTGGACGTCGAGAACAGCGTGGTTTTCTATGAAGCCCTGCACCGCCACCAAGTCGCGGCGGAGGCTATTCTCTTCGCCAGCGGCGATCACGGTTTCTTCAATATACCGCGCGACGAGTGGATGCAGCCGGTGTTCGCCTGGATGGCCAGGAATGGCTGGATGAAGCCTTAGGCCTCCGTCGCACGTCCCGCCCCCCATACCGGTCTCATTCCGTGTCGGCTACAGCGGGACTATTTGTCTTCCTGGCCGGCGATCCGAAAAAGGGCTTTCCTACCGGTAGTAAATTTGCCGCGGGATTTATGACATCTTGCCCGTTTCGGCACGAAAAATAGCAGATTTCCATTGACAAGATACCTGGGCTCTGGACCAGAATGATAGGTGTCAGGTGTCAGGTGTCAGGGATCGGAAAGAAGAATCCGGGCGGCCCCGGGCGGCGAGACACCGGCCCGCCTCGAACCGGCCGCGGGCGGCAAAAAACCACAAAGAGAATGTTAATTTGCAGGGATATCCGGATAAGTTGTTTAAAATCAGCAAAGGCAGGTCACACATATCTGCGGTTTGGAGGTCCGCGACCTTTGGTGGCTGGCGCGGGACGTGGTTCCGCAATTAGGGGCAAAGAGATGCCAAAAATGAAGGTTGCTCCGGGGATGTGTATGAAAACAAAGGATAGCTAGACAATTTGTCGCGTCTAGAATTGGTTTTTCCACAGCATTTCCGGGGGGATTCATTCGGTAACGCGGTTCCAGTCTTCGGCAAGGAGGCCGTAGACCTCGATGTCAAGGTAGACGTCGTCAAACGCCTGGGCTTGGCGGAGGGTGCCTTCCTTGGAAAAGCCGAGCCGTTTGGGGACGGCGCAGCTCTTGGGGTTGTTGGTGGCGCAGCGGATTTCAATGCGGTGCAGCTTGAGCTCCAGGAACAGGTAATCCACCAGGGCGCGGCAGGCTCCGGTGATCAGGCCCTTTCCCTGGAAGTCCTGTCCCAGCCAATATCCGACCATGACCGAACGGTTTTCCCATTCGATGTTGCCAGTGCCGACGATTCCCGCAAGTCGGCCTTCCGACCAAACTTCCAGGGAGAATCCGCGGTTGGCGGCCAGTTGTTCGAGCGAGGACTTGATGACCTTCCTGCAATCCTCCAGGGACTTCGGCACGTCCCCATCCGGCAGCCAGCGGCGCAGGAAGGAGCGACTGTGTTCGATGAGTTCGAACAACTCCTCGGCATGCTGGTGTTCCAGCAGCCTCAGCTCCGCGCCTTCCGCGAAAGGAAAGGTCAACATAATCGCTACTCACTGCGGATGCGGCGGCGTAGAAGGGCCGCTGCTTCAAGCCACGGCTTCCGCTTCGATCTCAACCAGCATGTCAGGATCGATCAGGGATGCCACGCCCACCAGGCTGGTGGCGGGGTGGACCTCGCCAAAGAACTCGGCATGGGCCTTGGCGACTTCCTCCCAGCGGTTGATTTGAGTCACGTAGATGCGGGTGCGGACCACGTGCTCCAAGCCCAATCCCAGGCGCTTTAAGGCGTTTTCAATGTTGCGGATGGTTTGCACGGTCTGCACGTACATATCCCCTGGCGCCAGCACCTTGCCGGAAGGATCGGTGCCCGTGGTGCCGGAGACATGCACGACATCTCCCACTTGCACGGCGCGCGCGTAGCCCACTTTGGCTTCCCACGGGGTGCCGGAGAAAGTCTTGTTCCGCTTGATTTTCATGCGTAGTCCTCCGAATTCAACTTTGCAGCGATCCATGGACCGCTGCGCGGTGCATGTGCCTGCTACGACTTTTCAAAATAGCGCCGGTGCGCTCTGGCGGCGAGGGCAAGGCGCTGCCGGCGCCGGGTGAGCGCCTCGCGGTAGCGCCGCTTTTCTTCCTCGGTTTGTGGAATCACCGGCGGAACCTCATGCGGGTTTCCTGTGGGATCGAGCGCCACATAGGTGACGAAAGCCGAACTGGTCTGCTGCCGTTCGCCGGTCAGGTAATCCTCCCGGTAAACTCTCACTTCCGCTTCCATGGAGGTCCGGAAAGTGCGGGTGATGTGGGCCCGAAGGACGACATGTTCCCCCACGCGGATGGGATAAAGGAAGTCGAGATTGTCGACCGCCACGGTCACGACCTGGGAGCGGGCATGCCGTTGGGCGGAAATCGCCCCGGCAATATCGATCAGGTGCATCACCTTGCCGCCCAGCAGGTTTCCTAGCGGATTGGCATCGTTGGGCAGCACCACCTCCACCATTTCGGCAGCCGATTCCGCAACCGTTTTTCCCACAAGCCTGGCCATGTTGTTCGGTCTTCAATACGTTTTGCCGTGGCGCGTGATCCCGCCACGCCGTGGAGCGCTCAGAGGAAGAGCAAGCCCCTGGGATGTTCCTGAGTGCGAAAACGGGCCTACCCACTTGCGAAGTCTCGGAGCCAGACCCCGGCCCAAACTGTTCTGCCCTCACGACATTCACACGGCACAGCCGGCCGAAAAGTTTTGCCTTGCCTGGTCCGTATGCCTATACTAAGCGAGCTAGCGCAGGGACGCAACCAGAATCGCGATCTTAACGTCACTTTAACCACTGGCTTCGGGGCGAAAGGACATCAGAGGCAAGATTCATACTCGAGAAGAGGGCGTCAGCATGCCACCGGAAACCGAAAAGACCCGCCGCGAAATCCTGGAAGAAACGCTGCGCCAGGATCCGGGAAACACCTTCGCGCGCTATGGGCTGGCCTTGGAATTGGCGGGGAGCGAACCTGCGGCCGCGTGGGCACACTTCGAGTATCTCCTCCTTCACCATCCCGACTATGCGGCCACCTATTTCCAGGCCGGAAGGTTTCTCATCGGAAAAGGGCGGATCGAGGAAGCGCGCCAGGTACTGGCCAAAGGAGTGGATGTCACCGGCCGGCAGGGCAAGCACCACGCGCAGACGGAACTGCAAGCCGCCCTGGATGATCTCAACGAAGGATTGTAGACCGCGGCGACTTATCCCCAACTCACTTCGGTTTGGGGGCAGCGGTGGGCGTGGCCGCCGGTTTGGCAGGCTGCGCGGCATCCGCCATCGGGTTTGCCGCGTCGTACCGCTTCACAATCTCTTCCGTGATTTCGATATCCTTGGCAGCATAGTAGACGGGAATCTGCGCGTCATCCAGGACCAGCGTGAAGCCATTCTGCGAAGCATACTCATTGATGACCTTTACCATCTTCTGGCCGATTCGATTGATGGCTTCGTCGCGATCGCGATTGAAGTCGTTCTGGGCGTCTTCGGCAGAACGCTTCAACAGCTTCTGCTTCTCTTCCGAGTCCCTGTTCAGGCGCCCCTGTTCCTCATCGCTCAAGGTGGCGGACTGCTTCGTCAGTTGGTCCTGAATGGCCTGGATCTCCTGCTGAAGGCGCTGGAGTTCCTGCTGGCGGGGTTGATATTTCTTCTGCAGATCTGCAATAACCTTCTTGCCTTCGACGGTATTGGCGATCGCCGCCTGAATATTTATGACCCCAATCTTGCTGGCGCCAGGGGTGGCTGCCTGCGCGCCGAGATAGAGGGGAGCGACTAGCACCGCCATTAATGCGGTAAGTACAATCATTCGGTTCTTCATTCGAACTCCTTCAAGGGTCTAAGGTTCCAAATCCTGACTTTCTCTCAAACTTCTTGCCTCGCGCCGTCAACCCGGCAGGAATGAATGCATCCTGCAGAATGGACAGGCAACAGTAAACATGCCTGCCCGGCAGAAGGGGCTACTGGGGTTTCGTCGCCGGCTTAGAGGCTGGGGGCGTGGCAGGCTTGGGTGTCGTTCCCGCTTCCGCCACCGGATTCGCGGCATCGTAGCGCTTCACCATTTCCCCGGTAAGGTCGACCTCTTTAGCCGCGTAGTAAATGGGGACCTGGGTCGCATCAATCACCAGGGCATATCCATTTTGCGGAGCATAATCACCGAGGATGCGAACCATCTTCTGGCCGATGCGACGGATGGCGTCGTCCCGATCCGCGTTGAAGTCGCTTTGCGCGTCATCGGTCGATCGCTTCAGGATTCTCTGTTTGTCCTCCAAGTCCCGGCTCAATCGACGCTGCTCGTCGTCGCTCAAGGTGGACGGTTGCTTGCCCAGTTGGTCCTGAATTCCCTGGATTTCCTTCTGCAAACGCACTAATTCCTGCTGGCGCGGCGCGTATTTTGTCTGCAAGTCCGCGATCGCCTTCTTCCCCTCGGAGGTTCCTGCGATTGCGGCATTGATATTTATGACGCCGACCTTTCCCTGAGCATGAGCCCGCAGCGGCACCGCCCATATCGCAAAGAGTGCGGTTAGAGTAATCAATCGGTTCTTCATTCAGACTCCTTCAAACCGGTAAAGTTCCAAATTAGAAATATCATTCTAACCTATTTTGCTCACCCCTAGAACGTCCGTTGCACGGTAAAACCGACGCGACCGGAACGCTCCTTCAGGCGGAAAGGAACAAAGTTTCGCAAAGCATCGAGATAAGTTGCCATATTAGGAAACAGTGACAAAGGCGGCAGGTTCTGCGGCGGCGTGATCACGTCATCTACCCGCACTACGTTGTATCCATAGAAAACATGGAGGGGAGCATTGACGATGGGAAGGAGAATCTGGACATCCGCTCCCACCGAGACGCGGGGCGTGTAATTGGTCACCGGTACAGGTTTAAGTTCCTTGGGAATGGGGAAATAGGAGTAGTTGGTCTCAATTGAGCTCAACGCTCCGGGAGCTAGCTGAAGCTGATTCGGCCACAAAACAAAGTTCTCTCCCACATCCGTAAAGAACGCCATGTTGACGGTCGATCCTACGATGGGGAACCGGTACTCGAAGTTGAAAATTGCTTCGGTATCGCCGCCCGGGAAAATCGGTGAATTGATGGGGAAACTCGTGGAAGACCCGCAGGAACCTGTCGACTGCCCGGTTTGAGTGGTCCCGGTGATCGGATTCCCGTTGTTATCCCGATTGCACACCGAAACCACGGTAGGGTAAAAAGCCATGGGGCTGACCGTCCGGATATCAAACCCCCGGACGTCTTCCTCGCCCCCGATGTAGAAGCGGGAGAAGGGGGGAACAACCCGGCCGCCGTAACCCGCCACCGTGGAGGCAAGAAAGCGCATGCCGATGGCCGTAGGATGGTCGGAGCGAACATTCCGCACCGGGTGGAAATACTTAGCCTCAATCACGGGCCGGATCGTGTTTACGTTCCCGCCCATGACACTTCCGGAAAAACCCAGGGCCGCATAAAGGTATTTGCCGCGCGTCGGCGTCCAGGTGCTATTGACGGTACTATAAAGGTAGGTCGGCATGATCTGGCTGGAGATAATTCCCGACAAGGCATTGGGTCCCGTCAACCCGCTGAAATTTATGGCCTGGAAGTAAGCCTGGGATGCCGTGCTGAATGCCTGCAAATCGCTGGAGGAGAAACTATAGGTCAAGCCCAGGCGCGCGAAACTGCGCCGCATTGGGTAGGAAGCGTAGAGCGTGAACCCCGAGGAATTCTGCGTAAAGTTCTGGCCGTAGTATTGGCCGTACTGCGACTGCGCAAGGAGATTGGGATTAATGCCTGTGTATGCGGCAAGTTGGCGAATCTGATTGTAATTGTAGTCGCTCTTGAAAACCGTGAACCCGGCAGTGATGGGTTTATCAAAAAGATAAGGCTGCGTGAGTCCGAAGGAGTAGAGCTTCTGGAATGTACCCCATTGAAACGCCAAACTCAGGGTCGCCCCAAAACCCAGCAGGTTGTTAGTAGCATAGTTGAGTCCAATAAAGTTCCCGGCATACCCACTGACGCCGCCCGACAACCCAATGGAGTTCTTCCCCTTCTCTTTGACCTTCACGAGGATATCGACATTCTTATCCTTCGCATTCTGCTTGATGTCGTAATCCTCTTTCTTGACCTCATCAAAAAAGCCCAACTGGTTGATCTTCATCACGCTGTAATCCCACAATTGGGAGCTGAAGATACTGCCTTCATCGACCAGCAATTCCCGGCGGATTACTTTGTCGCGTGTCTTGGTGTTACCGGAGAAGTCAATGCGATGGACCGTAAACTGATTGTCTTCCTCGAAGTCCAGCGCCAGATTGATCACCTTCTTCCGGTTGTCCGGCTCGATATCCGGCGTGGCAGTAAAATTGATATACCCGAACTGGCCGTACAATTTGGTGTAGTTCTCGATCGCCTTGCGGACCTTGGCGAGGGCGAAAACATCACCCGGTTTCATCCCCAGGATCGTGGCCAGCCTCTCTTCCTTGAACAATTTGGCTCCCCGGATATGAAATGTGCCCAAATGGTATTGAACGCCCTCTTCAATACTTATTTTGATGTCAACCTTTTTACCGTGCCCCCAGCTCCAGAAAAAGAAGGGCCAGTGGTTTGCAGTATCCACCATCTTGGTTTCAGGTTCCTTGGGCAGCGCGTAGAAGTACCCATGGTCGCGGTAGAGGTCCCGGATGTTTTCCAGATCCGCCTCGATGCGCTCCTTGTCATATGTCTTATGGAACCAGTAGAAACAGGGTGGCGCACCCGCCGGGCGCGAGTACTTCATAGCACGCACGATCTGGCTGTCCTTAAATACCGTGTTGCCTGCAAAAGCAATATCGCCAATCTTCACCTTGGGACCTTCTACCACAATAAAGGTCAGGGCGACGGAATTGGGGGGGATATTGCGCGTGCGATGGCGAACCGTGGCAAACATCTTGCCATGGGCGGCCAGCAGGTCCTGCAGAACCACCTCGGCCCGCTTAATGACGACGGGGTCATATTGCGACTGAATGGAAAGGCCCACTTTCATCTTCTTGTAAGCGTCCAGGACGTCGGACTGCTGCACGGTGCTCAAGCCCTTATAGTCAATGCTGCGGACCAGTTTCTTCTCTCGTACAAAGAAGATGATGGTTTTATTGCCGTTGGGCGCGTCGGCTACTTCCAGGCGGACATCGTCGAGGAAACCGGTGTTCCACAAAGCCATGAAGTCGCGCTCCAGGGCATTTTCGTCATAAACGTCCCCAGCATGGGAAAGGATTCGCGCTCGCAATGTGCTGAGCGGGATCCGCCGATTGCCGCGAATGACAATCGATTCAATGGTGGGCTTGTGCTCTTCCTGGGGGGGGGCCACCGGGGCCGCGGGAGTTGTCAACCCCTCGGGTTTTTGGGGTTTTTCACCCGGCTTGGGAGGTGTAGAGGGCTTGGCTTCTTCGGGCGTTTCCAATTGTAGTTGCCCCGGAGCCGGCTCCGGCGCTTTCTTCTCGGGAGGCTTCTGTTTTTCCGCGGGCGGCGGAGGGTTCTGTGTTTTTTGGTCCGACGAGGGGGTCTGGGCTGTCGACAGGAGGGGAAACCACAAACTCAGTGCCAGGGCGGGAACTCCCAGCTGGTACAACCTCCTTCGACGTCCGGGCACACACCTTTTCATCTTGTTCAAGAGAAAGCGTTCCCCCCCTCGTACGCATGAAAACTAAGACAATCCGATGCCCGGATCCCACCAGTGGTTGGCCGGAGATATTTTTGCACCAGAACGCCTCGCGCCCTTCCCGGAGATATCCGCCCTCCGGGAGCCAGGCATGTGGATTGTCCGCTTAGCGGCCGGGAAAATCGTAGCGACCCGCCCTAGTGGGAGAGCGGTGTGGCACCGACCAGTTTGTCGTTTACTGAACGATAGTAGAGCGCCTCGTTCTCGACGATAACTTCCAAAACCGCCGGAGGATGGATCTCACTTTGGATCAATGCCTCCGAGAGCGGATCTTCAACGTACTTCTGCAAAGCGCGCCGCAGCGGCCGGGCCCCATACGAACGGTCGGCACAAGTCTTGTCCAGAAGCCAATGGGCAGCCTCGGGCGACAGGGTCAGCGAGATGTTTTTCTGGGCGAGATTCTGATTCATCTGCCCAACCAGCAGTTCCAGAATCTGGATGAGGTCATTATCCGTCAGGGCATTGAAGACGATCACTTCGTCCAGGCGGTTCAGGAACTCGGGGTTGAATAGCCGCTTGACCTCGCTCATCACCAACTCTTCCGCCTTTTTCTCCGTGGCGCCCTCCGCCGCCGATTGAAAACCCAGGTGCGACCGGCGTTCTAGGAAGCGCGCGCCGATGTTAGACGTCATGATGATGAGCGCGTTCTTGAAGTCCACCGTATTGCCGAGTCCATCCGTCAATTGGCCATCCTCAAAAACCTGAAGCAGGATGTTGAAAACATCCGGGTGGGCTTTTTCTATTTCGTCCAACAGAATCACGGAATAAGGAGCCCGGCGCACTCTCTCGGTCAACTGGCCCCCTTCTTCGTAACCCACGTACCCCGGCGGGGAGCCAATTAACTTTGAAACCGAGTGCTTCTCCATGAATTCCGACATGTCGAACCGTACCAGGGCCCGCTCTGAGCCGAACAGGAAAGCGGCCAGGGAGCGGGCCATCTCTGTCTTGCCGACGCCGGTGGGCCCCAGAAACAGGAACGACCCCACAGGGCGGCCGGGCAGTTTCAATCCCGCCCGCGAACGGCGGATGGCGCGCGCCAGGGCGGAAATTGCCCGGTCCTGGCTGATGATGCGCTTGTGCAGTTCCTCTTCGATGCGGAGCAGCTTGGCGCTCTCTTCCTCCTTGATGGCGGTTACGGGAACCCCGGTCCAGCGGGAGACCACCTCCTCGATGTCCTCCTGTGTAACCACACCCATAGCCGTCTCATCGATATTGTACTTTTCGCGCAACAGGCGGAGGTTCTCCCTTTCCTTACGCTCTTCGTCAGAGTAAAAGCGCGCCTTTTCAAATTCGTGGTTGGCAATAGCGTTCTCCATGCGATGCACCACGAATTTTATGCGCTTCTGCACATCAATCATTTCCTCCGGCAAGGAACTCTGCCGCAGTTTCACGCGCGCCCCCGCCTCATCGATCAGGTCAACGGCCTTGTCGGGAAGGAAGCGGTCAGGGATATACCGGTTGGAATGGTAAACGGCCCCGTTCAACGCCTCGTCGGTATAAGTCACCGCGTGAAACTTCTCGTACCGGTCCTTGATGCCAAAGAGGATTTTGATGCCTTCCCCCTCCGAGGGCGGGGGAACCTTAACCGCCTGGAAGCGCCTCTCGAGGGATCTGTCCTTCTCAATGGACTTGCGGTATTCCGCGGGTGTGGTGGCGCCGATGCACTGGATTTCGCCCCGGGAAAGGGCCGGTTTCAGGATATTGGCCGCGTCCAAGGACCCTTCCGCCGAACCCGCGCCGACCAGCGTGTGCAGTTCGTCAATAAAAATGATGGCGTTCTGCGCCTCCATCAATTCTTTCATGATGGTTTTGAGGCGCTCTTCGAACTGCCCCCGATACTTGGTGCCGGCCACAATCAGTGAGAGGTCGAGGGCCAGGATCCGTTTGTCGGTGAGGAAGGACGGAACATCGCCGTCGGCGATCCGCTGGGCCAACCCCTCCACAATGGCGGTTTTCCCTACTCCCGGTTCACCGATCAATACAGGATTGTTCTTGGTGCGGCGGCAGAGAATCTGGACGACGCGCTCCAACTCTCCTTCTCGACCGACCAGGGGATCGAGTTGGTTTTCCATGGCAGCCTGCGTCAGGTCTCGACTGAACTCTCCCAGGAGAGAAGTTTCCTTGGGCCGGGCAGCGGAAACCTTGTCGTTCTGAACCCGACTCAACTCCTCGCGCAGCGTGGAAAGCCGGAGGCCGCGCTCGTGCAGAATCTCGGCCGCAAACGACTTATCCTCCCGCAGCAACCCCAGCAGGAGGTGCTCGGTTCCGATGTGCTTGTGCGCCAGACGTTCGGCTTCCTCCGCAGCATACGCGAGCACCCGTTTGCACTCCTGGCTAAGCGGCAGGTCCACCGAGGTCGAAACCTTTTCACGGATGGGGGTCCTACCCTCAATCTGTTTGCGGATGGATTCAATCGAGGCATGCGAGCGCAGAAAACGGTTGGTGAGCGCCTTGTCTTCGCGCAATAACCCCAGCAGCAGGTGCTCTGTCTCAATAAAGGGGCTGCCGAATTGACTGGCTTCGTAACGCGCGAAAAAGATTACACGCCGGGCCTTCTCTGTATACCTCTCGAACATGTCTCCTCAGCTCTTTGTGGAACGCCACCTTCCCTGCTGCCACCTTAACCCAGGAAGCGTGGAGGTCATGGAACCCTTGGAACTACCCAGTCCGTCACCTTTCCGTTCGTCATACGCAAGGTTCGATCGGCGCGACGGGCCAGATCCAGGTTATGCGTCGCCAGCACCGAGGTCAAATGATGCGCCCGGTGCAGATTTTCGAGCAGGTCGATTACCCGTTCTGCCGTGCGGCGATCCAGGCTCCCCGTAGGCTCATCAGCCAACAAAACCACCGGCTGATTGGCCAGAGCTCGCGCCAAGGCGACTCTCTGTTGCTCCCCCCCTGATAGCTCGCCCACACGGCGTCGTGATGCGTTCTCAAGGCCAACTTCACCCAGCAATTCTCGGGCGCGTGCCCGGGCCTCACTCATACCACGCCCGCGAATCAGTTGCGGGATGACTACATTCTCCAGCGCGCTAAACTCCGGCAGAAGATAGTGCATCTGCCAAACAAATCCTATCCTCTCATTGCGATACAGAGCGCGTTCGTTT
>DATJVT010000417.1:0-3557 GCA_035501695.1 Terriglobia bacterium | reverse complement strand
GCCGGAGTTGCGCTCCAGGGTCTGGTCAATGTAACGCTCGGTGTCCGGGGTCAAGCGTGCCCCGGCCATAATCGAATCGACATAAAGCCGGTAAGCCAGGTCGGTAGGGACCCGCCCGGCCGAGGGGTGGGGCTTGGAGAGGAGCCCCGCCGTCTCCAGTTCCGCCATGCAGTTGCGAATGGTGGCGGAGCTCAGCGGATCCGGCAGGGCGGCGGCGATCGTCTTCGACCCCACCGGCGCGCCGCTCGAGATATACTGGCGCACAATGGCACCCAGCAAGTCGCGCCGCCTCTTGTCAGAGGTAATCTGGTGTTGCATGGCCAAACTCTAACCTGACCAAAGGGAAGGAATTACAATCCCCAAGTATAATTTTATGGGGGTTCGCCTGCTCTGTCAAGCTCCGGTTGGGTTGTCAGTTGCCAGAACGGTGAACTTAAACGTAGGGCACCCCTGGGCCACAACCAAGAAAGATCCTTAACGCAGAGACCGCAGAGAGTGCCTTCTCTCAACCATCCCGTGTGCCACTGGCGATTGACTCTTGCTTCGAGCGTCGAAATCAATAGTTCATCTCGCGCGAACGGGGCTAGCAGCTCCCATTCCCTTTTCTCTCCGCGCCTCTGCGGCTCTGCGAACTCTGCGCTGGCTCTTATTCTCCGAGAGACACAAGGAAGTTCGGAGACAGTAGCTTTCTGAGGCTTGGAAGCCGAGTTGCCCCATGGGGCGGGGTGGATCGAAAAGGCCAGACGCATTCTCCGGCGAGTATGGCCCTGCCGGTTCGAATCCGGCCCCGCCTCCGAACTAATTCATCGGCACTTTTGGATTTTACCTTAGCCACGCGGCACAACACGACTATTCTGCCCTAGGCTGTGTGAAAAGGTAAGAAGTCTTTCGCAAAGTCGCAAAGGCGGGAAAGTTGCAGCGAACAACTTCTTTGTTTGCTTTGCGAATCTGGCGCCTTGGCGAGGAACTCCGACTCTTTTGTTCTTTGAGTTTGTTCCCAACTTCTAGGCCCGACGATAGTACTGAATATTTATCTTGACAGATCGTATACTCATGCCACAATGGTTGATGAGCTAAGAATGTGGCTTCTGAGCAGAGGCTAGCGGGGGAATCAGAAACTAGAAAGCAGAAATCAGAAAAGGAAGGTGCCTTGTTTCTGAATTGTAGTTTCTGATTTCTGATTTCCGGTGAGCTTAGATGGAATCGCCGAACGAAGCAAAACCGAAGCGCAAGTATGTGATGACGCCCGAGCGCAAGGCAAAATTGCTGGGCAATCTGGCCAAGGCGCGCCTAGCGCCCAAGGAGAAGGTCTACCGCAAGACTCCCAAGCGCTACGCCGCCAACGTCGGCAACCTGGAGAAGGCCAAGGCCAAACTCCGTGAACAGTCGGAGAGTCGGCAGGCGGAAGACCTGCGCGGAAAACTGGAGGAACTTTTTCCCCCTCCCGAAATTGCGCCGCCTGCCATCGTCACCGCGTATGGACCTGCGGTTAATCCGATGGGTGCGCCGCTCGCCGGCCCGCCCGGCTCGCATGAACTGGACCAGGCAGCGGCCCTCATTGCCAAGCGACTGCGCAAGGTTCAAGCGGCGCGCCGGCGTGATGGCAGACGAATCATGCGCCTGCTGACGGCGGCGATTAACCGATCCCATCCGCTGAGCCCTGAGGAAGCATGCAAGCTGGTGTTCGAATTGCTTGCGTGCCTCGACGGGTCGCGCGTGGTGGCGGAGGCCCGCCGTCTGAACGAGAAGATCGCCCACTTACTGTGTAAGATGATCGAGACGCGCTATGGAGCGGCGGCGCAGTTTGGGGGTGTTCCGTTCGCGACAATTCTGGAGCAGGTGCAGGAGCAGCGGCGGCAACGGGCCGCGATGCAACGCGGAGCCCGTGAGGCCCGTAAAGCCTCGTCGGCCCAGGAAGGCCGACCGGGGGCGTCCGGCGAGATCGCACCAGCCACGACGGAAGGCGACGGGAACGGCTCGGGATTCGGGGTTGGGGTCCCGGGGTTCGGAGAAGAAGACGGGAACCAATCACCTTCTTCGTCGCGAATCCCCAACCCCGAATCCCGAACCCTGAGACTTCCAGAGACCGCGGAGGAGTTCCAGGGGGTTCTGGCGCGCGCGCTGGACCTGGAGGGCGAGGACGCGAGAAACCTGCGGGTGATGCTGGCGGGAACCCTCTGGGAGCGCCTGCACTGGTGGAAGTGGCAGGAGGTGAAGGAGAGGGAACAACTGGAGCATCTATTCCAGGTAGGAGCGGCCACGCTGCCCAACTCGTGTAAGGAACTCCACGACCGCAGGGCCTACATCAACATTTTTCTGCGCCTGGACGATAGTTTCGTCGCCCGGATGGACGATCTCACCAAGCGCTTGGACAGCGATATTGAGTGGTGGCTGAACCGGAGGGCCCAGATTATCCAGTCCCGGCAAGAGTCGGCCCCTCCGGGCAAACCTCCAGTGAGCGCCACGCCGGATCAGGCAGTCGCCGGGTCGGTCCATCCGTCGGCGGTAGCCTGACAATCAGGGTTGTTGGGACGGGGCGGGAATTGACGATTGACGATTGAAAGAGAAGAAGCAACGTGCTCGGGTCAAGCGTGAACGGTGCCGTTGGGACTGGGGGCACTTCTGAATGGTGAATAGTGAATGGTGAATAGTGAATGGAAGACGAAACTTGAGTGTGAGGCCGAAAGCTACATTGCGATGGGGGCTTCCGGATCGGTGAAGGCTGAATAAAATGAAGGTAGGGAAAACTTGCGGCTCGTGTTCTTCACCATTCACTATTCACTATTCACAGTTCACCATTCGCTATTCTCCCGCACCGAGTGCGAGCGCCATCTCAACGATTGGCCCGACGGACGGTCAATGGTGTGAAATGGCGGTTATCGAGGGTGGAAATCGCCGGGAAACGCGATTTGGGTCAAACAAAGCCAATCAAGTCTTGTGAAAACAACAACTTGACACTTGGAACAAAGCCAAATCAAAGCCAAAACAAAGCCAGGAAGCCCTTTAGATTCGACGTGCCCATTTGAAACAAAGCCAAAACAAAGCCAACAAGTCCTTTAGATTTGGGGTGCCATAAAAAACAAAGCCAACCTCAACCAGGGAACGGTGAAGAGGAAATTCTTCACCCCTCCTTCCCTTCCCTGTTCCCTACTTCCTATGCGAGTATCGCAAAGACCCATGACGCGAGTTTCGAACTCCCAGTTTCGATGGTCGAACTTCCGGCGCGAACTTCAGCCCATGACGCGTCTGGCACTCCCCATTGTCCTCGCCAATCTGGGCTGGATGACGATGGGCATCGTCGACACGATGATGGTGGGCCGTGTCAGCGCGGCGGCCATCGGCGCGGTGAGCCTGGGCGGGATCATTTTCATGACCGTCGGAAACTTCGGAGGCGGGGTGATGTTCGGCCTCGACACGCTGGTTTCGCAGGCCTTCGGGGCCGGCGACCTCCAGGACTGCCATCATTCGCTCCTCTCCGGCCTCTACCTGGGCCTGCCGCTCTCAGCCGTACTGATGGGTTTTTTGTGGCTGTTCACGCCGCTTCTGGGTCGATTCGG
>DATJVT010000416.1:0-2249 GCA_035501695.1 Terriglobia bacterium | reverse complement strand
ACTGCGCTTTTGGAAAGACGGCCGCGATGTGCCGGATGTGATGATGGTGCTGTATGACTACCAGGAGGGCTTCAACCTTAGCGTGCGCACGAATTTTATCGCCGGTGGCATCCCCAGTGTGGGGTTGGTCTTTACCGGGTCGGAAGGCACGATGACCATTAGCGATGCTCAACTCATCCTCACCCGCGTTTCACGTCAGAAGGAACCCGGTGTCCGCGTTAACCCGTTTGCAGAAGCGATCCAGAAGCGCATGTTGGAGATCTACCACGAGAAATATCCCGTCAAGGCACCGACGGGTGAGGTGTCGCTCGGAGAAGAACGGTATATGGCGCCCAAGGGTTACAATGACCACTACCACCACGTGGAGAACTGGATTGACGCCGTCCGCACCTGCAAATCCATTGTGGAAGATCCCGTCTTCGGTTTCCGCGCCGCCGGCGCCGCCCTGCTTAGCAACGTGAGCTACGAAAGCGGCCAGCCCGCCCGTTGGGACCCCGAGGAAATGAAGCTTTTGTAGGGCTAAGCACAATACTGTTCACTTAACGATTTCCATGCTATTCTGGCTAGGGCGGGAGGTCCCCCAGAATGGCCCGAACCGTCGCAACTCTGCCTGCCGGGAGCCGCATTACCGACTACATCAGCCTGGGCGTCATCGCCAAGTTTTTCCCTTTGGAGAAAATCCGCGACGTCTTGCAGCAGACGAAGCGCGCCAGCCAGCGGGAGCGGGATTTGCCCGCGCATGTCGTGGTTTATTACGTCATTGCCTTGGCGCTCTACATGCGCTCATCCTACCGGGAGGTGCTGCGCTGTTTGATCGAGGGAGTGCAGTGGTTGCTGGATCCGTCGACCCCGGTCAAGGTAGCGGGCAAATCGGGGATCTCCCAGGCGCGCAGCCGTCTGGGGAGCCAACCTCTGAAGAAGCTCTACGAGGCCGTGGTGAGCCCGATCGCCGAGAAACGGACACGGGGAGCCTGGTATCGACAATGGCGGCTGGTGAGCTTGGATGGCAGCACCTTGGATGTGGCCGACACGGCGGTGAACGACCGTGCCTTCGGTCGTCCCGGGGCCAGTCGGGGATCGAGTGCCTACCCCAAGATTCGCTTCGTCGGCTTGCTGGAGAATGGCACCCATGTGCTGTGGGCGGCGCAAGTGGATCGCTATGCCGAGGATGAGATCACGCTGGCCGAAGCCGTGGTGCCTGCCCTGAAAAAGGGCATGCTGTGCCTGGCCGACCGGTTCTTCCCCAGTTACGAACTCTGGCGGAAAGCCACGCGGACGGGTGCCGACCTGCTGTGGCGAGTCCGCCGGAATGCCCGCTTGGAGGTGGACCGGCGCTTGCCCGATGGGTCCTACCTTAGTCGTATTTATCGTTCCACCGCGGATCGCCGCCATCGGCGCAACTCACTCACGGTCCGCCTGATCGAATATCGTCTGCAGGGCGTGCCGGGAGCGGAGCCGATCTATCGTCTGATCACCACGATTCTGGACCCTGAACTCGCCCCGGCCCCGGAACTGGCGGCGCTCTATCACGAGCGATGGGAAATCGAGACGACCCTGGACGAGTTGAAGACCCACCTGCGAGGTGCCCAGATCATCCTGCGCAGCAAGACGCCGGAACTGGTCCGGCAGGAGTTCTATGGGCTCCTCTTGGCCCACTTTGCCATTCGCGGCCTGATGCACGAGGCCGCGCTACAGGCGGATGAGGACCCCGACCATCTCTCCTTCCTGCATGCCGTGCGGGTGGTGCAACGGCGCTTGGCCCGCTCTGTCGCTACTCCCCCCTCGGCAGAAGAAGGCGTTTCATGAGGCAGTACTCCAGGAGATTTTGCAGGAACGGGTGAGTTCCAGCCGCCACCGCATCAACCCTCGCGGCGTGAAGCGCAAGATGAGTAACTACCGCCTGCGACCGCACCAGCGCGGGCGTACTCGATGGATCAATTTTTCAAGATCCGTAAGGATCATTAAGTGAACAGTATTGGGGCTAGCTGAATCAGTGACACCGCCTGCCGGGAAAGGGCGAACTTGAGGGCGCCGGCTTCCGTCCGCCCCCAGCTTGGTGAGTTGAGCAGTTCGAGGTTCCCGTCCGCCTCCAGCTCAGTTCAGTGCTTGGCCCGCTCGGACCATGACTTCCAGACGGCGGGGTCCGACAGCATTTTGATGAAGATCCCTCCCACCACGGAACGCCCTTGGAAGCCCACCTGAGTGCCGTCGCGGGTCCAGTACCAATCGGTGAGGGGAACGCGGGTGGG
>DATJVT010000415.1:0-9072 GCA_035501695.1 Terriglobia bacterium | reverse complement strand
GGCTGTCCCAGTATTACGCCTCCATGTTTGGCTGGGAGAACTTGGTGGGAGAGGTAGCCCGCGTCTATCGTTCGCTACCTCCCGAGGATCGCGCGAAGTGCGGTATCTTCACCATGGATTACCACCAAGCGGGGGCGATCGATTTCCTGGGAAAAAAGTACGGACTGCCGGATGCCGCTTCCGGGCACAACAACTATTGGCTTTGGGGCCCCCGCGGCTCGTGGGAAGTGGAAATCGTGATCAACCGCGGGCCTGACGACCTCGCGAACGCCTTCGAGCAGGTTTCGCAGGAAGGTTTCATCCACGACGAAACCGGCTACGTTCAGCCCTCGGAAAACGATCTGTCGCTGTATGTCGTCCGGAAACCCAAGAAGCCCCTTGTGTGGGCTCAACTCAAGCATTACGACTGAATCGGCCTGGCAACCTGGGGTTTCTCTGGACCATGCGGTGGGACGGAACTTCCTCCTGACTCGCGACGGTTCTTTTTGCGCCGCATCTTGGGCGCAGGGCTATTGGGTTTCAAGGCGGGTGAAGCATGGCACGAGCAGCGGCGCGCTGGCAGACATTCTGTCGTCCGCGGCGGCGGATTCAAAATCCCATTTCCTGCCGGTAGGAAAAACCGCAGAAAAACGAGTCTTCCACAGGGGTTTGTGGCCCTATGCGGCCGATTTTCCTCCTTTGGGCCGACTCGCCCTATCTGCTCGCGGCATTCACTCCCTCAGGTCGCGGACGGGAAGGCTGAACGCTCGAATTTACTCCTGTCGCTCCGCTGTCGTATAATCTGAGGTCCCAGGGCGACATGAAACAGCCGGCCCGCGGGTTATATGGCGATCCGCGACCTTCCCGCCTTTGCGGAAGTGGCTGATCGCTGAAAGCTGAGAACCAATGCCTATGCCTGGACGAACCTTGTACGAGAAAATCTGGGACGCGCACGTGGTGGCCGAGGAACCCGGCCAGCCGGCGATCATCTATATTGACCGCCACTTGGTGCACGAAGCGACCTCCCCGCAAGCCTTTTCCGGCCTTAAGGTCGCCGGGCGCAAAGTGCGGCGGCCGGACCTGACGTTCTCGGTGGTGGACCACTCGATCCCCACCAAGAACCGGCACCTGCCCATTACGGACGATGTGGCAGCCGCCCAGATGGCGGCCCTCACCCGCAACTGCCGCGAGCACGGAATCCTGCTCTTTGACATGGACAGTCCCAACCAGGGAATCGTCCACGTGATTGGCCCGGAACTGGGCATCACCCAACCCGGCCTGACGATTGTTTGCGGCGACAGCCATACCTCGACGCACGGGGGGTTGGGCGCGCTGGCCTTCGGCATCGGCACCAGCGAGGTGGAGCACGTGCTGGCCACGCAATGCCTGCTCCAGTTTAGATCCAAGACCATGTTGGTGCAGGTCGACGGCCGGTGCGCGCCGGGTGTCACCGCCAAGGACATCATCCTGGCGATCATCGGCAAGATCGGCATCGCGGGCGGCACGGGGCACGTGGTTGAATACGCGGGCGAGGCGATTCGTGCCCTCTCCATCGAGGGCCGCATGACGGTGTGCAACATGTCGATTGAAGGCGGCGCGCGGGCCGGCATGGTGGCCCCCGATGAGACCACTTTCGCCTACCTGGAGGGCCGGCCCTTTGTTCCGCGCGGCAGAGATTTTACGGCAGCCGTCGACCATTGGAAGTCCCTGGCGACGGATGCCGGGGCGAAATTCGACAAAGTCGTCAGGCTGGACGCGGCCGGCATTGCGCCGCAGGTCACCTGGGGCACCAACCCGGGGATGGTGGCGGACGTCACGGGCAAGGTGCCGGAACCGGGCTCCTTCACCGATCCCGTTGACCGCGAGGCCGCTACGCGCGCGCTGGAATACATGGCGCTGAAACCCGGCACACCCATCGCCGACATCCCGCTCGACTACATCTTCATCGGTTCGTGCACCAACTCGCGCCTGGAAGACCTTCGCCAGGCGGCGCGCATGGTGGCGGGCAAGCACGTCAGCAAAACCGTGAAGGAAGCGCTGGTGGTCCCGGGCTCCATGCAGGTGAAGGCCGCGGCCGAAAAGGAAGGGCTGGATAAGGTCTTCCTCGATGCGGGCTTCGAGTGGCGCGATGCCGGGTGCAGCATGTGCCTGGCCATGAATCCCGATGTGCTGCCACCCGGCCAGCGCAGCGCCTCGACCTCCAATCGCAATTTCGAAGGCCGCCAGGGCAAGGGTAGCCGCACCCACCTGGTCAGCCCCGTGATGGCCGCGGCGGCGGCGATTGAGGGGCACTTTGTAGATATCCGGAAGTGGGGTGTGGGACGAACGGAATAAGCAGATCGCGTAAAGGGAAAAGGCTTAAGGGTAAAGGATAAAGGGTAAGGGCTGAAAAAACGAGGTCACCTGTACTCATGGCCAGTACGCCAAAGTCCACCCCGCTCCTCTTTGTGTATGGAACTCTGATGAGGGGATTTCCCCAGGCCCGGAAACGAATGGCGAGAGCAGAATTTCTCGGCCTCGGCACGATCCGGGCCAGGCTTTACGATTTTGGAAAATACCCGGGGGTCAGACTCTGCAATGCCGATCCCGGGGAAAGAGTGAGGGGTGAGCTATACCGGCTGCGCGATTCGACGGCAGCCTTGAGAGAGCTGGACATTTACGAGCAGTACTTCGAGCTAGCGCCCCGCAAGAGCTTGTTCGCCAGAAAACGCACGCATGTGACCCTGGACGATGGCAGGAGCAGAAGCGCTTGGGTCTATTTGTATAACCGGACGATGGCGGGGGCCAAACGCATCCCCGGCGGCTGCTACCGTAACAGCGCAACTTCCCTGCCATCATCGCCAGAGGTTGGGAGTTGAACCCGATGAAACCCTTTACCAAGCACACCGGCCTGGTTGCCCCGATGGATCGCGTCAACGTCGACACGGACCAGATCGTACCCAAGCAATTCATCAAGTGGCTGACGCGCGAGGGGTACGGCCGCGTGCTCTTCTATGACTGGCGTTACGTCGACGACGGTAAAACGCCCAACCCGGAATTTGTGCTGAATGCGCCCCGGTACCAGGGCGCCTCGGTGCTGGTGGCGCGCGCCAATTTCGGCTGCGGCTCCAGCCGCGAGCACGCCCCCTGGGCCCTGGGCGACTATGGTTTCCGCGCCATCCTGGCCCCCAGCTATGCTGATATATTCTATAATAACTGTTTTAAAAATGGTATCCTTCCTGTAACCCTCCCGGACGCCGCGATTGACGAGGTCTTCCGCCGGGTCGCCGCCGGGGAGGGCTACAGCCTTACGGTGGACTTGCAATCCCAGACCGTCACGGATGCGGCCGGCCTCCGTTTCGAGTTCCAGGTTGACCCTTTCCGCCGCGAGTGCCTGCTGAACGGCTGGGACGACATCGGCCTCACCTTGCGCATCGCCGGCCGCATCGCGGATTACGAAAACTCCCACCATCCCGGCGCCCCCCTGTATGGAGCCCCGGAGACTCTGGGGGCGAACCCCGGCAAGGGATAGCGCGCCCGCTTCTACTCCCCCAGTCTGAAGATCACGTCGACTTCCGTCTGCACCTCGACAGGCTCGGAATTGAGCAGCGTGGGTTGATATCGCCAGGTGCTCACGGCATCAACGGCTGCTCGCACCAGGAGGGCATGGCCGCTCAATACCTTCAGGTCCTGGACTGTCCCGTCCTTGCCAATGATCGCCTGCAAGACCACCGTTCCCTGCACCCGTGCCATCATGGCCAGCGGAGGATAGGCCGGCTTGGGTTGATATACGCCCTTGGCGGCGACCAATTCGCTGGCAAGATGGATTCTCTGCACCTTGGGTTGTGCAACCGCGACAGGCGGCGGGGGTGGCGCTTCCCTTCCGGCCAGCATACTTCCGATCACTCCGTCCAAACGCCCATTCGGCGATCCCGCGGGAAGCCCGCCGATTACGCCCTTTCCCCCTCCGTCATCAGGTTGCTCGCGGCGGTCGTCAATCATGACGATGTTCTGCGGAATTCGTGGGGGGGCCAACAACGCGTCGACGTCGACATGGTGCGTCGGCGGCACCTGTCGCCTGACGGCTTGACCGGGCGGAGGGCCGGGTGGCGGGGGAACGTGGACCTCGATGGTGACCAGTTGTTTCGGCAATGCCTGGGTGTGAATCAGGGGTACGAGGATCAACACTGCGACGAAGATGCACTCGGCGACGTAGGCAAGGGGAATGGCCGCGCGCATCCAGTTGCCGGACTTCCGGGCGGAGCAGACCAGGTAAATCAGGAAGCCCGGCAGGTTCAGCAGGAGCGTGAGCCCGACCCACGGCCACGCACGCCAGCCCTGCTGCCGCGCGTCGACCCACACATACTCCAATATTAACGCGGAGAGAGCGGCGGCGCCTCCCACCATTGCGGCTGCGATGAACAACCCTCGGCCGCCCGCCAACATCAGGAACGCAGGCAGCAGGAACAAGCCCAGCACGAAGAGCACCACTCCTGCCAGAATTGGGAACAGGTAGTGAGCGGGGCGAAGAACCGCGGTCCGACGGGGCGAAGAGTCCAATAGCGCATCCTCAAACATGGCTGCACCTCCTGTGGGGGCTGGGTACTGGGGGTTGGGTACTGGGGCAAGAATCCTCCCCAGCCCCTAGCGCCAAGTTCCCAGCCCCTGCTTTTCGGGTGTCAGCCGCGGAGCGCTCCTGCGACTGCTTGCTTTTCCTTCCACCCTATTCGACACCGCTGCGGCCCGGGATGTTCCGCAATATCTGCGTCTATCGCCTGGGCCGGATGGTGAATCCGGGTATAAGGGGTTGCGGCGCGGGAGGCGCGGGCGTCAAGAGGTAGTTGTGGATTGAGCCGCCCACGCCCACGCCGATGTGGATGATCGAAACCCAGCGCTCGAGCGAGTGGTGGCCATAATGATGGAAGAGATAGGAAACGCCGATGGAGGCGGCCGTCCCGGCGAGTTCAATCCCCACGAACAGCGCCTCATTATCGACAATGGAATTGGTGAGCAGCCATTCATTGTCGCCCTGGTCGCGGAGGTGCCGGGTGGAAGCGTAGTCCAACATACGTACCGCGCCGACGCCTGCGAAGAGACAGATGTTCTCGGTGTCCCAGAACTTGTGAGCCTGCGCGAGTGGTTTGGGTTGCGAAGCCGGCTTTTCAGCGGTGGAGGAGGGCGCGGGAGTCGCCGGGTGATCCTGCGGAAAAGCGGATGGGCAAGCCAGGAAAAGGCCAACAAGTAACAGGGTACGCGTCATGAGCATGGGTGGGATTCTAACTGCACTTGCAAGACCGGTCCACGCTTTCCTGCGAGGTTGTCTGCTGTGAGGCGGCCGAACTGCGGCCGAAGGTTGAGGGAATCACAATCGATACTAGCTTTCCGGCAGCGGCGGGCAGCCGGGGAACGCCGCCAGGTAGTCGTTCCCGATGTACTCCAGGTACTTGATGCCGATTTCGCTAGTAAAGAACCCATCGGTGGTGAGGTCACGCAGGAAGGCGAAGAACTTGACTCCCGGCCCCAGCGCCGGGTCCTTGGCGGCGTTGGCGCGGTAAGCAATCTGGTCAAGCATCTCCTTCTGCTGTGCCGCCGCGCATTCCAGAAATGCCTTGCCATAACGATCCGAGCAAGTGGAATCAAGCCAGGCAAGGCCACCGCCGAGGGTCAATTGGTATTCCTGGTTCTCGCTGGTGAGCAAGTCGATGAACCCCGGCGCGCCCGCTTCCAGGGCGCCTCCGGTCTTCTCGTCGGGAGGAATGATCGCCTGGCACAGGGCGCACAGCGTCTGGTAGGAGTGCGGGGAGAAGAACTTGGGAGTGTAACCGCCGGCGGGGGACTGGGCGTGCTCCTCCCTCACCATGCGGTGGACGTGCTCCGCCGCCTGGATCGGAATGATCCGCAGCACGGACCCCGCCGAGGCCCCGACCGCAAGGGTTCGCAAGATATCACGGCGTGAGATGTTGACGGGCATGCTCGGTGCTCCTATAGAGTCATCAGTCTTCCGTTGTCAGTTATCAGTAGGAGCTTGGGCGGCGCGCGGCGGCTGCCTTTACTGACAACTGACCGCTGACGACTGACAGCTTATTCTCAGATATTCCCCTTCTTCGCTTCCTCCAACAGATACTCCGAAGCTCTCCAGGATAGCGCCAGAATCGAGAGCGTGGGATTCTTGTCCGGATTGGTCACGAAGCAGGCGCCGTCGGTGACGAACAGGTTCTTCACGTCGTGGGCCTGGCAGAACTGGTTGAGGGACGAGGTCCTGGAGTCTTTCCCCATGCGAACGGTTCCGACCTCGTGGATGATCCCGCCTCCCGCCGGAAGGCCGTAAGGGAATTCCCCCGTCGCCCGGGTTTCCGTCAGGTAAGTTCCCCCAACTGCCTCCACGATGGCGCGGAAGGTCTCCTGCATGTCCCGCGCCATCTTGATTTCGTTCTCTCCCCATTGGAAGTGGAAACGCAGCACCGGAATTCCCCACTCGTCGACGACCTCCGGGTCGATATCGCAATAGGTGTTCTCGTTAGGGATCATCTCTCCGCGGCCGGACAAGCCGATAAAGGCCCCGTATTTCTCCTTGCAGCGCCGCTTCAAATCCAGCCCATAGCCTTCGTAGTGCCGGCAGATCCCATGAAACTCGCCGACCTCCGGCATGGTGCGCCCGCCGCCGAACTCGACATGGTAGCCGCGCAGAAACTCGTTCTTGCGGTCGAACTTCCACCAGGGAATGTAGAGGTGCAGCCCGCCGGTGCCATCGTGGTTGTGCGGAGGCATCTTCTCCAGCGCCGGGATGTGCCCCACGCCGTCGCTGCCCACCGAATCCGTCAGGTAGCGCCCGACGACGCCGGAGGAATTGGCGAGGCCCTGCGGAAATCGCCGGGACCGCGAATTCAGCAGCAAGCGCGCCGATTCGCAGGAACTCGCCGCCACCACCACGGCCTTGGCGCGCACCTGCTGGTCGCGCCGTGTGGCCTTGTCGATGTAGGAAACTCCCGCCGCCTTGCCGTCCTCGCTCACCAGGATCTCTCGCGCCATGGCGTTGGTCACCAGCGTCAGGCGGCCCGTCTCCATGGCGGGAGGAATCAGCACCTGGCTGGAGCTGAAATTCGAGGCTGTCTTGCACCCGCGTCCGCATTGGGCGCAGTAATGGCAGGGCGGGCGGCCATTCAGCGGCTGGGTCAGGATGGCCTCGCGTGCCGGAACGCAGAGGATACCCAGCTTGTCGCAACCGCGCTTGACTACCAGATCGGAGCAGCGAGGCTTGGGAGGCGGCTGGAAGATCCCGTCGGGGGCGCTGGGAATATTCTCCCGGGTTCCGTAGACGCCGATGTAGCGATCGACCTTGTCATAATAAGGCGCAAGGTCCTGATAGGTGATCGGCCAATCGTCCCCGTGGCCATCGTGGGAGTGGGAGTGGAAATCCACTTCGGCAAAGCGCAACGCGATGCGGCCCCAGTGGTTGGTCCGTCCCCCCACAATGCGCGAGCGGAACCACGTGAACCGGGAACCCGGGGCTTTGGTGTAAGGCTCGCCCTCGATGGTCCAGGAGCCGTTGGGCGCCATGAACTCGGTGCGCCCGAAATCGTCGTAGCCCGCTCCGCCGATTCCCGCTCCGCGGTGCGCCAGCTCGTAAGGCCACACGTGTTCCTTGAAGTCGGTGTTGGGATGGAGCATCGGTCCGGCTTCCAGCATCACGACGTTGAGGCCGCCTTCTGTCAACACTTTGGCCGCGGCTCCACCCGCCGCGCCCGACCCGATGATGCACACATCAAAGACCTTACCCGTACGGACGATCTCCAACATTAAAAGCAGCCCCCTGGCCGAATCCCTGATCGGCAAACACCCCTGATATATCCAATTGTAACATGGTGCTCCGGAGTCGCCCGGTCAATCGGGGCCCGGGTGGCCGGCAATCTTCTGCCGTTCACGCCAGGTGGAAAATGGCAATTTCCGGATGGTTCCCGGTTCGCATCGTGGGGCCCCAAACGCCAGTCCCACTCGATGTGTAAAGGGTGTAATCGCCTTCCGTGTGCAAGCCGTGGTAATACCTTCCAAAAATCAGCCGGGTGACGAACTGGAGCGGAAAGATCTGGCCCTGATGCACGTGTCCGGAAAGTTGGAGACTGATCCCCGCCGCCTTTGCCGCCGCCACCTGGGTAGGACTGTGGTAAAGCAGGATCGAGGGCAGCGTGGGGTCGAAACCCCGCAGCCGGGCCATCTTTTCCGCAAATCGCAAAGATTCGCCCCGCTGCGGATAGCCGATCCCGATCACCTGCAGGCCGTCGATGACCACTCGTTCGTCCGACAGTACCCTCGCCGGCGTAGTTTTGAGAGCCGCGATGGAGCGGTCCACTCCGAGATAGGTTTCGTGATTCCCCGTCGCGAAGTACACCCCCAGCGGCGCGTAGAGATGGTTGAGGGGCGCAACCAGGCTTTCCAGGTTCCCGTCCGCCCCGTCGAACAGGTCGCCGGTGATCATTACCATGTCGGGTTTCAGGGCATTAACTTGGTCCACGATGCGCGCCAGGAACTTCGCCCCTAGGATTCTCCCCAAGTGCACGTCGGAAAGCTGCACCAACGTCTTCCCTTTCCAGTTGGGTGGGAGATTCCTGATACGGACGTTGAAACTCACCACCCGCGGGTGGTAGGCGTTTACGATGCCGTAAGCCGAATACAGGATGGTCAGTCCCACCGCGGCGCATCCCAACCACAGGAGGTTGGGGACACGGTGAAGCCCCCGCGCCAGGCCCTCGGCAGTCCACGCCAGAACGAACGCCGTAAGCAGAGTCAGTCCCACGCCCAGCCACAGGGTGGAACAGTAATAGAACACCCGGGTAAGGAAGCCGTCACGCCAATGCGCTATAAACGCTGAGGCGATGAAACTCAGCGGAAGCAGGAGAAGAACCACCACTAACGCCAGCCGGGGTTCAAACGCCGTGATGCCGAAGAAATGCACGATGGACACGTAAACAAAGTAGTGCCCGAGATAGAGGATCGAGATGGCTATGAGGAAAAAGAGGGGAATAAGAATGAAGCCTCTCTGCTTAGGGGTAATTGCCGTGACACATCCCAACCGCTGCGGGACCTTTCCGATGACGCAGGCTCAAGATTGCCCTTTCG
>DATJVT010000414.1:0-12117 GCA_035501695.1 Terriglobia bacterium | reverse complement strand
TCGTCGCTGTCAGGGTCATGGTGAAAGAGGATCAACTGCTTGACCCCGCATTCGATGGAAATATTCACACCTTCGTCCCACGAACTATGACCCCAGCCTTTCTTTTCCCGCTCGACCTGCGAGCGTTGATATTGGGAGTCGTAAATCAGCACATCCGCTCCGCGGCAGAGGTTCCGTAGCGCCAGGTCGCATTCGGCATTTCCCGGCTCATTATCCGTCGCAAGCACGACCGCCTTTCCCTGGTTTTCGATTCGGTAGCATAAGCAACCCTGGGGGTGGTTGATCCGCGCGGGCTGAATGTGAAAATCGTCGAGTTCAAAGGCCTCGGTATCGACTGCCGTGTAGGTGCGTTTCGCCCGCATGGCGGACATATTCACGGGGAAATATGGATGGGTCATCTGCCCACCCAAGGTTTCCTCAAGCTTGGCTCCGTGGGGTTGGAATGAGTAGAAGTTGAACGCATTGGCCGGGTTGTAAAGCGGAACGAAAAAGGGGATGCCCTGGATGTGGTCCCAGTGGAAATGGGTAATCAGGATGTTGGCGCGGATGGGGCGGCCCGCAAACTCCTTCATCCACGCATTGCCCAATAATCTGACGCCACTGCCACAATCGGCGATGAGCAGAGACCCTGATTCCGAACGTAACTCCAGACACGGAGTGTTTCCCCCGTATCTCAAGTTCTCAGGTTGCGGAGTGGGGGTAGAGCCCCGGACTCCCCAGAACCTCAGCCGCATAGGTTAAGTCCTTTATGACAAAACAGAAGCGCGCAACGATACCTCGTATACCAGATTCCAGCCGTTACGCCAAGCGAAAACTTGCATAAACCGCGAAAACCGATCCTGCGGCACTTCAGGGGGCCGTTCCGGCAGGGATGGGGTGCCGGAACAGGGCCTTGACCTCTCGGCGCCAAGGATCGTTGATTCCGACTAAAATGGTTTCAATCTGGGGAGCGAAGTAACTTAGGAGCTTTTCCGTGCTGGAGTGAAATCGGAAGGCTGGGGAGACCAGATAAAGCAGCGGAGGAGAAGGGGATAGCTCGACCCCTCGGAAGTAGCCCGATTCTTGAAACTGGTTACGCTGCTGAAGCCAATTCACCCGCAGCCAATAATCCAATCCCTGAAGTGGGAGATTGATTTCCTCGTGGAGCTTGAGTTCCACCACCGCCAGCCGTCCCCCGTGGGTGGCGGTGAGAATATCGATTACCCCACGCATGCTGCGCGAGAATGCCGGAACCTGCGGGTACACATGGAGGGGGGAAAGCGCAGGGTCAATCCGCGTGATATCTTTGAAGAGGAGGCTTTCGAGCCACCGCTCTGATTGAAGCCTGTAATAATCGTGCTGAGGCTCGGGGCTATCCGCACGCCGGATTCTTTTGCCTTCTTCCAGAAAGCTCCTGAACTCGTCTCGGCACGAATCGTCCAGGCGCCGAATGCTGCCTTCGAGGCCAAAATAGATGCGCGGCGCCAATTGGCCCTCGATTCGGGCCACTTCTAACCCTGCGATGCGCAGCGACGAGAAGGTCCCGGCGGGGTCCGGGATGATGTCGATTCCCTCGACTTCGCCGCCAAGTACGTCCTGCAGCAGGCTGGCGTGGCTCTCCCTCAATAACTCCGCTTGGCGTCGGGGCGTCAGACGAGTCTCAACGTTGCCATAATCCCGCAGATCGACCGGAGTCACCGACGGCGGACCCTTGCGCCATTGGTAAATCTCCACCTTCAGGGCGCGGGGATTGAGATACGCCGCCCGATGCGCATTGGCACTCACGGCTTCGGGCGGCAGGAACAATTTCAACCCGGTAATGGCCAGTCGGTCGGTCCGGCTCCGCAGCCAATCCAGCCAGATGAGGCCAAAGGCCAGCGCACTGTCTGCGGCGGCAGGTCCTTCCTCTTCGCTCAAACCCAGGAAGGCCCAGGCGCTGCGGCCTTGAGTTGCCAACCCGCGAGTGTACCAGGCGGAAAAGGAGTGCTCGCGGTCGGAACGATTGCTCACTCGTTCGAATTTCCACCCGCGGTAGTCACGCTCCAGCAGGGCAAGCAGTTGCTGGAGGAACCCTGTCCGGCCGGCAGTGCGGTCCGCTTCCGCGGAAGCGTGCAATTCGCGAAATTCCAGCGTCGAGGATTCGCGCCCCCCCGGCTTTCGCGCAAAAACTGCGAAGCGGTCCCAGTCACGGTATGCCACCTCCTCGACCCGCCGAGTGAGGGATTTTGTGGGATTCCACGCGCTGAAGATCAGTTTGCCGAATTCGATTGTCAACCGCCACTGCGCGGCAGTCAGGTCCATCAACTCGATCTGATTCTCCACCAGCAAGGGGTGATGAAACTGCTGCAGACGGGCCTCGATTTCTTGCCGCAGTTCGTCGAGCGGACCGGGTTGGGGTAATGAAGTCATGGCTTGCGGGCGGCATTATAACCGCAACGTTACCCTGACGACCACCGCGCCGGCAACCCGGCCGGTAACGACCAAATCGTCCGGGTATCGCGATAAGTTGTTTAAAATCAGAAAAAGCAAGTGGAACAGACGTACATGCTATCGGGAGTCGCTGGCCGCTGACCCCTCCAATGGGCCTGGCCGCAAGTGCCGGGAAGAAACCCCTTACCCGATCACTCCTTTAGCCAAGTTTCTGTACAGGGCTGGGGAACCCTAGGTTTTCTGTTGGCTTCGCAGCGCCCCGACAGTACCATAGGCGAGATTTACGATGCGAAAGCCGGCCCACGCAAGCAAAGGTAACCGCTGAGTCTGCCGGCAAAGGATCCCGATATGATAAAACGCCTTCTATTCTCCATTGTTTCGACTTTGCTCGTTCTATCCTTCTCCTACGCGCAGGACACGGCGTACCCGCCCCTGCACTCACAGATTCCCGGCCCGGCCACCCAAGCGGATTTCGCCAAATGGTTGGCTGACGTCAAGCACTGGCGCATGGAGCGTCGCATCCGCATGGGATATGAAGACTCCGAATACCTGCGGCCGCAACTGGCGTGGACGCAGGCGAGCTTTGTGCAGCCGCAAATGATGATTCACGACCGCTACTTCTATGATCCGGTGGCCGGCCACTACACCGTGGACCGTTACCTCGATGATCTGGAGCAGCGTTACGGAGGGATTGACAGCATACTGATCTGGCAGTCATACCCGAACATGGGCATCGACAACCGCAGCCAATACGACCTGCTTAGGGACATGCCCGGCGGCGTCGCGGGCGTGCGGCAGATGATTGCGGACTTCCACCGGCGCGGCGTGCGTGTCCTCTTCCCCGTCATGGTATGGGACCAGGGCACGCGCGACGAAGGAGTGCCCAACTGGACCGCTACGGCGCGATTGCTGGCGGAAGTAGGAGCCGATGGCGTGAACGGCGACACGCTGGACGCAATCCCGCGACCTTTCCGCATCGCTTCAGATGAAACCGGCCACCCGCTGGCGTTCGAACCCGAGAATCTTACCAATGACTTCGGCCTGGCATGGAACAACCTGAGCTGGGCGTACTGGGATTACTCGTTCATTCCCACGGTAAGCAAGTATAAATGGTTGGAATCGCGGCACATGGTGAACATCTGCCGCCGCTGGGCGCGCGACAAGACCGACGACCTTCAGCACGCATTCTTCAACGGCGTAGGATATGAGAGTTGGGAGAACATCTGGGGGATCTGGAATGAAATCACCCCCCGCGACGCGGAAGCGTTGCGGCGGATCGCCACCATCGAGCGCGCCCTGGCGCCGTTGCTGTTAAGCGCGGAATGGGAACCCCACACGCCCACGCTGCGCTATGGCATCTTTGCCAGCAGTTTCCCCGGGCAAGGCCGCACCCTGTGGACCCTCGTCAATCGCAATGAATATGATGTGCCCGGCCGCCAGATCGAATTCCCGCACGCGCCGGGGACCCGCTATTTCGATTTATGGCATGGCTCGGAGATGCAGCCGGAGGTTCAGGGCGACAAGGCCACCCTGACTTTTGAGATTGAAGCCCAGGGGTATGGGGCCGTCCTGGCGACTTCCGGAGAACCGGATGACCAACTACGCAAGCTGCTGGCCCGTATGAGCGAGCTTTCCAAGAAGCGCTTGCAGGATTATTCCCACGAATGGAAATTCCTGCCGCAGCAGCAGGTGGAGATCACCCGCACCAAACCCGCTGCCACGGCGCCCGCCGGCATGGTGCGGATTCCGGGAGGAGAATTTGCGTTCCAGGTCTCGGGGATCGAGATTGAAGGTGAGAATGAGGTGGGCGTGGACGTCCAATTTCATTGGGAAGACTCCCCCCGGCGGCACCATTTGAAGACAATCCCGATGCGGCCCTACTATATCGACAAGTTTCCTGTCACCAACACGGAGTTCAAGAAGTTCCTCGACGCCACCCGCTATCATCCCAAGGACGATCACAACTTCCTGCGTGACTGGAAGGACGGTGCCTATCCGGAAGGGTGGGCGAATAAGCCTGTGACCTGGGTGGCGCTGGAAGACGCGCGGGCCTATGCAGCATGGGCAGGAAAGCGTCTTCCGCATGAGTATGAGTGGCAGTATGCCGCGCAGGGAACGGATGGCCGGCTGTACCCGTGGGGAAACGACTGGACCGCCGCCGCCGTTCCGCCTGTAGAAACCCGCCGCGTCATGCGCCCCCCTACCGATGTGGATGCCTACCCGCAAGGCGCCAGTCCTTATGGAGTAATGGACATGGTAGGTAACGTCTGGCAGTGGACGGACGAATTCACGGATGCCCACACGCGGGCCGGAATTCTACGGGGCGGGAGTTATTACCAACCGCAGGGGTCACACTGGTACTTCCCGCAGGCCTACAAGCTCAATGAACACGGGAAGTATCTGCTGATCGGCCCCAGCACCGACCGGTCCGCAACCGTGGGGTTCCGCTGCGTGGTGGACGCGGAGTGATCGAACTAGAAGACTCTACCCAAGCGGAAGAATATGGCGCGATGCCCGGTGGCGCCATAACCACCGCCTAACAGTACCGGCCCAAAGAGCGTGTTGACGATGAGGCCTCCATATCCGTCCGCGGGCCAGGGAGAAACATTCGGGATGTCGAAGACCCTTGCGCCTTCAAGGGCGACGAGGACGTACAGCTTGTCTCCCAGGATGGGGGGCAACTGATGAAGCTGACGAAGGTAACCCGCCTTGAAAAGGTAATACTGATTGGTCAGGAACTCATTTTCTCCATACGCCAGGAGGCTCAGGTTGCCACCCAGGGAAAAGGGTGGGAGTCCCGTTTGGTGATACGAGTAGGTGGTACCCCCCTCTGCCGCCGCAAACACGGAAGAGAGCTTCGACACGGGCTTGAACTGCTCCAGTTGCATCTGCGACACCGCGAAACCGGACGGCGCACCGGGATTGGCGTCCGTCCACTGGGAACTGAAGTGCACGTCTAGCCCTCGCCGCGGAATGACGGGGTCGTCCTGGTCAATGTAATTGAAACGAAGGGAAGTTATCCCCACACGGCCTTGTAGAGTGCCAAACTCCGCAAATCCCTGCTGGGGCGAGAATTTCTGGTAAGCCGCTTCATATCCGATCCGGAGTTCGCTCTGGTGATTAAAGGTATATCCCAGGTCGAAGGCCCCTCCGGCAAGGCGATTCCGATAATCGGCAGTCTCTGTGCTCCCCTTGTAGTAATAGCTGGCGGTGTTGCTGGCAAAGCCGCGGGGGGCCACGAACCAGTGATGCGAATCCCCGAAAGGATGATAGTACTCCGACGCCAGCCCATACTCGGACCCCACTGCTATGTCATTTCGCCATTCCGAGTCAGCACCGCCCAGGTCGTAGTAAGTGATCCGTGCTCCCAGCACGATTTGTACGTTTTTGTATTCGCCGCCATCGATGTAAACCAGAGGCAGGACAGTCGGCGGGCCATATTCCTTCTCGTCGGCGCGGATCTGCAGTCCTGGTTCATCGTTCTTTTGGACCATGCTGTACCCAAGGCGGGAATAGCGTTGATCCCCGGCGATGGACGTCAATTGGCGGTCCAGACGGGCGGGGTCAACTGGTTTTCCCACTTCGCTCGTGAGTTGATGCTCCATCTGTTTGGCCTGCCTCGGCTTGGCCCCTACCACCTCGACGAATTGGGGAGTGGGTGCCTGCCGGCGGCGCGAGTGGCGTTGCGCCAGATACTTCTGCCAGGTGCCCTCGTCAACGCTGAATGCGGAAAGCACGGCCGCCTTACCCGCCGCGGCCTTATATCCTTCCTGGATGATCTCTCCGTACTTCTTGTAGTCGGTGGGGCTGTATTTGGTCAGCGGCACCGAAATGAGAATGTCTGCCATCTCCATGCTGCGGAGTTCGTTGGCGGCAATCACGGTTGAGATGGATTGACCCAGCACTCCCACCGACGAGAGCGGCGTCGTGGGGCCCAAGTCACGGCTTTGCAGGTGTACCGCAATGGTCAGGCTGGCCCCCATATCTTTAGCGACATCCACGGGCAGGTTGTCAAGCAACCCTCCATCCACAAAAATTGCTTGCTTCGTTCTTACCGGTGTGAATATACCCGGGAGGGACATGGTTGACCGAAGGGCTTGTGCCAATGAGCCATCACGAAAGACATGACGCTGAGAAGAGACCAGTTCCGTGGCCACGCACGCGAAGGGGATGGGAAGGTCGTCGAAGCTGCTTATATCCGAATAGGGCAGAGAGACGCGATCGAGAAGCAAACCCACTTGAAACCCCGAATTGAACCCTTCGGGAAATCGAATGCCATTCTTGATACCGAATTCCAGTGAGTTGGGATACTCAATGGCGTCCTCTTTGCGCCGGTAGGTGAGGTCCTCAAAGGGGATCTTACCCCGCAGAACGTCGTCCCAATCGACGCCTTCAACAAACGTGCGGATTTCAGCCGGAGAGTCCCCGGTGGCGTAAACGCCTCCCACCAGCCCACCCATGCTGGTTCCCGCTACGTACGCCACGGGAATGCGGTGTTCTTCCAGCCACTCGATGACCCCAATATGGGCGAGGCCGAGCGCTGCCCCTCCTTCCAAGACCAGTCCGATTCCGGGCCGGCTGGGTGGGGAGGGTTCCGCCGTCTGAGCCACGGCCCAACCTTGAGCGATGAGAATCGTGGTCAAGAAACTACCAAGTGTTTCTCGCATGGATGCACTCCTAACCCGAAAATTGGATACTAACACATAGCTGCGGAGGTAGATGTTTAGACCCGGCCGGACTGCGGGTGCAAGTCAATTGGGCTCACCAAGCACCGAAACTCGGGATCGACTCGCACAAGCGTCTTGCGGCACTGCGCGGGTTGCGGTATACTGCAAATTCAATGTTCGGAACCGACGCCAGCTCGTTTTGGTACTTTACCTACCGGTATTGGGGCTTTGCCCCAAGCCGGTAGAGTGGCGTTGGTCCGAACGAAAAAGATGTCATCGCAAGGCCAGCCCACTCGCACTGAGTGGGCTTTTTCGTTTTCGGGGGAGGAAGAAGATGATCATTTCCATGAAACCAGACGCCACCCAGGCTCAAATCGATCATGTCTGCGAGCGTATCCGGGAGTTTGGCTACAAGGTCCACTCGATCCAGGGAGAAGAGCGTGTCGTCATCGGCGTGATCGGAGTGGGAGACGTCACGGCCTGCCTGGAAGCGGTCGAGGTGGCGCCCGGAGTCGCCAGCGCTGTGCGGATTTCATCTCCCTTCAAATTCGTGAGCAAGGAATTCAGGCCCCAGCGCAGCCGGATCCCGATCAACGGTGTTTCCATCGGGGGCGATCAATTCGTGGTCATGGCGGGGCCGTGTTCGGTGGAGAGTGAGAGCCAGATTATGGAATCGGCGGAATTCGTGGCCTCCGTCGGCGGGAAGATTCTGCGCGGAGGAGCTTTTAAGCCCCGGACTTCCCCTTACGATTTCCAAGGCATGGAAGAGGAAGGCCTCAAGCTTCTGGCCAAGGCTCGCGCCGCAACGGGACTCGCCATCGTGACCGAAGTCATGAGCGAGACGGATGTTCCACTGGTCTCCGAGTACGCGGACATTGTCCAGGTGGGCGCGCGCAACATGCAGAATTTCGCCCTCCTCAAGGCGCTGGGCCGCACTACCCGGCCAGTGCTTTTGAAGCGCGGGATGAGTTCTACCATCCGTGAGCTGTTGATGTCAGCCGAGTACATTACCGCGCATGGCAATCCCAATGTCATTCTGTGCGAGCGCGGCATTCGAACCTTTGAAACCGCCACGCGCAACACATGTGATATCTCCGCCGTGCCAGTCCTGAATGAACTGACGCACCTGCCGGTAATTGTTGACCCCAGTCACGCGGCGGGTCGGCAAAGCCTGGTGCCTGCCCTCTGCCGCGCGGCCGTGGCCATCGGTGCGGACGGTCTTATTGTGGAAGTGCATCCCTGCCCGGAGAAAGCCATGAGCGACGGGGCACAGTCTTTGACCTTCCCTCAGTTCCGGTCCATGATGGAAGAGATCAAGCCCTATGTGCAGATTTGGGCAGGAACTCGCGCCCCGCAGGCTTCCGCTGCGGCAGTGTAGTGGCAGGCAGTTGGAAGGAAGCAGAAACCGAGACATTGGTTTGGGGCATCGTTCCTCCGCGATTCATAATGCCCGCCTGGCGAGCCGGCCATCCGCCTCTCTCTCTGTCTTCGCATACCCTTAGAGAATCATGAACTGCAACACAAACAGCGCTGCAAATACATAGGTGAGTGGTGGGCACTCACGGCCGCGGCCGGTGGCGAGTTTGGCGACGGCATAGGATATGAGCCCGAACGCGATGCCGTCGGCCACGCTGAAGGTGAGCGGAATTCCAACGAGCACCAGAAATGCCGGCAGGTATTCCGTGGGATCATCCCAGTTCAGTTCGCGCAAAGACTTGAGCATCATCGAACCCACTACGATGAGCGCCGGAGCCAGCGTGGGGTAAAGCACCGTCTGGCCAACCCTGACACCGCCACCGATCATGGCGGCCAGCGGGCTGAAGAACAACGAAGCGGCAAGCAATAATGCGGTCACAACACTGGCGAGGCCGGTGCGCGCCCCATCCGATACCCCCGCCGCCGATTCGATGTAACAGGTGATCGTGGACGTTCCCAGCGCCGCGCCCACCGTCGTCCCCATCGCATCCGCAAAGAGGGCGCGCTCTACGCGCGGCAACTTGCCGTCGCGCACCAGTCCGGCCTGGTGACCCACGCCCACCAGAGTTCCCACGGTGTCGAAGAGCGCCAGGTAAAAGAGGACGAAAATTGCCGCAGCCAGACGGACAGGAGGTACTCCCACGAGGCCCCGCAGATCGAATTTCCAGAAGGTCGGCGCCAGGTGGAATTGCACCGAAAACAACCCCTGGTAATGTGTCAGACCAAAGGCCAGGCAAATTCCTGTGGCGGCGAGAATGCCCAACAGAATCGCGCCGCGGACCCGGAAACTCATCAGCGCCACGATCACCAGAAGTCCTGCCAACGTGGCGAGCACGGGCGGCTGGCGGAGATTGCCCAGGCGTACCAGCGTGCCCGGCGAGGCCACCACCAAGCCGCCATATTGCAAACCGATAAAGGTGATGAACAGCCCGATCCCCGCGGCGATGCTGCATTTCAGGGAGGAGGGAATCGAATTCACAATCCGTGCCCGCAGACCGGTCAGGGTAATGGCAATAAAGAAGATCCCGGCCAGGAGAACAGCCGCCAGTGCCTGCTGCCAGGTGAGTCCAAACCCCAAGGGAATGGCCCCGCAAAGCGTATAAGCGAAGAAGAAGTTCTCGCCCATTCCCGGGGCCAGCGCCACCGGATAGTTGGCCACCAATCCCATCAGCAAACTTGCGGCCGCCGCACCCAGGCAAGTGGCCGTGAGCACTGCCTGGAAGTTCATTCCCGTGACCCCCAGCACGCCAGGCTGCACAAAAATTATGTAAGACATTGCCAGGAAGGTGGTAATGCCACCCAGGATTTCGCGTTGCACGGTGGTGCCGTGGGCCTTGAGTTGGAAATCCGGGAATTTCATCGGCGTGGATGGGAGACCATTCGGGGATTGAGGATGAGACCAAACGGTATCATGTGAGGAAGGGGGAGCATTTTTAGCCGGGGACGGAGCTGACGACTATGTGCTGCTGAGATGCCGAATCAAACGCGCCCTCATTGTAATCGCCGTACTTGGTTTCAATCAAGAACCCATTGTATTTCAGCAGGGCGTTGAGCTCTTGCGGGAAATAGACACGGACCTTCAGCTCTTCCACAAATTCGCCGCCTTCATCGGGCATTTGGTGATACAAGCGGAGGTGATTGATCTGCCGGCTGGAGTCATAGTCGTTTGTGGCCGTCACTTCCACCAGGCCATTGCCGTTGGGGGCTGGGTAGCGTTTATGGGGAAAGCGCTGGTCCGGCGGGCGCGAAAGAAGATCGAGGTGAGGGTTCTCGGCATCAATTATAAACTTCCCTTTCGGCCCCAAGTGGCGCTTTACGCAGGCAAGGCAAGCTTCCAGATCCCTGATTTCCATAAGAGAGGAAATGGCGTTGGAGGGGAAAATGACCAGCGGGAATCTTGCTCCCAGATCAAATCGCCGGATATCGCGGTGAACCCATTGCACGGCCAGCCTTAAACGCAGGCACTTGCGCGAGGCTTCGCGCAATAGGGCCTCGGACGAATCGACTCCCGTCACACGAAACCCAGCCCGGGTCAAGTGGATGGGAAGCCTCCCCGTACCGCAAGCCAGATCCAGTACGCGTCCGCCGTATCTGCCTGCCATGCGTGTCCAAAACTCCAAGTCAGCGGTAAAGTGCCGCCACTTCAGGTCGTAATGAACGCCCTTAAAAAACAACGGCAGATTGGATGTGACATGCATGGCGTTGATCGATACAGGAGATCCGTTCTCCAGCCATCCTGTAGAACTGCGCGAGGACCTTATCCCTAACGTCCCAGCCGCGAGGGAACTCGGAACAGTCTTTCACGATTTGAGGGAGATTGCAACGCCCGCACGCCATGTGGGTGACAGTGCCGCGTTATGTTCCCAGCAACTTCTTCAGCTCTTCCCGTTGATGAGGATTCTTCTGCAACATGAGGCGGCGCAGGCGGCGGAATTCATCGGCGTCGATCTTCTGCACCGTTCCGCGCCCACGGTGAGGGCTGAAGGCAAGAATGTGGTCTAGGTCCGGCTTGCGGGCCAGGGGATTCTCCAGCCGTACGGCCTGGCGCGGCGGGCAAAAGTCCACCAATGAGCCTAAGCCGACGTCCCGGCCATCGGAGGCGGCTCGGGCCACTCCCACCACTTCCTTGTGGTCGACTTCGTAGCAAAGAAAAAGGTCCCCACGCCTCACTTCTTCGCGCAGGTACCGCAAGCTTGAGGCGCTGCGAATCCAGCCTTCATCCCCCATCTCGTATGACCCGCGCTCGCGGGAGCGGAAGTACTCGTCGAACCTCCAGCCGCGTTTGGTGTTGATCTTGAATACCCAGACATGCATGCGTTTTATTCAGACTTCCACAACCCGCGCGGTGCGCACGGCGGGAATGCCACGAATTTCCTGGACTACCGGATCGGGGACATGGTTATCGACATTAACCAGGCCGATGGCCTGTTGGGTCTGGGGGTCTCGTCCCAGCGTGAACGTGGCGATATTGATTTTACGGTCGCCGAGGATGGTCCCTACCCTGCCAATTACGCCCGGCACATCCTGATTACGAATGAAGATAATGGTACCGCGCAGGGGAGCTTCGATATCGATTTCATTGAGCCCCAGGATTCGGAGCGCGCCCCGCGGACCCACCATGCCAACGCCGCTGGCTGATTCCCCTTCGGTGTTTAAACCGATACCCAAGGAATTGGAGAATGTCGCTCGTCGGGCGCTGCGCACCTCGGATATTTCCAGCCCGCGTTGTTTGGCCAGGGCGCCGGCGTTGATCAGGTTCACCCCTTCCGAGAGAGCGGGCTTCAGAATTCCCTTCAGCACGGCGTTCTTTACCAGGTGGGTGTTCAGCTCCGCCAATCCACCGTCATAGCTGATCCGCACTTCCCGGATTCTCTCCCCGGCAATCTGGGCCAGAAACGCACCCAACTTTTCTCCGAGCTGGATATAGGGCTCCAGCTTCTTGAACTCTTCGGGGGAGATCGCCGGCATGTTGACGGCGCTTCGCGCCACGCCAGTGTGCAGGAAGTCACGCACCTGCTCAGCGATGCGGATGCCCACGATCTCCTGCGCCTCTTCGGTGGAGCCC
>DATJVT010000413.1:0-13167 GCA_035501695.1 Terriglobia bacterium | reverse complement strand
CCCCTTCACGGGCAGGATGCCCGTGCCACGTTGCATAGTGTCCACACTGGCCGAGTCCAGGGACATTGTGTCCGAACCTTGCCGGCATGGGACGCCGACCCGAGCGTCGGGCATTCTGGCGCCCCTCCAACCGTGGCTGAACCGTGCCAGCAGGCACCATCGCGAGCCTGAGGATGGGCATGTCCCGCTTTTGCGACAGGAATACTTGACCACTTTCCCCATCGCGGGTAACTTATCCCGTCAACCCGAATCGGCGCTATCATAGACAACAAGGAGCACGGAGGATTTATGACTCAGGATGTTTTTGGGGCGCGCGCCTCATTGCAAACCGCCGGCGGGCCTGCGGTCATCTACCGGCTGGATCGCCTGGAAAAGAGCGGCCGCGGCGCCGTTTCGCGCCTGCCCTTTTCGATCAAGGTTCTGCTGGAAGCCTTGCTGCGCAACTGCGACGGCGCCCTGGTGACGGAAGAAGACGTCACCGCGCTGGCAAGTTGGAAGGCCCAGGCGCCTGCCCCGCGCGAGGTCCCCTTCAAACCGGCGCGCGTGATCCTTCAGGACTTTACCGGCGTCCCGGCCGTGGTGGATCTGGCCGCCATGCGCTCCGCCATGCAGCGGTTGGGCGGCGACCCGGCGAGGATCAATCCGCTGGTTCCCGTCGACCTGGTCATCGACCACTCCGTGCAGGTGGATTACTTCGGCAACGCCGCGGCACTCGAGCGTAACGCGCAGATCGAGTTTGAGCGCAACCGCGAACGCTACGAGTTCCTGCGCTGGGGACAACAGGCCTTCCGGAACTTCCGCGTCGTGCCTCCCGCCACGGGGATCGTCCACCAGGTGAATCTGGAGTTCCTCGCCAAGGTCGTCCTGGCGCAGAAGAGCGGCGGGGAAACCGTGCTCCTGCCAGACACCCTGGTCGGGACCGACTCGCACACCACCATGATCAACGGCCTGGGCGTGCTCGGTTGGGGCGTGGGCGGCATTGAGGCCGAAGCCGCCATGTTGGGCCAGCCCTACTATTTCCTGGCGCCCAAGGTGGTGGGATTCCGCCTGCGGGGAAAACTGAAGGAAGGCGTGACCGCCACGGACCTGGTTCTGATGGTTACCCAGATCCTGCGCAAGAAGGGCGTAGTGGACCAGTTCGTGGAATTCTTCGGCGAGGGTTTGGCGGAGATGGCCCTTGCCGATCGCGCCACGGTGGCGAACATGGCGCCCGAGTACGGCGCCACCATGGGGTTCTTCCCCGTCGATGACGAAACGCTGCGCTACCTCCGTCAAACCGGCCGCAGCGATGAGGAAGTGGACCGCGTGGAACGCTACGCGAAGGAACAGGGGATCTTCCGCACGAACCAGACTCCCGATCCCGAGTTCACCGATGTGCTGGAACTCGATTTGGCCACTGTGGAGCCGAGTTTGGCCGGCCCCAAGCGCCCGCAGGATCGCGTCCCGCTGTCGCAGATGAAGCCGGCATTCCGCCGCGCGCTTTCGGCCCCGGTCAAAGAGCGGGGATTCGGGCTTTCGGCAGAAGACACCGCGCGCACCGCCGGCGTGAAGTTCAACGGGACGAGCGCCCAATTGGGCCACGGCGCGGTGGTGATCGCGGCCATCACCTCCTGCACCAACACCTCCAATCCATCCGTCATGCTGGGGGCGGGGTTGCTGGCGAAGAAGGCCCTGGAGAAGGGCTTGAGTGTTCCGCCTTACGTAAAGACCAGCCTGGCGCCCGGTTCAAAAGTGGTCACGGAATACCTGCGCGCGGCGGGACTGCTCGAACCCCTGGCAGGGCTGGGCTTCAACCTGGTGGGCTACGGCTGCACGACGTGCATCGGCAACAGCGGGCCGCTGCCGCCCGAGGTCGCGAGCGCGGTCACACAGGGACAGTTGGTGGCCGCGGCGGTGCTTTCGGGCAATCGCAATTTCGAAGGCCGCGTGCATCCCCAGGTGCGCGCCAATTACCTCGCCTCGCCACCGCTGGTGGTGGCCTACGCACTGGCGGGCACGGTAGATATCGACCTTGTCACGGAAGCTCTGGGGAAAGACCGCCAGGGCCAGGGCGTTTTCCTGCGCGACATCTGGCCCTCGCAAGCTGAAGTAAGCGATGCGCTCGGTCGGTCAGTCCGGCCCGAGATGTTCCGCGACAGCTACCAGAATGCCTGGGACGGTAATTCCGAGTGGAATGCTATTCCGGTGTCCGGGGGAGCGCTCTACAAATGGCAGGAAGCCTCGACCTACATCCAAGAGCCGCCGTTCTTCCTCGGCCTCACGCCTAACCCAGGCGCTATCAGTGAGATCCACGGGGCGCGGGTGCTGGCGATGCTGGGCGATTCGGTGACCACGGACCACATCTCTCCCGCCGGGGACATTCCCGTCGACGGACCCGCCGGGCGCTTCCTGGTGGAGCATGGGGTGACCAAGAAAGACTTCAACTCCTTCGGCTCCCGCCGCGGCAATGACCGGGTGATGGTGCGCGGCACGCTCGCGAACATCCGATTGAAGAATCTGTTGGTCCCGGGGACAGAGGGCGGGGTGACGCTGTATCTCCCCGAAGGCGACAAAATGTCGATCTATGACGCCGCACGTCGCTATCAGACGCGCGGAGAGCCACTTGTAATTTTGGCTGGTAAGGAATACGGCTCCGGTTCTTCCCGCGACTGGGCGGCAAAAGGAACGCTGCTGCTCGGAGTCCGCGCCGTACTGGCTGAAACTTTTGAGCGAATTCATCGTAGTAATCTAGTGGGAATGGGTGTGCTACCCCTCCAGTACCGGGAAGGGGAAACCGCCGCCACTCTGGGTTTGACCGGGCACGAAGTCTTCGACGTGACTGGCTTGAGTGACGCGATTCGGCCGCGCTCGGAAGTCAGCGTAACTGCACTCGCGCCGGACGGCACAAAGAAGACCTTCGCCGTCATCGCGCGACTCGATTCGGCCGTGGAAGTGAATTACTACCGGAACGGCGGCATCCTGCCCACGGTACTGCGCAGCCTGGTGAAACCCGTGTAATCCTGGCGGCGCAGAGGGAAGCGTAACTTGAATAGCATTTCCACTCTCGCTCCTGGTCGCATAACCGTGGCTCCCTGGCGGGCCCGGTTGCGGCAACGGTCCGCTTTGCTGGTCCCGGTGCGCGAGGCCTTCTGGCTGGCGCTCGAAGAGCTGCGAACGCACAAACTGCGGTCCTTCCTTACGCTGCTCGGCGTCGTCATCGCCACCACCACGCTGATCGTCGTGATGTCGGTGGTGAATGGCATGAACCTCTACATCGCCACCAAAATCGCCAACCTCGGTACCAACACGTTCGTGCTGCATCAGTTCATGTGGGCGCAAGGGTACGACTCGTTTCTCACGGCGCTGCGGCGCAACCGTCCCATCCGCTTCGAGGAATATGAATTCCTGCGGGAGAATCTGAGTGGCTACGAGGCCATCAGCGCCCTGGCCCAACCCCAAGCCGGGCCGGAAGCGCGCTATGGCGGCCATTCGATCGATGAGGTGACACTTTCCGGAATCACGGCCAGCCATGCTTACATTGGGCGCGAAAAAGTTGCTTGGGGGCGTTATATCACGGACCAGGACTATCAACACAACACGCGCGTTTGCTTTATTGGCCAGGACATTGTGGAGAAGCTTTTCCCGTCGGTTGACCCCGTGGGCAAGGAACTGACAGTCGGCGGCCATAACTTCACCGTGGTAGGGGTGGCGGAGAAGGTCGGGTCCGCCTTCGGAGTCAGCGAGGACAATTTCGTATTCATTCCCCTGGGCACCTTCCGGGACTATTTCATGCCGAACCTGGAGTTGATGGTTTTCATCAAGGCCCCGGACTCCCATCACCTGCAGGAGTTGGAGGACGAAGTTCGAATACTCATGCGCTCCCGCCGGCACGTGCCCTACCATGACGACGACAACTTCGGGATCAATTCCTCCGATACGCTCATGAGCTCCTGGCAGAGCCTTACCGGCACGATCTTTGCAGTCACCATCGGCATCGTGGCGGTGTTCATGGTGGTAGGTGGAATTGTGATTATGAACATCATGCTGGCCACGGTGACGGAGCGGACGCACGAGATTGGAATCCGCAAGTCGGTAGGAGCGAAGCGCAGCGACATCCTGTGGCAATTCCTGATCGAATCGGCGGCCTTGGCCGGCCTGGGAGGCCTTACCGGTGTGCTCCTTTCCTACGGCATCTCGTGGCTGGTGGCAGCGGTTTTCACCGCGGAGGTACCTGCCAGCGCGGTGTTTGTGGGAGTCATGCTCTCATCCGGAGTGGGGCTGATTTTCGGTGTCTACCCTGCCCGGAGGGCAGCGGAACTGGATCCTATCCAGGCTTTGCGAGCGGAGAAATAGAATGGGGACATACTGGCGAGGGGTCGCAGAAAACCTGAAGCTCGCGCTTGACACCTTGCGCGCCCACAAGTTCCGTTCGCTGCTTACCGTGCTGGGGGTTGTCATCGGCACCACCACGGTCATCGCCGTCGCCTCAATTATTGCGGGCCTCGACACGCAATTGGTGCAGGCGGCCGAGCAATTCGGAACCCGCGTCGTCTGGCTGTATAAGCTCCAGATGGGCGCACCGCACCGCCTGACGCGCGAGGAGCGGCTACGAAAACCGCTCAGCTATGAAGATGCCCTGGCGATCAAGGAACAGTGCCCGGCAGTCGATGAGATATCGGTCGGCATCTTCAATCAGATGTCCGATTTTGGTTTGCCTCCCTCCACGGCCCACTACAAGGGCAGGGAGATGTCAGGAGCGCAGTTTCTGGGGGTCGACGCTAACTACCTCGCCCTGGCGAACACCTCCCTCGCCGACGGGTACTTCTTCACTCAAACGGACGACCTGCATCGACGTGACGTGGCCGTAGTCGGAGCCAACGTCGTGGAGCAACTCTTCCAGCACGAGGATGCCGTGGGTAAGACCCTCGTGGTGGACGGGCACCCCTTCGAAGTCGTCGCCACCTTCAACAAATTCAAGGGAGTTCTGGGTGACAGTCCCGACGACCGCGACATCCTGATCCCCTATTGGACCTACAAGAAGCTCTATCCCATGGCCAAAGATCATTTCATCAGCGCCTTGGTGGCGCGTGGCCAGATGGAGGAGGCCCAGGACCAGATTCGCGGCCTGTTGCGGCGCCGCCGTCACGTGAAAGCCGAAGACCCGGACAACTTTGGCATGGCGACGGCCGAGTCCCTGATCAGCGAGTTCCGGGAGATTATCGGAACGGTGGCCCTGGTAATGGTAGTGATCTCCTCCATCGGCCTGCTGGTGGGGGGCATCGGCGTGATGGACATCATGCTGGTATCGGTCACGGAGCGCACCCGTGAAATAGGCGTGCGCAAAGCGGTGGGCGCGCGGCAGCGTGATATCGCCTGGCAATTCCTGTTGGAGGCTGTGGCCCTCACCGGCTCCGGGGGGCTGATCGGTATCACCGTCGGGTGGCTCTTGAGTGTGCTGATCCGAACCCTGGCGCCCAGCCTGCCGTCGACAGTTCCCCTCTGGTCCGTGGCAACCGGCTTTATCGTATCCACCAGCATCGGCCTGTTCTTCGGCATCTGGCCCGCCTTGAAAGCTGCCCGCCTCGACCCCATCATTGCCTTGCGGTATGAATAGCAAGGGCCCATGCCAAATTCTCTCCTTGTCTGCATTAACCCCGCTGTAATATGCTGATTGACTCCGGTAATAAATTCAGGCGGCATAACTAAACAGCAGGAACAACTCATCATCCAAGGGGGCTTCAACCATGGCAGTTTATAACGGCAATCCCGTCCCGGTGGGCGGCCAGGCCATAACTTACGCGGACGGCGGGTTTGTAATTCCCGATAGTCCGGTTATCCCCTATATCGAGGGTGACGGGACCGGGCGCGACATCTGGAAAGCCTCACAACGGGTTTTCGACGCGGCCGTGCAAAAGGTATTTGGAGGCCAGCGCCGGATCGTTTGGTACGAGGTCTATGCCGGGGAAAAGGCCTTTCGCCGCTTCGGCGAATGGCTGCCGCAAGGCACTCTCGACGCGATCAAGGAATTTCGCATTGCCATCAAGGGGCCGCTCACAACGCCGGTGGGAGGCGGCATCCGAAGCCTGAATGTGGCGCTGCGCCAATTGATGAATCTCTACGCCTGCTGGCGGCCAGTAAAATACATCGCGGGCGTGCCGTCGCCCGTCCGCCATCCCGAGAAGATGAACATCATCATTTTTCGCGAGAATACGGAAGACGTCTATGCCGGCATCGAGTGGCGTGAGGGCACTGAGCAAGCGAAGCGGGTTATTGAGTTTGTAAACGCCCTGCTGAAAGAGGATAACGTCAAAAAGCAGGTGCGGATGGATTCGGGCGTGGGAATCAAGCCCATCTCGATTACAGGGACCAAGCGACTGGCGCGGCGGGCCTTGCAGTATGCCCTGGCCAATGGCCTGAAGACCGTGACTCTGGTGCACAAGGGCAACATCATGAAGTTCACCGAGGGCTCCTTTCGCGATTGGGGATATGAGCTGGCCAAGGAGGAATTTCGCCCCCAGATTGTCACTGAGCGCGAGAGCTGGATCCTGGGCAATAAGGACAAGGACCCCAACCTCTCCGTGGAAGCAAATGCCGCAATGGTGGAACCCGGCCTGGAAATGGCCAATGAGGCCTTCCAGCAGCAAGTGGCGAATGAGGTGAAAGGTTGTCTCGATGCGATTTATCCGACCCACGGCAAGGGGCAGTGGAAAAACAAGATCCTGGTGAACGACCGCATTGCGGATTCCATGCTCCAGCAGATTCTGACGCGCGCCGATGAATATCAGGTGGTCGTCACGCCCAATCTAAACGGCGATTACCTCTCGGACGCGTGCGCGGCGCAAATCGGTGGATTGGGTGTGGCGCCGGGCGCCAACATCGGCGACGGCTACGGAGTGTTCGAGGCGACCCACGGCACGGCTCCCAAATACGCCGACAAGGACATGATCAATCCCGGCGCCGTGATTCGGTCCGGTGCATTAATGTTCGAGTTCATGGGCTGGCCGGAGGTCGGCAAACTGATTGAGGACGCGCTCGCCGCCACCATAGTGCAGCACCGCGTAACTTACGACCTGGAGCGCCTGATGAAGCTTGAGGGAATCCGGGATGTCCAGACCCTGGGCACCAACGGGTTCGCCGGCGCTATCATCGAGAATATGGATCGGGTCATCGGGTCATCGGGTCATTGATTCATTTGATCATTGGGTCCTTCGCTTACCACGATCCCGAATGACCCAACGATCCGATGATCAAATGGCTCAATTCAAAGGGGGGTCTTATGCGCAAAAAAGTGACGGTAATCGGGGCAGGAAACGTGGGCGCAACGCTCGCGCAACGCATCGTCGACAAGCAACTGGCCGACGTGGTGGTGATCGACATTCTGGAGGGGGTGCCGCAGGGTAAATGCCTCGACTTGCTGGAAGCGGGCCCCATTGAAGGTTATGACGTCAAAGTGAAGGGGACGAACGATTACAACGATACGGCCAATTCCGACGTCGTGGTCATGACAGCGGGGTTTCCGCGCAAGCCCGGCATGAGCCGCGACGATCTGCTGCGGGCCAATTTTGAGGTCGTGCGTACCGCCATCGACAGGGCGGCGAAAGTTTCGCCACAGGCAATCTTGATCGTGGTGACGAACCCGCTGGACGCCATGGTGCAAACGGCGTTCCGGGTGAGCGGCTTCCCCAAAAACCGGGTAATGGGCATGGCGGGTATTCTCGATTCGGCGCGCTACAGGACGTTCATCGCGGATGCTCTGAACGTTTCCGTCCAGGATGTGGAAGGGTTGGTGCTGGGAGGTCATGGCGACACCATGGTCCCTGTGCCCAGCTATACCACGGTGGCGGGCGTCCCGATTTCACAGCTAATGCCGAAAGACCAACTCGACAAGATCATTGACCGCACCCGCAAGGGCGGCGGCGAGATCGTTGCACTGCTCAAGACCGGCAGCGCATATTATGCGCCCTCGGCCGCGGTAGTGCAGATGATCGACGCAATCTTCAATGACCGCAAGAAGATCCTCCCCTGCGCGGCCTACCTGGAGGGCGAGTACGGGATCAATGGCCTCTTCGTGGGCGTACCAGTCAAGCTGGGGGCGGGCGGAATCGAAGAAATTGTCCAGATCAAGTTGACGCCGGACGAGCAGGCCGCGCTGGAGAAGTCCGCTGCCGCAGTGAAGGAACTCGTGGAAATAATCGGCGTGTAGGCGTGATGGTCGCGCCGCCTCTCCGGGCGGCACGACCAATGTGCGGCGACCTTCGGTCTGCCAGGCGGAAGCTCAGCGTCACTTCACTTCCACGACTTTAACCGAACTCATTACCACCGGCGTCTTGGGACGGTCTTGGGCGCCGCGCGGGGTGTTGACAATCTTGTCGACCACGTCCTGGCCCTTCACGACCTGACCGAAAATGGTGTGATGATTGTCGAGCCAGTCTGTCGGCGCGACGGTGATGAAAAACTGCGAGCCGTTCGTGCCCGGGCCGGCGTTGGCCATCGCCAGGCGGCCGGGGCGGTCAAACGACAGGTCTTTGGAGAATTCATCCTGAAACTTGTAGCCGGGCCCACCCGTCCCGGAGCCGAGCGGACAGCCTCCCTGGATCATGAATTTGGGTATTACCCGATGAAAGGTTAAGCCATTATAGAAGTGGCGCTTGACGGGCTCGCGAGTTTGCGGATCCGTAAACTCTTTCGTCCCCTCCGCCAGTCCGATGAAGTTCTGGACCGTGACAGGCGCCTTCTCGGGGTAAAGCTCGCAGATGATTTCGCCTAGAGTCGTGTCAAACACAACGTACTTTCCAGCCTTCAAATCACTCATGATTTCTCCTGTTCCGTAATTGGGTCGGGCAGAGCGCCGGACCTGCGTTGCTGCACTCTTGCGAAAGCCGGATTGCGCTCATCAGCATACGGCGAGGAATGGAGTTACTTCGCCGGTCCCGATGCCGGGGGCCTCGCTGCCGGCGCGGGAGGCACGAGAACGGTTGCCTTTATGCTATCCAACAAGGGGAAGGACTTTTCAAGGTACGGCTTCCCCTCTCGTTCCAGGCGGTTCTGGTCAGGCCCATTGCCGTCGGGCGCTCCATCGCCATACTCGCTATAGAGTTTATCCACTACATCCATGCCGCTGACCACCTTGCCGAACGGCGTGAAGCCCATGCCATCCAGGTTGGAGTTATCCGCCAGGTTAATGAAGATCTGGGTGGTTCGAGTGTTGGCCCCGGCGGTGGCGAAGGTGAGCGTTCCCCGCGTGTTGTGTTGGCTGACGGGGTCATCTTCGATGGTGGCGTTCGCCCATGCCTGGGAAACATCCGGCCGGGCGCTGATGCCGAATTGCGCCACGAATCCCTGCATCACCCGGAAGAACGCCGCATCGTCATAAAAACGGTTTTTCACCAGGTTGTAAAATCGGTCCGCCCCGCGCGGCGCCCAGGCCCGCGTTACCTCCACAACAAAATCCCCCTTGGTGGTGGTAAACCTGATATCGAAAACGGCGGGCGCCTGGAGCTTGAGGGTTGCCGGGTTGAGGAGAGATGCGGTGCCGGCATGCGCGGGCGCCCCCGGATGTGCCGCCGAGGCAGCCGGCTTACCTGATGGGGATCCAGCTTGAGGAGCAGCCCACAGCGAGGCGGCCATCGGGGCAATGGCAAGCGCAGCGAACATAGCGATTGAGACAATTCTCTTCCTCATAGAGCCTCCAGGGTTCTTGGAAAGTTTCAACGGCCGGCAGCCTGTTCCACCTGCCGCATGACGCGCAGGACATTGCCGCCCAGGATCTTTTCCAGGTCCTTTTCAGCATAACCGCGACGGGCGAGCTCGCGGACCAGATCAGGTATTTTCGAAGTGTCCTCCATCCCGCGCGGTGCAGAGTCAATGCCGTCGAAGTCGGAGCCGAGGCCGACGTGATCGATTCCGCCCACCTTCACGGCATGGTCAATATGGTCGGCAATGACCGTGAAGGATGGCGCCGGCAGGTCTTTAACCAATGCTTGCTGAATGCGGAGTTCTTCGAGGTAGGAAAGGCGTTTGCCTTGCTTGGCGGAATCCGCGCGTGCGGCGTCAACCGCGGCATCGACCTGCTTCGAAATCCTGGCGTAGGCGTCCAGGTAAACCTGGCTGAGGAACCCGGAAAAATAGTTGATATCCATCACACCGCCGTTCTTGGCGAGGGCGCGGATCATGTCGTCGGTCATATTGCGGGGCGCGCTGCACAGGGCGCGGCATGAGGAATGGGATGCAATGACGGGAGCCTTGCTCAACGCCAGGACGTCGTAAAAAGTATGGTCGGACACATGCGAAATGTCCACCATCATGCCGAGTTGGTTCATGCGCACAACCGCCTGGCGGCCCAGCGGCGAGAGGCCGTTCCAACGCGGCTTGTCACCCGAGGAATCGCCCAGTTCGTTGTTCTGGGTGTGAGTCAAAGTCATGTAGCGAACACCCAGGCGATAGAAAATGTCGAGCACATGGAGGTCACCCTCGATCTCGTGCCCGCCTTCGACTCCCATCAGGATGGCGATTTTCCCTTCGCGGTGCAGGCGTTCAATATCGCCGGCCGTGGTGGCAAGGCCCAGGGCGTCCGGATGCTTTGCTGTCTGCTGCTGGGTCACGTCGATCAAGTCGAGAGCGCGGTGAACCAGGTCCTGTTGGGGCCACTTCACGTCCACCCAGATGGAGAAAAACTCGGCGCCCAAATGGCCGGCTCGCATTTTGGGGATGCTGATCATGTAAGGGCTGTCGGGGGCGGCCAGGTCATAGCCTTCCTCAAGGATGACTTGAGGAGTGTCGGCGTGCGTGTCGATGATGATGGCGTGGGCAAGCGCCTGCGCTGCCACCTGTGCGGATTCGGCAGGAGTTTGGGCAAAGGACTGCATCGGGGCGCCCTGCTCCATCCATAAGAGGAGCAGCACGCAGCTTGCTGCGCATGAATCAAAGCGTCGAATCAGCATAGACCAGGAACCAGCAATTATCGGGAGGCACGCAGGGTTTTGTCAAACAAAACTGTGACGCGATTGCTTGCCATCGATACGTTCTGTATAATAGCGCGTTTGGCGTGAACTCTGAGTGGAGCGTCATGTTATGGCAGAAATGGATCTGGTGCTGGTTGTCGCCAAGCTGGTAGACGAGATGCGCAAGACGGGTGCTCCTCCTTCTGACCAAGATTTAAATCGATTGACGGCCCAAATATCGAACGGTTTCCAGGCCAAGAAAGAGGAGGTTGCCATCCTGCAACTTTCCCCCGACAGGCGAATGCTGGGGTTCCTTTTCCCTATCAAACTATCGAAAATCGGCCTTATTCCCCTTACCACCACACACTCCCTGGCCGCTAAGACCATCCGGGAGAAACGCGGCGAGATCGTGAACAACTTTCCCACCTACAAGCACCCCACCGTGTTTGAAGCGGTCGACCTCGCGGAGGGGGAGAAGGCGGTGCCTATTCAGAAGATCATGAGCTCGCCCATGATTGTGGAGGGAAAGGTGGTCGGGGTCATTCAGATCAGCCGCAAGGCCCGCCCGGGTGAACGCGTGGGCCCTGACTTCACGCAGTCAGACCTGGCGCAGCTTACCACGGTGGGTTCTATTCTGGGGAAATACCTTTCCGAGTTGCCTCCTCCGGCGCCGGCCCCACCCAAGGCCCCCGGGAAAGCATGATGAGCGAAATCCGCGTTCGCTTCGCCCCCTCACCTACCGGGTATCTCCATGTAGGAGGTGCGCGTACTGCGCTGTACAACTGGCTCTACGCCCGGCATGTGGGCGGGGCCTTGATCCTCCGCATCGAGGATACCGATGTGGACCGGTCGAAGCCAGAGCTCACGACGGCCATTCTGGAAAGCCTGGAATGGCTCGGACTCACTTGGGACGAAGGTCCAGTCTATCAATCTCAGCGGCTCGAACGCTATGCCGCCATGGCCCGTGACCTCGAGCACTCCGGCCACGCTTACCCCTGCTTCTGCGCTCCGGAGGAACTTCAGTCCAAGCGCGCCAAGGCGGAGTCCGAGCGCCGTGCCTGGAAGTACGATGGCGCGTGTCGCGCTCTTTCCCAGGCAGACCGGGAACGGTTGCGCGGCGAGGGCCGCCCCGCGGCAATCCGCTTCCGTGTGCCGGATAGCGGCCAGACCAGCTTTGAGGACACAGTATTCGGCCACATTGAAGTTGAACACCGCGACCTTGAAGACTTCGTACTGCTCCGCTCGGATGGTCATCCTACCTATCACCTCGGGGTAGTGGCTGATGATCTCGACCTCCGTATCACCCATGTGATTCGCGGCGCCGACCATATTTCCAATACACCCAAGCAGATTCTGATGTATCAGGCGCTGGGGGCGCCGCTGCCGGTCTTTGCGCACCTCCCTCTGATTCTCGGGCCCGATAAGCAGCGATTGTCGAAGCGTCACGGGGCAACCTCGGTGGGTGCCTATCGCGAACAGGGTGTCCTGCCCGAGGCCCTCGTCAATTTCCTGGGCCTGCTGGGTTGGACCCCTCCAGGCCAGAAGGAGATTGTGCCGATCGAGGAGATGATCCGTGGTTTTGATCTCGCGGCGGTTTCCAAGTCAAATGCCGTCTTCGATCTCGAAAAGCTGGCGTGGATGAACAGCGAGTACCTCCGACACCTGCCGGCGGAGCGGTTGCTGCCTCTCGTTGCGGAAGAATTGGCGGGGGCGGGATTGATGCTGCAGGCGGGAATCGGCGGTCTGCAATTGGAAGCTCTCGCTGGGCAATCGACAAGCGCCAATCGACCGCCCACTCATGACGAGGAGGCCTTCAGGCGAACCATCCTCTTGCTTCAATCGCGGACCCGGACGCTCAAAGACTTTGCCGGCGCCTTCCGGGCTTTCTTCACTGATGATTTCGCCTATGACCCCGACGCGGTTAAGAAGTATTGGAAAGATGCGGCGCTGCCCGCACTTTTAGCTGCGCTGGCTGAACGTGTCGCTACGGTTGAACCCTTCGATCTGGTCCGAACCGAGGAAACTCTGCGCGGCCTCGCCGAAGAAAAAGGTGTCAAGGCAGGATTGCTGATCAACGCCACGCGCGTGGCATTGACCGGACAGGCCGTTGCTCCAAGCTTGTTTGAAGTAATGTTAGTGCTGGGACGGGAGCGGGTGGCGACCCGTTTGAATCGTGCGGCGGATTACCTACGTTCCGAGGCAAATCTCTCCGCTCCTCAGGCAGGTTAATTATCCTTGGCAGTATCGA
>DATJVT010000412.1:0-3653 GCA_035501695.1 Terriglobia bacterium | reverse complement strand
GCTCGTGATGCGGGGCGCTCCGCGCGGGCATTCGATAATAGCGCGAGCCCTCTCGCCGTCAGCGCCCGTCGGCGGCGACCGTCGCGTATTCCTGCTGCTGATCAAGCCGGCCTGGTTCGCGATGTTCGGCCAGTTTTTCCGCGACGAAGCTGGCCATCCTCCCCAGGAAATGCTGCTTGTCGAATCGTTCGGCGTTATGGCGAATCAAGAAGGGTGAGAATCGGTGTTCTATTTTCTCAAAGTCCCGGATCGCCTGGACCAGCGAACTCACCTCCTGCCGCGCGAAGAAAACCCCCGTCGACCGCTCCGGGTTTCTGAAGCCACCCCCATCCGCCCCCAGGATCGTTTCCCGCGCCCCTCCCCTGCCGAACGCAATCACCGGACGGCCGCAGGCTTGCGCTTCCACGGGCACAATCCCGAAGTCCTCTTCCCCGGGAAACAGCAAGGCCCGGCAACCCGAGTACTGTTTCCATACCTCTTCGTCGGACAGAGCTCCCCCCAAGAAGCTTACGGTCTTCCCCGCCATCCGCCGCAGCCGATGGTATTCCTCCCCCAGGCCCACCACCCTCAGCGACCGTCCCAGTTGGTTGCAGGCTGCAATGGCCAGGTCGACCCGCTTGTAATTCACCAGTTGGCCGACGTAGAGGTAATAGTCCTGGGTAGCTTCGTGCGGAGGCGCTCCGCTTACCCTGACGGGGGGGTAGATCACTTCTGCTTGCCGGCGATAGTACTTTCTGATGCGCGCCGCGATGTGTTGCGAATTGGCCGCAAAGTAATCGACGCGTGCCGCGCTCGCCAGGTCCCACATTCGCGCGTAGTGCGCGGTAATTCCAAAGAGCAGTTTTCCCACCGGCCCAAGGCCGCTCCCGTTTTTGTACTCATGGTAGGAATTCCAGATGTACCTCATGGGCGTGGAGCAATAGCAGATATGGCAGGTCTCCGGCGCCGTCAGCACTCCTTTGGCCGGGCCGGACTCGGTGGAAATCACCAGGTCGTACCCCCGCAAATCGAACTGCTCGACCGCCAATGGGTACAAAGGCAGCAGGTAGCGGTGCCACCTGGCGCTCCCCGGCATCTTTTGCAGCCAGGAGGTCGTCAGCTTGTGCTCGCGCAGTTCCGGCGAAAGCAAGCCGGGATTGGCAACGAGGGCAAAAAGGTCCGACTGCGGAAACAGCTCGCATAGCGCCTCGATTACGCGTTCGCCGCCGCGTCGATTTAACAGCCAGTAATGAACAATGGCGACTCGCAACGTACACCCCATCAACCGAGCGCGGCGCGATAGACCTGGATGTGCCGCTCGACGGATTCCTTCCATGTGAACCGGGAAGCCTGCGCCAGACCTTTGTTTCGCATGGCTTCCCGCAACTCTGTTGAATCCAACAACCGCTCCATAGCATCCGCGAGGCCTTCCACGCTTCGAGGATCAAAATACAGCGCCGCATCCCCCCCCACCTCGGGCAGGGACGCCGCTTGCGAGCAGATGACGGGTGTCCCGCAGGCCATCGCCTCCAGAACGGGCAGCCCGAATCCCTCGGCCGTAGAAGGCATTACCAGGGTGTCTGCGGCGGCATAAACCTGGGGCAAAAGCGCGCGATGCACCGGCGCAACGAAGTCAACCCAGGGGCCGATTTGCAACCGGAGGCATTCCCGAACCAATTCGTCATACACCCGCTCCCCGTGGCCCAGAATCACCAGCCGCTGCGAGATCTCCCGGCGTTCCCGGAGCAGCGCAAACGCCCTCAGCAAGGTGGCAACGTTCTTGTGGGGCTTCAGCCCTCCGACGAAAAGGAGGTACGGGCCGCGGATTCCCAGAGCCGTTGAGACCCTGCGAAACGCGGTGCCCTTATCCATCGGCAGGAATTCCTTGTCCGCGCCATTGGGGATCGTGCTGACCTTCGCATTCGGAACGTCTAGCCGCTCGATTATCTGATCCTTGGAGTATTCGGAAACGGTGATGATGCGCGCTGCCTTGCGAGCGGCCTTATATAACATCAGGCGGGCATAAGCCCACGCCTTGAAACTCCTCCCATACGCCGGGTCAGTAAGGTGGATGACGTCGTGAATCGTAATCACCATGGGAGCTCGTTCGAAAAGTGGTGCGTTGTAATGAGGAACATGCAGCAAGCCGCACCCCCTGGCGGCCCAGGGCACGGCCCACTGTTCCCGCGCCGTGTAGATCCGCGCGTCGACCACGCTGACTCGCGGGCACCATTGCTCCACCTCCCGCCGGTGCTCGCCCCTGGTAATGGCATGCACATCAAACCCGTTGCCATGTTTCCCCAATCCTTCCAGCAGGTGGCGGGTGTAAGTTCCAATTCCGCCCTTAAGCCATCGCGCGTCGATGGTGAGCTGTGATTTCATTCGTCCGGTTCTCTGTGCTTCTGCCCGGCGCTGGCTAAACAACGAGGAATTTCCATCAAGAGAGCCGGGCGGCGCCCCCGCGACGGCGGTACTTCCATCGGGCAGATTCCCAGGCATAGCCAACGCCGGTTAACAAATGGTGAATCAGCCGCCGAACGACATACGCTCCCTGTATGCAGCTTTCCGGAAGAGGAGCTGAGGCGCCGGGCGCGACCGATCCTACAAAGCGATTCGGGTTGTGGAAGGGAAAGAGGCGCTTCCTTCGGATCTCCCGCCAATCCCCCGGGTCCCTCACGAACTCACGGTGGAGGAGGAGCGCGCTCTTGTCACCGTGGAAGTTATCGAGGGCAGAGGCCATTCCGTAGCGTTCAACCCATTGAGTGAGCCGCCCCCGGATTGCTCCCAACAATTTGTCTTTAATGGGGACGGGGCTTGGTGCTTGAAACAGGCCCCCGGCAAGATGGACCACGAGCGCGACAACCTGCGCCAAGGGTTCGTCGATATCAAGAGAGGCGCTCATTTCCTGCCAGAACGGAGAGTCCGCCGAGCGGCTTTCAAGAAAATGAGCAATCTCCCAGAGCCAGCCGAGGCGGCACCAATTGTGAAGAATGTGCTGAAAAGCGTGCAGCGCCTGAAAGATGAAAGTGTCGTGTGCGGTTAAAGAATAAAAATCCAGTCCCTGCCAACTTCGGCGCACCCTACGGTCCAGGGGGTGGTCAGGAACTCTCAGGGATATGCGGAGGGATCTTCCATCCCAGGGATCCAAATGCAGTTCCACATTGCGTGGTAGCGTCGATGAATAGAGACCCTGCGGCGAGGGTGGGACGACCGGGGAAGCAAGGCGAGGTCTGAAGGTGCGGCGTGTCCCGGTGCCGGGATCCGTCTTGCAGACATATCCGGACACTTGCAACTCCTTCTGCGCAAGCTTCCACGTGTCACGGGAAATCAGGTAGTCATAATCATAGCTGGGCCGGAGGCAGGCATCCGGGCAGTATTCCGGGATAAGGGCAAAACCTTTCCAAACGGCGTGTTCGACCCCGGCGCACTCAAACCGCCGATTGAGAGAGTCAAACTCATCCCTCAGCACCGCGACACGTTGGCAGTGGTCCGAATAATATCCCCTCAGGGCAGTTCGCACCCGGGGCGGAATTGCGCCTTCTGCACTCGAGTTCTGCAAACGCTGCCAGAAGGTCAGGGCAAGGCCGCTAAGGCTCAGCCAGTGGAGTTGTCTCTCCCATTCCCGCGGCGTGAAACTTCGCAGGCGTTGAACGTGTTCGTCCACCGGACCGGAT